>OMXJ01000021.1 GCA_900315015.1 uncultured Eubacteriales bacterium | reverse complement strand
GATGGAATACAGAAGTGACCTCTTGTGATGCGCTCTATCTTGAAAAAATAGGTTTATATTAGGAGTGCTGATTTGAGTACACATTTAACGACTTTAGGGTTACAATATGAATTCCTAAACATTTTAAATATAGTACTTTTACAATAAAAATTCATAACCATTTGAAATCCTGCACTTTTATCAGGCACACTTATTCTGATAAAAATCGTTTTTTAAATATACATGCTCCTTCGTGATTTAAAACAAAGTAATAAAACTTAAAAGAGGCATAAAAATGCCCTCTGTACTGCTTTATGTACAGAGGGTAAATATCCAATCTTAAATTTATTTCATCTAAAAGAACTTCTTCATCAGCTAAAGATTTCTTCGATATCAGCCTGTGAAAGCTTACTGATGAATACTTCTCCGCTGGTAATGACATTATCTGAAAGCTCCTTCTTTCTTGCCTGGAGCTTGAAGATCTTTTCTTCGATGGTGCCTCTTGTAATGATTTTCATTACATGTACATTTCTGTCCTGACCTATTCTATAAACACGGTCTGTTGCCTGATCTTCAACAGCAGGGTTCCACCATGGATCGTAATGGATTACAGTATCTGCTCCGACAAGGTTGAGACCTGTACCACCTGCCTTTAAGGAAACAAGGAATACCTGTCCTTCGCCCTTATTAAAGCGATCAACATATTCATGTCTTACATCAACAGGAGTATCGCCCTGGAGAATGAAGTAGCTATAGCCAGCCTCCTTCAGCTTCTTTTCAATAATTGCAAGCATCGAAGTAAACTGTGAGAATACAAGCACTCTATGTCCATTTGAAATACAATCCGGTAAGAGCTCCATAAGCATGTCAAGCTTTCCGCTATCGCCCTTATAGTTATCAATGAAAGTAGCCGGGTGACAGCATATCTGACGAAGTCTGGTAAGAGCTGCAAGAATCTTAAGACGGCTCTTTTCAAAACCGTTTTCCTTAACATTTGCATTGATTTCATTCTTAAGATCAGACATATATGCAAGATAAACCTTCTTCTGATCATCTGAAAGCTCGCAGAGCTTCTTTTCTTCAACCTTATCAGGAAGCTCTGTAAGAACCTCCTTCTTCATTCTTCTCATGATGAATGGATGAATTCTTTTTCCAAGATTCTTCATTGCCTGATCTGCAATTTCCTGATCCTTATTTGCTGATACGATATACTTTTCGTAGGTGTCAACAAACTTAGAATGTGACATGAGGTAGCCCGGCATTACAAAGTCAAAAATCGACCAGAGCTCTGATAATGAGTTCTCAATAGGCGTACCTGTAAGTGCAAATCTATGCGCGCAGCGAAGCTGTTTTACTGACTGAGCATTCTGAGAAGCTGCATTTTTAATATTCTGAGCTTCATCGATGAATACTGTATCAAAATTAATATTCTTATAAAGCTCGATATCCCTTCTGATAAGCGGATACGAGGTAATTATGACCTGAGCCTTTCCGCTCTTAATCGCCTTTTCTCTTTCTTCAGGCATTCCGGTTACAACGACGCACTTAAGCTTTGGCGCAAAGTTCTCAAATTCATCCATCCAGTTGTAAATAAGTGATGTCGGACAGACAATCATGAACATTCCCACAGCCTTTTTTTCGGTAATAAGAGAATTAATATACATAATGGACTGAAGAGTCTTTCCAAGTCCCATATCGTCGGCAAGAATACCGCCAAGGTAATTATCTGCAAGGCTTCTGAGCCATCTGTAACCTGTAACCTGATAAGGTCTTGGATCACCGTTAATTCCAGCAGGGAGCTTATAATCACCATCACTGTAATTTATTATGTTATTGATGAGATTCTCAAAGCCCTCATCCTTCTTTACCACGATATTCTGATCCTTAAGTACCTCATTAAGGTAGAAGGCACTATTTCTCTTTAAGGTAATTCTATCTGGCTCCATTGTCCTGATTGAAACATCAAGATTATCTAAAAGCTCTGATATCTCAGCAATCTCCCTATTTGAAAGATCAAGGAAGGAACCGTCCTTTAATCTATAATACTTCTTCTTCAGTCTATAAGAACGAAGGAGCTCTTTTAATTCATCACTGGTAATATCACCATAAGAGATATTCATCTCAAGAAGATCAAGATTTCCCTTAACGCTAAGTCCTACTGAGAAGGCTGATGACTTCTTTATATCTATCTTATTGAAGGTCTTTGAGTAATAGATCTTGCACTTATCTCTTATGCTCTCTATGCCCTCCTGAAGGAAATCAAAGATAAGCTCATCATTCTTTAAAAGGTAGAAGCCTGAATGAGGTTCAAAGCCCATATTTTCAATGGTCTGCATGAATTCATCCTCTTCACCCTTTTTTCTAAGGATGACATAAGGATCTGTCTTTGGCTCTTCAAAGCAGTTGAACTCATAAGAGCCGTAAATAAATCTAAGCTCAAGCTTAACAGCTTTTTCATATTTATCAAGGTATATTGCATAGTTGAGCTCTGGCTCAATATATCTGCTTCTTATGCTCTCAGGTATCTCAATATCCATTGTATCGTGGAGATGTGGAAGAACATTTGTAAGGAAGCTGTTCATTAAATCATTTCTAAATACAATTTCACCTTTTTTATCAGCAAAGGTAAGGAACAAAGGAAGGAAATTCTTAATGAAATCCGGCTTTGGTCTATAAAGATTTCCATTGCAGAATAAAAGCTCTCCGTTATTGGTAATAGGAATTATAGGATCCTTACCATGAACATTTAGAACTATTGCATCATCATAGGCATCAAGATCATACTTGATATGCGGATTTCCCTTAATATATCTTACCTTTTCATAGGTATGGCCATAGAGCTTAAGAGTAAAATCCATATCATTCATATTCTCGAGGATTCTCTGGAATATTCTCTGTGTCATGAACATCTGAGCCTTAACGAACATCTTGCTATCTGAAATATTCTGAATATCATAAAGACTTGCTATGATATCAATTATCTTCTTTGAAGATCTGTCAAATTCACTTTCTCCTGCAACAAATTTAAAATCTCTTCCCAGCAGAATATTCTCACCAGTAAGATAATCGCTGATAAATTTCTTTAAAGACTGCAGCTTATAGAGCTTATCATCGCCGGCATGAAGGATCATTATCGCCCTGTCTTCATCTGTCTTTAGCATCTTATCGATGACAAATTCAGGAGTTACATGGAAAATGCTTGCCTTTAAATTAATATCATTAACATCATTAAAATATTCAATGACCTTGTATGCGCGAAGATCCTCTGCTGTAAGCTCGTTCTTAAGCCTCATGCGCTCCTGTCTCTTCATGAGATAAACAAGTGCTGCAACAACGTGCTTGCAGGCACCTTTGCTCTTGATGCTAGCAGGACAGTTACAATTATGATCGATTGAACCATCCTTCCTATCTCTAATGGTAACATTATACACCTGGTTTCCCTGAACATCAAAGCTATAAAGACCCTCCAAGGCATCCGCCTTAAAGGACTTTACCCTTCCTTCTTTGTAGTAAGATAATCCTCTAGAATACGTTGTTGCATCTGTAGCCAGATTCTTGATCTCTGTACGCGAAAGTTTAAACATACACACCTCTCTTTAACTAATACGATAAAAAAAAAATAATCAACCACCACAATTAATCAATACTGATTCAAAATCCTCAAGACAATAATAAGCATAGTAAGGAATGGTAAATACCTTTCCTTCTTTAAAGCTATCCTTATAGGAGAGCTTTATTGCCGCTCTTATCTCGTTATTTTCCATATATGATGCTGTATTTTTTGTATAAGGCTCTCCCTTTGTGATTATATCAATCGGGGTAATTCCAACGCCGTCAAGCTGTGCAACGCAATCTATTACAGCCTTTCCCTTTGACTGCCAGAAATATTGCTTAATTCTTTTTTCTTCAAAATACCATGAAAGAACATTAGAAATAAGCACCCTGATGATTTTGCCGCTCTTTTTCCATTCCTCTGTAATTTTGCTTTCACTAGCACACAGATACGAATATAAAAGCCCTGAATCAGGATAAAAAAGCCTTATAAGCTTACTGTCCTTGTCATTTCTGACATATTTATTTATAATTCCCTTTTGAATGAGACTATTTATGGCTTCCTCGTAAATATTATACGTCGAGCCCTTTCTTATATCAGAAAACTTGAACCTGTCATTATTATACAGCTCATGCGGTATAAGCTTAAAAATGACATTTTCATAAAGCGAGCCCTCACTCAAGATAAGCTCAATTATATTTTTTTGAATAGTTTTTACATTGTGCGATGTGCCCTTTCCTAAATAGGCATCCACCGCCTGCGGCATTCCTCCGCAGATAAGATATTCTTCAAAAAGCCCAATTATTTCATCATGAAGCATTTCAGGCATTTTTCTAAGCTCTAAAAAATGCGTTCTGATAACATCCACCAGCCATTTTTTATCCGTCTGCATAAGATATTCATCAAAGGAAATCGGATAAAGCCTGTGCTTAAAGGTCATGTCCTCGCTCGATATCTCAATCAGCTTAATAGGAGAATTCTCTATTTCATATCTGCTCTTTTGAACAAACTCATGAAGACCTTCTACCTTTTTTACCTCATCAAAAATAATGATAAAGTTCGCAAGCATCATTACATCTATCTGATAATAAGCTGCAATAAGCTTTAAAACAAAATAATCTATTTTTTCATCATAATATCGTAATTCATCAGTAAAAAACTTAAAGGCATCAAAATCGGTTTCAAAATTTATGTAAAGAACATTATCAGCATTCTTATTAATGAGATTTAATACCATTGTCGTTTTACCGACATTTCTGATGCCGCAAAGACTGAATATGCCGCCAGTCTTTTTCTTTATGAAACGCTCAATGACGCTGTCCATTTTACGAATAAGCATCATATTCTCCTTAAAACATGAACCTTAAGTTCAGGATTATCTTAGAGCCTCTAAGATTCCTGTAAAATAATCAGGTAACTTTGCCTCAAATTCCATATACTCACCCGTTCTAGGATGAATAAAACCTAGAAGTCCTGCATGCAGGCACTGTCCCGTAAGAACCTCCTGCTTGAATTTCTCCTTGCCGCCGTATAGCGTATCACCAAGTAGCGGATGATTTATATGAGACATATGAACTCTTATCTGATGAGTCCTTCCTGTCTCAAGTCTGCACTTAACATAGGCAAAAGCACTGAAATTCTCCTTAAGAGTAAAATGCGTAACTGCATTCTTTCCATTTTTTACATTGATATCATTGCGGAGACGATTTTTTTCATCTCTCCCTATAGGCGCATCTATAAGTCCGCTGGTGCTTCCATCACCGGATGCCTTTTCAACGGTCTTTTTAAATATGCCATCTACCATATGATATTCAGTATAAATTCCTTCGTTGAAATTTCCATGAACAATGGCTGAATACTCTCTTACAATCGAATGCTCATGGAACTGCTCAGCCAGGCTGTTATGAGCTGTATCATTTTTAGCAACTACAAGTATGCCTGAAGTATCCTTATCGATGCGGTGAACAATTCCCGGCCGTAAAACACCGTTTATTCCAGAAAGGCTATCTCCGCAGTGGAACATTATGGCATTTACCAAGGTGCCTGAAAAATGTCCTGCAGCAGGGTGAACTACCATGTCCTTTGGCTTATTTACCACCAGGACATCCTCATCCTCATAAAGAATATCAAGTGGAATATCCTCAGGAAGAGCCTCATAGGCAGCTGGCTCTGGAACTGCTACTAAAATAACATCGCCCTCCGTCGCCTTATAGGAAGCCTTCACCTTTTTACCATTAACAGTTATACCCTCATTATCTAAAAGCTCCTTAACGCGGCTTCTAGACACTTCAGGGCACTTATCAGAAACAAGCTTATCTATTCTGATTCCACTGTCATTTGCATCTACTTCAATAGTTATATTATAATCCATAAACCTTTTCCTACTGATTTTCTTTTGTTTCTTCCTTTTTTTCCTTTTCTTCCTTCTTTTCTTTATCCATCATCAATTCATCGTTCTTATATTTTGTAAGCATAAGCACTACGATAAAAAATGCTGAAACCGTAACATAAATATCAGCTACGTTGAACACAGGAAAATCAATCAGTTTAAAATAAATAAAATCAGTTACCTTATGGAAAACCACTCTGTCATACATATTACCAAGTGCACCAGCAACGATTATTGCAAGTAGAACATGGAGTATATCATACTTCTTTTTAAACGGCAATTTAAAATATGCAAATAAAATCACTATGAGGCAAATAAGAGTAATAACCATAAGGAAATTTAATTTCCCGGCAAACATGCTCCAGGCACTTCCGGTATTAAAAACCAGGACTAACTCAAGTACTCCGTCAATTATGCTTACAGGAGCAGGATTTTTACCAAAATGCTCCATTGCCACAGCTTTTGTTTCTCTATCAATCACAAACAGAATTGCAATTAAAACAATCGAAATCAGAACATGAATTAGTCTTCTTTTAGAGGTATCATCAATATTTTTCATATAAACCAACTTATCATTATTTTTTTAATTGAGGAGTAATACTGCATTTGATTTATAGCAATTATTTAACAATATAAAGTAAGCCTTACTTTACTAATTTAAGTAAGCCTTACTTTACTAATTTAAGTAAGCCTTACTTTACTAATTTAAGCAAGCCTTACTTTACTAATACAAAATCAAGTCCTACTCTCATTTCATCATCACTAACTGATTTATCAATAATTGCATTACCTTCCCTATTTATCAGAACGAATTTAATTCCAGCACCGTCCTTTTTCTTATCCTTTTTAGTATCAGCAATTATCTTATCAGGCTTGAAGCCATCCTCCAGCTTAATATTTACAGGAAGCTCGAACATCTTAAAGAGCTTTTCAGCCCTAGCTACTTCCTTTTCAGTTATAAAGCCGCGCTTATAGGACATATAAAGAGCTGCCATGCAGCCAACCGAAACACATTCACCGTGAAGCATTCTTAAATCAGACTGCTTTTCGATTGCATGTCCTAGAGTATGTCCAAAATTAAGAATTGCGCGAAGACCACTTTCTTTAGGATCTTTTTGAACAACATATCTCTTTATCTTTACATTTCTATATACAAGCTTTAATAATAGCTTAGGATCTCTCTTTTTAAGCTTATCTACATTTTCCTCAAGGAAATCAAGGAGTTCTGCATCCTTGATATAGGCATGCTTAATAATTTCACCGTAGCCCTCAAAATAAACCTTATCAGTAAGTGTATTAAGGGTATCTATGTTAATATAGACAAATGAAGGCATGTAAAAAGCACCGACCATATTCTTGTAAGACTTAAAATCAACTCCTGTCTTTCCTCCAACTGAAGCATCTACCATAGATAAAAGTGTTGTTGGAAGCTGGAAAAACTTAATTCCTCTTAAATAGATTGATGCTGCAAAGCCTGTCATATCTCCTGTAACGCCTCCGCCAAGAGCTGCAAGCATGTCATTCCTGTCAAAGCCATTTTCAATAAGGTTCTCTAAAATGTCAGTAACTACATCAAGAGTCTTGCTCTGCTCACCAGCTGGAAAAGTATAGGTAATAACCTTTGCGTAGTACTTTTCAAGAATATCCTTTACCTTATCAAGGTAGAAAGGGGCGACATTGCTATCAGTAACTATGCATACTTTTCTTCCCTCTGGCTTTAATGCAGCTACCTCATCAGCAAGGCCTGAATAATCCTTTGAAAATAATACCGGATAACAGAATTCACCATTATACTCAACATCAAGTCTTTTCACATTTGTCTTTTCAGCCATAAAAACCTCTTAATTTCCTTTATTTTTTCTTATAGTTTAAAACAACTAAGCTATAATCAGGGAGATTATAGCTTAGTGATTATTATCATATTAATGAATCAAAAATCAGTCATCATCCTCTGCATCAACGAATTTGAAAGCCCCCTGGCCCTTTATTTCTCCATCTTCATCTATGCCATCATCAGGTTCTTCAGTATCTGAAGCTTCATCATCTTCCTCATCTTCTTCATCCTCATCAGATGCATCAGCTTCTTCCTCTTCATCTTCATCCTCGTCGACGATCTTCACTGGCTCGATTTTTTTCTTAGACTTTGCCTTTGAAGATTCTTCCTCTTCTTTTACCTCTTCCTTCTTTTGCTCCTCGAAAGAATCCGAAGATTCTACTTCTTCGGCATTTTCAGCATTTTCAGTGGCCTCTTTAGCTTCTCTTTCATTCTGGAAGGACTTTAATATATCAAGATCCGCCTTTATTATATTATCACTTTCAAGTGATATCTTAAAGGAATCTGAATCTAAAAGATTGAGGTTTGAAAGCAGGATTGCCTTGAACTGTGCCTTAAAGGCATCGAACTGCCTTGAAAGAGCAAGTGACTTTTCCTGGATATGACGAATCTCATCTTTTGCATCAGCAATCATAATCTGAGCTCTGACATTTGCCTGCTTTTCAATATTCTTAGCTTCCTTTTCAGCAGCAACCTTTGTCTCTTCGGCAGTTTTTTCTGCAAGAACTAACGCCTTCTGAAGAGTTTTTTCCATGCTTCTGTAATTTGAAACCATAGAATTGAGATTCTTGATTTTATCCTTATAGTCCATATTTTCCCTATAAAGAGTCTCATAATCCTGAGCAAGCTTTGAAACAAAGCTTTCTACATTCCTTTTATCATATCCAAGTCCGCCCGACTTAAATTCTTTATTCTGAATATCAACTGGTGTAAGCATAATAATTTACCCCTTAATATTTATTATTTAACCCCGTAATTTTTTATATTGCTAATTAAATCTATTTTTTAATCAGTTATTTAAAACAGTTTAATAAAGCAGTTCATTAAACCATTTTGAAAAATCGATTCAAAATTTAATTATTGCTATCCTCGGTTCTGGTATAAGAATATCTAGATCCCTTATAGGTTCCATCCTCATTATATCCATAATCGATTGTAACATCTACACTCTTTGGACTTACAAGGTAAAGATTCTCACCAAGCTTCTCCATAGAGCCCGAAATAGCATAGGCTGCACCACTAATAAAATCGATAACTCTCTGACCATTTTCTGGTGATGTGCTTACCATATCAGAGATATTAATGATTACCGGCTCACCACCAAGTAAAGTATCAACTACAAACCTTTCATCAGCGAGTGTCTTTAACATAGTTACTGTCATCTGCTTTACCATACTAGTTTTCTGGCGACTTTCAGAATTACCTGTCGCTCCACTCCTTTCATTGAAATTTACTACATTGCTACTTTTTTTATTAACAGGCTCATCATATGATTCCTTGCCCCTGTTATTCGATGAAAAAATACTTCTTACAGAAGAAGGTCTGTCTTCTTCTTCGGCATCACTGCCCATATCCTCAAGATACTGATTATATTCTTCCTCGTCGCTTCTTTCATCATCTTCTTCATCATAAGCAGGTCTTACAAACTTAAAAGAAGGCTTTTTGAATATTGACTTTTTCTTTCTAGGGGCTTCATCTTCATAATACGCCTCCTCATCGTCAAATTCATCTTCAACTGTCTCTTCTTCCTCAGACTCTACTGTAAATATTTTTTTTAATAAACGCTTAAAATCAGGCATTTTATCCTCCTAAAAACTACAACGAATAATTTCTTGGTCCAAATATATCGGTACCGATTCTTACCATTGTCGCACCTTCTTCTATAGCGACCTTAAAATCAGCACTCATTCCCATGGAAAGTTCTTTCATTTCAACATTTTCAATTCTAAGTGATGAAATAAAATCTGCTGTAGCTTTCATTCTTCTAAAATAAACTCGATTAGATTCTCCGCCATCATTAGATATCGGAGCGATGCACATCAGACCTTTGATTCTAACATGTGGAAGCTTCGAGATTATCTTTATGGCATTTTCAACATCCTTAAACTCAAATCCCGATTTTGAAAATTCACATCCAACATTTATTTCCATTAATATATTTGCAACAACATCTTTTTTTGCTGCCTCTTTTTCAATTTCTTCGGCAAGTTCGACCGAATCAACTGAATGAATCAGCTCTGTATTTCCAACAACATATTTGACCTTGTTTTTTTGAAGAACACCGATCATATGCCACTTTACATCGGAATACAGAAGCGGATTATCTGCAGATAGCTCTTTAAAAAGCTCCTGCTTATCTCTTAATTCCTGAGGCTTATTTTCACCAAAATCAAGCTGACCTGCACCATATGCCTTAAATAGAAGAGAAACCGGCTTGATTTTACTTACTGCAATAAGCTTTACGCTGTCCTTATCTCTTCCTGCTTTTTTACAGGCCTCTTCAATCTTTTTCTTGATATCAAGAAGATTCTTAACAACATCTACCTTACTATCTAACTCATTTTCAGGTATTATATGATTATACTGGCCGTTCATAATAATCCCCTTCTTAGTAAATAATTTTATTTTCTTCAAACAAATTGCCTACAAGACCAATATGATCATTTAGTCTTGGTCCGCCAACTGAATCATCCCTTATCAGGATATATTCACCATTTGATTTAACTCTCTCTATTCTTCTAAAAGAAGCATAGCCCTTATTTACATTATATACGCCTTCAATTTCAGTAACAGAAGGAATATACTCAGTAAGATTTTCCGGTTCAAGAATAACGAAGGAATTACCAAGCTCTTCAAAATACTCTGAGTAGTAATAATCATCGTCGTTAAAGAGTGCATTGATAGGGTAAAAGCTATCGGTAATCACACCTTCAGTAGTAATTACATGATGAATGACACCCTTTGCCTTATCTGAAAGATTAACTGCATTACCGTTCTTAAAAATACTGAGCTGAACATCATCGATATATGCACCTGCATCTTCAGCTTCCTTCTTGGTAACTACATAATTTTCAGGAATCTGATAATATCTCTTTTTAACAAGACTCGTTGCAGGAATCTTTAAAGTATTCTGATTCATATCGCCAATTGCTATTTCAAGGAATCTATGATCTAGATAATTAGCAATATAATTATACATGGTGATTACGATGAAATTCTCACCGTCTCTTGTTATTACCTCATATGGAGCTGAAATATAAAGATTGTCATCCTCAATTCTAAAATCAATAGTCTTTGGCGACTTTATAGCATTTTTATCGTAATAATACTGCTGATACTGCTCATCTGTAATAGGAAATACTAAGTACCAGGTATCACTAGTGACCATCTTAAATATCTTATCGCCCGTCTTGTACTGGCGTCTGTTCGTTCTGACCGACTCTACATTTACACCGGTTCTAGTAAAGGTAGCACTAGTAAAGGTATCTAAAGATATTCCATCAAAGGTATCTACGTCATATGAAACAATACCGCTGTTTAGTGCATAATATGTATATAGGCTTCCATCAGAATTACCAACGAGTTTTGACTGCATGTCAAAGGATTCATTCATCGAAAGAGTAACGATTTCACTTTCAAAATCTTCCTTTAAGTCATAAACCTCGTAAAAATCATAAGAAGCTTCATTTTTTTCGTATTTTTCAATTAAAGTGGTAAGCTTTGATAGAGAGGCTTCGGAAAAAGTTGAATTATCCTTCAAGGTGTCATCTGAAATAATGTCAGATCTGTCACTCATTGAGAAAATAGAATCTCCGACCTTTGCCCTTGTACCACTTCCCGCAAAATAACGCACAAAACCGTCCTGCGAAGCATTTACATCCTCCTCAGAACGTATTATAAGCGCTGTTTTATAATTATCTCCAATAAACATCTCAGTTGATGAAATGTCATATATGGCAAGCTTTGGCTTTTTCATTGCATTAATAAGGGAAATAGCAATAACAACAGCAAAAACGATCAGAATCATGTAAACAATAAACATCTGACCTCTAAATATTCTTATTTTTACTACATTACTTCCCCTTCTTTTATTATTTCCTGCCATTGCTTCCTATTCGTCCATTCTTTTATTTTATTGCCCTATAAAACATAATGCATTAAAAACCTGTAGATAAACAGCTGTAAAAAAAGCAATCAGCACAGCCATCCACAAGTTTTTAATGCTGAATTTAAAAATATAATTATAGTGAAACTGTGATATACTTCTTTGTTTCCTCTGTCAAAGCATCCGCATTAACGCCAATGCAAAGCACAAAATTAACTTCGTACTTGTTTGAAACAACCTCAAGAGCTGAAACTACTTCTTCAATTTCCTCGTCCTTGATGCTTGCAACATGTCTGAAGCTATCAAGATAGATAGTCTGAATGTCGTGATTCTGAGATATGATTCCAAGAATAAATCCAACAAAAGCTTCCTTAGACTCGATTGCATAATCTCCAATAGCAATGAGACGAACCTTGCTGTTGAGATCGTACATGTGCTTTACGTTCGCATCGATGTAGATGATTGATCCCTTAGCATCTTTTACTTCAGCATTAACTTTGTCGAGAAGGATCTTTGTCTTTCCCTTCCCCTTTTCTCCTGCAATAATCTGAACCATCGCCTTATCCTCCTTAGAAAATATTTATAAGTTTTAAGTAAATCCATTACCGCCCAATACCGTGAATTTACTTGTAATCCCCTATTTAGTTATTATATACCAGATGAGCCTAAAAAACAACCCTTTTTTTGCCTTTATTTAGCCAAATCCATAAGTTTTCTCATCTCATTATATAAGGCATCTCCAGAGGAAGCTCCAAATACTCCTACAATATATCTTTTTCCAGATTTTTCAAACATCTGTATAAGGCAGCTCCCGGCATAAGGCGTACTTCCGGTCTTTCCGCCGATTATCGTAACTCCGGCTGGAACACTTTCTTCGCCCGATAGCATTTTATTGGTATTATCAAAGGTAAGCTCCTTTGCATTTCCCTCGCTGTCCTTAAAATTTACAGTAATGCTGCCCTTTTTAACAATTTCATCAAAGCCCTCAATCTTATTGCAGGCATTTAAAATCAGATACATGTCATAAGCACAGGTATAATGATTGTCCTCATGAAGTCCATGCGGATTCAAAAACGACGATCTAAGACCCCCAAGCAGCTTTATTTCTTTATTCATTTCACCAACAAAGCTGTCTACAGTTGCAGTACCATTGATTTTCCCGGCAGTAAACCTTGCTATTTCTGATGCCGCATCATTTCCTGAATAGATAAGCATTGCCCCAAGAAGGCTCTTCATGTCAATGACATCGCCCGCCTTAAAACCACACAACTGAGCGCCGTATCTATCTATTCCGCCATTATCTGTGCTTATGGTAACCTGCTCATCAAGGAGATTATATTTTAGAGTTACATAAGCTGTAAGAAGCTTAGTTGTACTTGCCGGGTAAAGCCTTTTATATATCTGCTTGGCAAATACCGGCTCATTATCTGTAATATTAAACAAAAACTCGCTCGGAGCATAAAAGCTATTTACCGTATCAGAGCTAATACCCTCGCTGTAATTGTTTGTACAGGAAATAACGTCGTCATACATAAGCATTGCCATTGAGTTATTATAATTTTCTACAAAGCCTGTAAGCTTAGAATCAGGATCATATTCCTTTATAAGCTCATAATCAGGAGAATCACTTGATATAGAAGCTGCTTTAAACACAAAAGCTTCATCACTGGTCTTCTCAGAAAGACCTTCATTATTTCCCTCTACTGATTCTGCTCCATAAACGCTGGCATTTTTATTCCAGATTTCATCATTTGCATTCATTTTGCAGCCGCTAAAACAAACAGCTGAAAATAAAGTAATTATTGAAATCTTAAATAATTTTCTGTTTCTAAAAAAAACCATTAACGATACAATTCTCTCCAATCCATGTCACCTCTGTCAAGAGCTCGTATAAGTAGCTCAGCAGTCGCTAGATTTGTTGCAAGTGGTATATTGTGGATGTCGCAAAGCTTAACAACATTATTTACATCCCCTTCAAAAAGTGAAGGATTAAGAGGATCACGAAGAAAAATAACAAGATCTATTTCATTATGCTCGATCTGAGCACCCATCTGCTGTTCGCCGCCTAAATGGCCAGCAAGATATTTATGAACATTAAGATTTGTGACCTCTTCAATCATTCTTCCAGTTGTTCCGGTTGCATAAAGCTCATGCTTAGCAAGAATTCCTCTGTAAGCTACACAAAAATTCTGTATAAGCTTTTTCTTTGCATCCTGTGCAATTAACCCAATATTCATTTTTTCCTCCATAATGGCGAAAAATAATTAACCGATCTGTTCGCCGTTTGATCAGTAGTGATTAATATAGTGGACCTTTATATGAGCCAAGACTCATTCCGTAAAATAAAGATTCACCATTACTTTCTTCCTTAACCTTATGTTGAAGACCTACATTCATAAGAACGCCTAGCATAAGACTGTTTCCCATAAGAGCACTAAGTCCAGAGGACATAAATGGTAATGGAATACCAGTATTAGGCAACAGCATTGCAGACACTCCAACGTTAACAATTGTCTGAAGCGCTACTATCGATGAAATACCGATAGCTATCATTCTGCCAAGAAAATCAGGAGCTTTTCTGGCAATCTTTATTCCCTTAATTACGATAAATAGTTCAAGACCCAGAACTATACCGCATCCGGCAAAACCAAATATCTCAGCTACTGCTGAAAAAATGAAGTCACTCTCGATAGCCGGAATTATCGAGCAATTAAGGCTTTCCTTTAATATCGTGCTAGAAAACATCCTGCCGAAAAGGCCGCCATGTAAAATAGCCCTTACAGCCAAGTTCTGCTGCCAGTTAAGATCTGCATAAGCAGGATCATCCGGATGAAGAAATGCTATAAATCTATCGATCTGATAGTCCTTAATGAGTATCTTTTCTCCTGGCTGCATTACGTACCACATAATACCAGCAACAAGCATAACCATTATAAGAAGTGTAGGTAGCACTATCTTGTATGGTATCTCTGAAGCATATGCCATACAGATAAATGTAACAGTAAGAACGATGGTAGTTGAAAGGTCAGGTTCTAACAATACTAAAAGCACTGGCACTGCAGCAAGAGCGGCAAGCCAGATATCAGTCCTTAATCTGTTAAGCTTATCCTTGTAATGATTAAAAAAAGCCGCCATCGTAATTACTATAAGGAATTTTGAAAATTCCGAAGGCTGAAGCTGTCCGAGCTTTGGTATGTCTATCCATCTTCTGGCATCATAATAAGCATGACCTATAGGTGAAAAAACAAGTAAAAGCAGTCCTATATTTATAATATATAGTATAATAAAAAATTTAGCTATAAAATGATAATCTATTATCGAAACTGCAATTACCACAAAAACACCTACCAAAATACCAAAAATCTGCTTTTCATACAGCCTGTCAACAGGATCTTGTACGATTCCGATAATCCTAAGGCCTATCAGATTAAGACATAACGCCGCAATAAAAAGCGGAAATTTATAATCCTTTAGGCTATAGGCTTTAAAATTGAAAATATGCATGATTTAATCTCTTTTAGAAATAAAGGAATTATTCATCCTTCTTTGTACCACGAATAGGGATACTAGCATAGATTGATGGGCCATCGCCCTGTCCATCAAGGCCATTATGATCTACCTTGATATCAAGGCCCTCTGTATCTATGTCAATGTATTTAGTAATTACTGCAATAATATCTCTTTTCATCTGTTCCATAACATCAGGTGATACGCCAGCTCTGTCAGCCTGAAGAGCAAGCTGAAGGCGATTCTTGGCTGTCTTGCCAGAATTAACCTCCTTCTTTTTAAACAGATCCATAAATCCCATATTGAATTCCTCCGTATTTTATATAATTAGTTCTTCTTACCGAAAAGTCTTGCAAAGAAACCCTTCTTTTCAAATTCCATAATAGGAACATCCTCGCCCTGGATTCTGCGGCAGATATTCATATATGCCCTTCCTGCATTGCAGTCAGAACCTACAAGAGGTGTACCATTGTTAGAAGAAACAATTATATTTTCATCCTCAGGAACAATTCCCATGAGCTTAAGTCCCATAACATCAAGGACATCTTCCTTTGAAAGCATGTCACCGTTCTTTACCATCTCAGGACGGTATCTTGTAATAATAAGGCCAACATTGTCATTCATGATGCCGTTCTTCTGAAGAAGACCTGTAACATGGTCGGCATCACGTACTGAAGAAACTTCTGGATTAACAACAAGCAGAGCTCTGTCAGCACCTGCAACAGCATTAAGGAAGCCCTGTTCAATACCTGCAGGACAATCCATAAGTACATAATCAAACTCCTGCTTTAAATCATCACATAAAAGCTTCATCTGCTCTGGTGTAACAGCTGTCTTATCACGAGACTGAGCTGCCGGCATAAGATAAAGATTTTCCTGTCTCTTATCTCTGATGAGTGCCTGATTGATCTTACAGGTACCTTCAATAACATCTACGAGATTGAAAATAACTCTATTCTCAAGACCCATAACGATATCGAGATTACGAAGTCCTATATCAGTATCGACAAGAACTACCTTTTTATTAAGCATTGCGAGTCCTGTACCGATATTTGATACAGTAGTGGTCTTACCTACGCCACCTTTTCCGGATGTGATGACTATTACTTCACCCATTTAAATTTTCCTCCATTTACTTGTAAATATATTTTTTTATTTCTTTATTTTTAATTTAAGACAATAACAGCTAATATCAGCTACTTGCAAACTTAATTATTAGCTTTTAAGTTTAATGAATCAAGCTTCCCAAAACTAATAAAACACTCTTAAGAATATATTTCAGAAATAAGATCAGCGCTATAAGTATCTATGCATATATTGGTATTTAAAACATATGCAATTTTCATTTCCTTATCCTCTTTCTTAAAGCGGCTCTTTTTCTTTGGCTGGTCCGGGGATCTTGCTATTACATTTCCGATTCTGACCTGCATTGGATCAAGATTTGTCGAAACAACAAAACATTTGGTATTGCCCATTGCACCTGCAGTAACCATTCCTTTAAGACTTCCGAGAACAACTACATTTCCCACTGCAATCACTTCTCCGCCAGGATTAACATTACCTATAATGGTAGCGCTTCCCTTGAATTTAAGTGTCTGTCCGGATCTGATATTTCCAACATACATTTCAGCTGGTTCCTTATCAGCGCCAGCCCCCTTTGTTACAACTGCAAGCTGCTCATTTGCAAGCCTGTATGGTTCATCATCTGAAGCATTTATAACAGCATCGCAGCTAACCCCAGGCCTATCTTCATTAACTGCTTTTACCTCACCGCTCACATTTGACGCATCATCAATTGCAGTACTATTTACGCCGCTATTTACGCCATTTACGCCATTCGCATAGCCATTTGTAACACCCACGCCGCTATTAGATGCTGCGCTCTGCTCATCTAACGCTTTATCAGAAGAATTTCCCAAAGCATAACTACCTTCTTCAGCGCCCTCTGCCTTAGCCATTGCATTCTTAAAGAGCTCTTTTTTGGTATTATCGCTGATATAAACGACATTTATGTCACAGTTCTGCGATATGACATCTAGCATTTCTGCTGTCTCTTCTTCACTGAGAGGCCTGCCTGTAAACTCAACCGCCATACTGGCCGTGCCAAGAAACTTAGCACTATCATGGAATTTTTTAGCTGCTGCTTCCTTAATCGCATCAAAATCAGCGGATTCATCGAGATTAACCGTAAGTCCGCTGCTATTGCCTTTTATCATAACAGTTTTATCTGCCATAACATCCCCTTATAGCATAAATTTTATTTTTTAATCATAAACATAATCACTTTATTATAACACAAATCTAGTATTTTGTAAAGGTTTTTAAGTATTTTTAATCAGAAATATTAATTGATGTAGCGTTACCCGCGGTATAATTCCCCGAAAGAAGATCCTCTTTATTTTCATCCTTAAAGTAAAGTCCATAGACCTCTCTTGCAACATAGGCCGCATTAGCTGAAGTATAAGCGTTTGGAAGAACTACAGTAACTGATATTTCCGGTTTTTCATATGGTGCATAAGAAATAAAAAGACCATGGTTAGGGTGATTTAAAGAAACCTGAGCCGTTCCGGTTTTTCCCGCTACCACAGCTCCTGCGCCTTTATACAGTTTATCAAGTGAGTCTGCTGAAGTATTTACAACCATCCACATGCCCTTTTGAACTGAATTCCATTCAGCATCGCTGAACTGAGTTATCTGGTTGTGGACCACTGGTTCATCAACATGTACAACATTTCCTTCCTGATCCACCTCTTTATCAATCATGGATATATCAAAAACTGTACCCTTATTGGCTATAGCCGTAACATATCTAGCAATCTGAATAGGTGCAAATCTATGATAATAACCGATTGAGGTACGTACAGCATCAGTGTCTGAAATAATAGGCTCAAGCTCCTCTGTCTCAATTCCGGATTTAGAATCAAAACCGAACATTGAAGCATAGCTCTGTATCTTTGATATACCAAGTGCATCATTATACATTTCTCTTGCATCAAGTGAGAGCCAGTAACCGATCTGATAATAGAAATAGTTACAGGAGTGCTGAATTGCAGAAGAAACATTTACATAGCCGTGATTTCTAGGATATCTCCAGCACTTAGGAGAAGGAACTACAAGCTCAAAAACACCCTTATCCTGAATATAGGTTTCAGGAGTTATTACGCCCTCACCAAAGCCGGCAAAGGACATAAGCGGCTTAAAGGTAGAACCGGTCGCAGTTCTCTGCTGAGTAGGTCTGTCCATCAAAGGATAGGATTCATCATCAAGAAGCTTTGAATAATATTCATAATCAATTTTATTTGCAAGCTTATTATTATCATATCCCGGATAAGATACAACCGCAAGGGCCTTACCTGTATTTACATCTACAACAACACAGGAAGCACTGCAAGGCTCAAGCGCAAGCTGAGCAGGCTCGATCTCAAGGCTCTTTAACTTTCCGATAATATAATCATAAGGCGAAATGCTGCCGTTTTTAAGGCCATTAATTTCGGCCTCGCTGACCTTTACAGCCTCCTGATCAAGGAGCAACAGGCAAAGCTGCTTTCCTGTCACCTGATTATCGAAAATAAGAGTCCTATATACTTTCTTCTCAAAGTCAGTGTCATTAGCAAAATAGTCAATCAGATAATCATAAAGCCTTGAATAAATCTCATCCGTACTAAGAAAGGCTTCGGTAATGCCAAGCTTATCAAGATCGATCCAGTCTGACGCTACGGCATGAAGTAAAAGCTTTGATAGTGGAATGAGACCTTCAGAATAATCAAGGTAAAATTCATCAGTCTTATCTACCTTTGTAAGGTCTATAATGCCATTAGAGGTAAGTACTGAATAGCAATAAGAAAGATAATCTGACATGGTCTCACCTGTATCGCTATTTAAAACTTTGTTATCCTTAGCAAAATAAACGGAAAGCTTTTCTATTACCTTTTTGCTTTCAGTCTTATATATTGAATACACCTGCTTTTCAAGTTCAGATGCATCCTCCTTTGAAAACTGAGTAATGTCAATTACGTTATTTGCAATAAGCGCATTATATACCTCATAAATAGGTATCTGAATACCTGAGGCACTAGTGCCCTTAGTTCCATAGCTATAACTGTTATTTATCTTAGAAATAAGCACTGCAGCTACATTTTTCTTTAATATGGCGTAAATTGCACGCTGAAGGTCATAGTCGATGGTAAGATATACATCATCACCTGCCTTAGGCTCACTTACAACTTCAGTTTTAATTACCTTTCCCGAAGCGTCAAGAGTAACAAGACTTGTGCCTTTTGTGCCTCCGAGATAATTTTCCATTGATTTTTCTACGCCGGTTTTACCTACATAGTCGTCAGAGGTATAATAATCTGTTATGGTCTTAGAGCTTGCAGTGCCGGCATTTGCGGAAGTAAGCTCATTAGAGGCATTTTCAATCATCGAAGTTTTATCAGCCCCTTCAACCTCTAAAATCGAAGGCTCCGGAGTAATCTCAGCTCTTGCAGCATTCATGCTTTCTCTTTCAGAATCAGTAATAAGACCTGTATAGCCAAGGAGCTGTGACATGTAGATATCCGAACAATACTCTCTTGTCATTGTCTTAACTATTTCTACGCCCGGCATGCTGCCTAAAGATTCCTTAACAGCAGAAAGAGTCACATCATCTACATTTGTAGCTAGAATAATCTGAGTATATTGTGGGTTCTGGATAAGAAGATTGTATCTAAGGACCATGATCTTATAAGCATCTTCCATACTATAAGATTCATCAATATTGAACATTTTAGTTGAACCTGAGCCATATCTTAGATAATTGAATACCTCCATGGCCGTAGCAGCTCTTTCGGCAGCAGATAGCTGACTTACATAGGCATGCATATAGACATTCTTCTTAAATCTTAAAAGAGCATTATCCTCAAGGTTAAAGCTAACCGTGCCATTAGAGTTAAGGTCAAGACCGAAATCAAGATCTACATCATACCCCTGTCCCTTTAAAAGATTTAAGAGATTTAAAATCATTTCATTTTTAGCCGCATTGTTCAAATTTGCGGTATTGCTGATTGCAACAGAATAAGAAACGTTATTCTTTGTAAGAAGAACCCCGTTCCTATCGTAAATATTTCCTCTGGTTGCCTTTATATCCCTGGTGATTTCAGTAGTTTCACTTTCCTCACTGATTTCAGTAGCTGTTGTAAGAATCTGAAGTCTGTACATCCTTACTAATATCACTGAAAAACCTAAGGTAAAGAGAATTGCCAAAGGCACAAATCTATTATTTAAAAGCTTTTTAATTTTAACAAAAAAATCCTGCAAAACTGCCTCCGATTAAACCTTCTCAAGTATTATCTCTTCATCATCTTCCTCGTCAGACTTTTGTCTGCTGAGAAAATCAATCAGAAGAATAATTGGCTTATATACAATAAGCGCTACAAGAAGAGTATATATTACTCTAGGAAGACTTATTTTAAAGAATACATATCCAAAAACAGCCCTTCCCCTAAGAAGAAACTGACATACATATAAATAAATATTTATTATAAGTTCGCTGATCAGCACCGTTCCAAGAGGAAGAAGATTGTCAGCTTTATTATATATTTTGTTTGAATAACCGGCAAAATAGCCCGCAATTAAATAAATAAATGCGTACATTCCGATAAAGTCGCCTATGGCAAAATCAATCAGAAGGCCGGAAAAAAGTCCCATGAACATTCCAGCACCTCTCCCCCTGACAAAGGCCGTCATCATGACAATTATGATGAGAAGGTCAGGTATTGCCCCGGCAAGCTTTAGGTTAACAAAAATGCTGCTTTGAGCAACATATGCAAGGATTATGCCGATCAGACCTAAAACTATCCTAACTATAACCAATTTATTATCCTCTATTCTTCTGCAATGCCCTGCTTTAGCTCAGTAATTATCAGCACATTATTAATATGCATGAAATCAGAAGCAGGCTTTATGATTCCTATTTTAGTCATATTATCCGAAGCCATTTTAATATCAGATACATAACCTACTAAAATTCCCTGAAGATATTTATCACTAATGTACGAGGTAACTACCTCATCTCCATCCTTCAGCTTAGCATCAATACTGATATTTTCGGCCTTTACAACACCATCAGCCATCATTTCAAGATTACCGTGAAGATCAAAGGTATCCGAAGTCTGAACTGACATAACACTTACATAGCTTGTATCATCAATGATGGATCTGATTTTACAATAATGGCTTCCGACCTCGGTAACTATGCCGACAAGACCATTACCGGCTATGACATTCATATCCTTTTTTATGCCATCCTTAGAGCCCTTATTAACGGTAAATACATCATAAAGGCCAGTAGAATCACGGCTTATGACAGTTGCAGCCACCATTGGATAATCAGAATACTTCTGACCTACCGAATAAAGCTCTCTAAGCTCTGATAATTCAGCAGTATCAGTAATATATTCAATATTTAAAGCTTCAAGAGAAGCAACCTGCTCCTTAAGCTTTGCATTTTCAAGAATGAGCTCTTCCTTTGATTTTAAAAGCTCTTTTTTACTTAAAATATATTTTCCGGCCGTATTTATTCCATTTTGCATCGGCGTAAGTATAGACCCTACAAAGGTCTTTGCAGGTGCAAATTTATCCTGATAAACGTATGAAAAGTAGGCCGAAATCGCGCAAAGGAAGATAAGCAGATAAAGAAAATATTTTGCATCTATGTTTATATTGATGCGCTCCTTCTTTTCTTTCTCTCTCCTTTTTTCCCTGCGTCTATGTTTTTTCCTCACAACACTATTTATATTAGCCATTTTATTCCTTTTTACAACATGTTTGCTTCTAAAAAACTAAAATACTCATTATCACCAATAATAATATGGTCTATCAATGCCGTATCAAGCAGCTTTGAAGCCTCCTTGAATTTCCTTGTAAGCGCAACATCAGCTGATGAAGGCTTTGGATTTCCTCCGGGATGATTGTGCAAAAGCACAAAGCCAGTCGCATTAAGCCTTATGCCCTCAATAAATATTTCCCTAAGGGGCACAACAGAATGCTTCTGATCTCCTGATGAAACCTCCTTTTCACCAAGCAGAGCTCCGGCACCGTTGCAATAGAGCACATAGCACTTTTCAGTAGGTGAAAACCTCATTCTCTGCATATAATAATCCGCAATGCTGCGCGGCGAATTAAAGGCAATCTTAGACCTGTATTTAGACTCCGAAATCCTTTTCGCTAATTCACAGACGCATTCAAGCTGCATGGCTTTTATTCTTCCTATTCCAGGAAGCTTTTCCATTTCCTTGCTGCTCATGAACATAAGTCCTGCAAGCTTTTTATCGCCTAGCTCCTTAATAAGATTTTCGGCAACCTGAGTCACCCTTAGCTCCCTGGTGCCAGTTTTTATTATAACAGCTAAAAGCTGGGCATCAGTAAGCATTTTCGCCCCATACCTTTCACAGATATAGTAAGGCTGCTCTGACTCAGGAAGAGTCTTCATGGTTAAATTATCTTTCATATTTCCTGCACTTTCTCTCCAAAAAATGCAGATTAAAAACAGTACAGGCGCATTATATCACAAAAGCCCCCTAAAGTACAACAAAAATTAAATATCTATAAGATTCTTTTCATAGAGTTTTTGAATTGCCATAAGAATACCAGCCTTTGCATGAGAATAAGTAATACCTCCCTGATAGTAGATTGCATAAGGCTCTTCAAGCGGTGCATCTGCTGAAAGCTCGATGGAAGCTCCTGAAACAAAGGTACCTGCTGCCATAATTACATCTGAATGATACCCCGGCATAGGCCATGGCTCAGGTGTAACATTGCTGTCAATAGGTGATGCTGCCTGAATTCCCTGCGCAAAGGCAATAACTCTCTCGGCAGTTCCAAGAACTATTGACTGAATTATGTCATGTCTTTCTTCACTAGCTGAAGGAACGCACTTAAAGCCCATTTCCTCAAAGCATGAAGAAAGAAGGATCGAGCCCTTTACTGCAGCAGCTGTAACAGTTGGCGCAAGGAAAAGACCATGGAAGAAATTCCTGTTAAGTCCTAAGGTTGCTCCGACCTCTCTGCCAAGTCCTGGTGCATTTAATCTATAGGCGCAGTTCTCAACTAAATCCTCTCTGCCGGCAATATATCCGCCGATAGGTGCAAGAGAACCACCTGCATTCTTAATAAGTGAGCCTACAACAAGGTCTGCCCCTACCATTCCCGGCTCAATAGGCTCGATGAACTCACCGTAGCAGTTATCTACCATTATCGCAACATCAGGTCTTAAATCCTTTATGAATTTGCATAGCTCACCGATTTCCTCAACAGAAAAGGTGTGTCTTGTCTGATAACCCTTAGAACGCTGAATTGTAACAAGCTTTGTCTTTTCATTAAGAGCAGCCTTAATACCTTCAAAATCAAAGCTCTCATCCTCTTTAAGGTCTACCTGCCTATATGTAACGCCGTACTCAGCAAGTGAGCCGGTCAGATGTCTTCTATATGTCTCATCCGCATTTTCATGGCTCTCCCTTATATCAGATACATCCATGCTTCTTTTTGTTGAATCAAAAATATCATCCGTAGATCTAATGCCGATTACGCCCTCAAGAGTATCATAAGGCTTTCCTACTGGTGATAAAAGCTCATCACCTGGTCTTAAATTTGCAGATAAAGCTATTGCAAGCGCATGAGTTCCGCAGGTAATTGACGGGCGTACAAGCGCACTTTCAGCGCCAAAGAGCTCTGCAAAAATCTTCTCAAGCTTTTCTCTTCCTGTATCATTGTAGCCATAGCCTGTAGTTGAGCCAAGATCTGCCTCTGACACGGCTGCATTTCTGAAAGCATTTAAAACTCTGGTAAAATTAAAGCTTGCAACCTCATCGATCTTCTCAAATCTCTCCTTTACCTTATTCTCATTTTTATTTACAAAGTCTATTACCTTTTTATCAATACCCATCTTCAGATATTCAGCATTTAAATCTATCATTTTCCTTACCTTTACTTTCTTTTCTTTACTTTACTTCTTTCAGTTTCCTTTGCCCTAAAGAGCATTTTTTCATGCAAATGCCATATTTCACTTGCTTTTCATATAATTTTACTTTCTGCGCTTCTTCTTAGTAGCACTGCGGTTCTTTGTCTTCACAGGATGTGAATTTCTATAAGCTATATTTGCATCTCTTATGATTTTTTTAGCTTCCTTTCTCTGGAAAGAGCGCACATAAATCGACTTAATTATGTGAAATACAATTCTGTAAAGAAGCAGCAGGAATATTTCTGCAAAAATAGCAAGTGAATAGGTATAATAAATATTTTCAACTACTTCCTCAGCACCGCTTATTTTCTTATCATTTGCCATGCCAATAAAAATAAGAATCAGCATTATTACAAGCATTCCTAAGATACAAGTAACATAAAGTCTAAAAGGCTTTGCATGGAACTTACTGACAAGCACCTTTTCGGTAAAAAATGCAAGCACAATGAAAACTATAGCCACCGCAATCATCTCGTAATGAAAGCCCTTAGTTCCGCTATCAGGTGCGCCATCAACAAACACCGCCCTGTCAATTACATCTACTAAAATCATGAAAGCAGACATAATTATTGCAAATATAATTCCGCCAATATAATTGGCCTTTTTACTTCCGCCGGTGAGCATATCCAGCTTAGCCTGCTCAGTTTTTGTAAAATTCTCCATTATAAAAAACCGCCTTTATTAGTTTTAATCTAGATGCCTACCTTAGCAGCCATAAATTCAAGAATTTCATCATTCGATGAAAATTTATCCTTGTCAATAAAAATGCATTCTCCCCTAGCTGCCTCTCTACGGAACCAGGTCATCTGGCGCTTTGCATAATGCCTTGTATTTTCTTTTATGGCATAGATGATTCCATTCAACTCATCCATTAAAGAAACCTCCTTAACAGCTAGCTTTTTTACATTTTCAAACGATGCCTCATCTTCTTTAATGCCCATAGAAAGCAGCTTAGCTGCAAAATCATACATTTCCCTATAGCCAAGCCCCTGCATGGAGGTCATATCCTTTTTAACCCCAAGCCTTACAAGCCTCATTACCTCAGCAATAAGTCCATCTTCAAGCATCAGATCAACTCTATACTCAATATCCTTATAAAGCTGCTCCCTGTTTTTGGTCAGAACAAAGTAGCTCAGATCATAAGGAGATTCCTTAAGACCTTCTCTTTTATTCATTTCAGAGAATTTTTCACCCGTAAGAGTTATATATTCAATGGCTCTAGCCATACGCTGAAGGTTATTCGGATGTATTTTTTCAGCAGCCTCGGGATCAAGCCTTAAAAGTTCCTTATACACTTCTTCATTTCCTTCATTTTTAGCTCTTTCATAGATTTCATCTCTTATTTTGCTTGCACCTGAATTATCGGAAAACTCAATATTTTTAGTCACAGCCTGAATATAAAAGCCCGTGCCTCCAACTATCAAAGGAATATGTCCGTTTTTCCTTATTTCAGACATGGCTTCACCAGCCATTTCTTTAAAACGCGCAACGTCATAATTTTCCGTAGGTTCAATGCAGTCTACCAGAAAATGCCTTACTCCCTGCATTTCTTCAGGTCTTATCTTTGCACTTCCGATATTCATGTATTTATAAACCTGCATCGAATCTGCACTTATTATTTCTGCATTAAGCCTCTTTGCAGCAGCTATGGAAATGGAAGTCTTTCCGACCGCTGTAGGCCCCGCAATAACAACTAATTTTTCTTTCATTTAAACAACTCTCTTAAATTTCTTTTCCATTTCGTATCTGGTCATCGAGATAATTACAGGTCTGCCATGAGGGCAATGATAAGGATTTTCAAGCTTTAAAAGCTCAGCCACAAGAGTCTTCATCTCATTCATTTCTCTCTTCTGATTACCCTTGATTGCCGCCTTGCAGGCAATGGTAGCAATTCTTTGTCTAATAAGGTCGTTCTTGCCCATTGGAAGATAGCCCCCAGAGAAGCCATCAACTATATTCAAAATAAAGGTATCAATGTCAATTCCGTACATATCAGCAGGAACAGCAGTGATCTTATAATCATTTCCTCCAAAAGGAGAAATTTCAAAGCCAAGGAACTCAAGATCCTTCTTACAGGTCTTAATGGCTTCATGTCCTCTTGCCGTAAGAGTGATTATCTTAGGCGGGCTGATAAGCTGAGAAGCGTACGGCTTATTATCATCCTTGTGCATGAGCCTCTCAAAAATAATCTTTTCATGAGCTGCATGCTGGTCGATATAAAAGAGCTGATCCTTCATCTCAACAATAATATAGGTCTTAAAAATCTGTCCAACAATCCTGTAATTATCAGCAGAAGCACTATTCATAAATTCCTTATCAAGCTCCTCCTGCTTTGCCATATCAGCCATTTCTGCTTCAGAAACGCAGGATAGTACCTGCTGAGAATTAATATCACTTCTGTTACTACCTTCTGAAAAAGCAGCATCAAGATTTTTAAAAGCTTCATCCTTTGCTATGTGGGGCTCTGAAACACCAGTGTTTTGAACATTTCTATCTGCACTATTTTCTGAAACACTATCAAAATCAGGATTCTTTGCAAAACTATCATTTTCAGAATCAGAAAAGTCAGTATTTGAGGTACTTTCAGATGCCATATCACCTTCAAAAGCTGAATTTGCGGGATTTTCTCCATTTGTAAAATCTTCCCTAAAAGAGAAATCCGCATATTTAGCGCTTTCCGCGCCTTCCTTTTCAACATTTCTATCTTCGGCATTTAAATTCTGATTATAATAGGCGCTTGTAGAAGCTTTCGAAAAATCAGCCGATGCACTTTCAAAAATAGCTCCAACATTCTTTTCAGCTTCCTTTAAAACACTGTCATTTAAAGAAAAGCCGCTCTTTTCATTTAAGCTGGTATAATTACTGTTATTATAATTACTATTAATAGAATTAGTATTATTTAAATCAGCGCTAATAGAATTAGTTTTATTTAAATTAACGTTATTAGAATTATTAGCAGGTGAGTAATTATCGGTCATGTCAAAAACCTTACTTACAAGGCTGCTTCCACTATTAAATATACTTTCAAAGGAAGTATCTGCTTTACTATTTGCACTATTATTTACGCTGTTATTGTCATCACAATTTGAGCTATTATTTGCTTTAACCGATTCACTTGCGTTTTGCTCTATCACAGAGGAAAATCTCTCATCACCGTTCATATCCTTTATTCCATCGCTATTTGCAAGCGCTGCACCAACAGAGTGGAAAATCAAAGAATAAAGCGTCTGAGTATCACTAAAGCGGACCTCTTTCTTCTGCGGATGCACATTTACATCCACCATGTCAGGATCTGCTTCAATCATGAGAACAGCAAAAGGATACTTATGCTTCATTGCATAAGGCTTAAAAGCATCCTCTAAGGATCTAGAAGCTACTACATCCTTAATATATCTGCCATTTACAAAGAAATTCTCAAGATTTCTATTTCCGCGCATAACAACAGGCTTTCCGACAAAGCCGCTTATTTTCATTTCACCGTTATTATTGCGTATTCCCTTTACCTCGACAACATTATTAGAAATGTTACGGCCATAAACGCTGTAAATTGCATCCTTAAGGCTACCAGAACCATTTGTATGAAGTATCTGCCTTGAATTATTGATATATTCAAAAGAAACCTCCGGATAAGAAACTGCAAGTCTCTCCATCAGCTCACTAACATAGGTTCCTTCAGTTGTAGAAGTTTTAAGGAACTTTCTTCTAACAGGTGTATTAAAGAAAAGATTCTCAACAATAAAGCTTGTACCATTATTTGCGCCGGTTTCAGAAAACTCCTTCTGAATACCGCCTTCAATAACAAACTTAGAGCCCATTTCTTCATTCTCTGTCTTTGTAATGAGGGTAACCTTTGAAACAGCTGCTATACTTGAAAGCGCCTCACCTCTAAAACCGAGGCTATGAATATCTAAAAGCGACGCACCTGACTCAATTTTACTAGTAGCATGTCTCATAAAAGCCTTCTTAATGTCGCCCTTTTCAATACCACTGCCATTATCAGTGATTCTGATATAGCTAATGCCACCGTCTTTTATTTCAACACTTACAGAGGTCGCACCAGCATCAACAGCATTTTCTACAAGTTCCTTAACAACGCTAGACGGTCTCTCAACAACTTCGCCCGCCGCTATTCTATTGATAGTCTCATCATCAAGAATATTAATCTTTGCCATTACATTTCCTTTCAAAACAAATATCGATTAAAAGCTTATCAAGCTTTGAAATGTCTATAAACCGTATTTAAACCGTCTTAAGCTTCTGCTTAAGTTCATCAAGAATCTGAATAGCCTCAACACCTCTTAAATTATCAACATCAAGCATTTTAAGCTCTTCAAGCACTTCTCTTTCAGTTGAATTTACAGAAACAGAAACACTCTCTTCTAAAACGTTTTCTGAATTACCAGCCCCTGACGCATTACCAGTATTTTCAGCTCCATTAGCAGAAAATAAAGAGAACTGCCCATCAAAGCAAGGCTTTTCTGCCTTCTGTCCCTTTTTATTTCCTTTAATTCCAGCAGCATCACTGATAATTCTGGCATTATCAGCTAAATCACTGCTGGAGAGCTGCTCAACAAGCTCAGAAGCTCTCTCGAGTACCTCCTCAGGAAGTCCTGCAAGTCTAGCTACCTGGATACCATAGCTCTTATCGGCTCCGCCCTTTACTATTTTTCTAAGGAATACGATATCCTTTCCATTTTCTCTTACAGCAATATTATAATTCTTAATTCCAGGAAGCTTTCCTTCAAGCTCTGTAAGCTCATGGTAATGTGTTGCAAAAAGTGTCTTGGCACCTATCCTGTTCTTTTTAAGAATATACTCTGTAACAGCCCAGGCAATCGCAAGTCCGTCAAAGGTAGAGGTACCTCTGCCTATTTCATCAAGAATAAGAAGACTATTCCTGGTAGCATTTTTAAGAATATTAGCAACCTCGCTCATCTCTACCATAAAGGTACTTCTTCCGCTAGCAAGGTCATCTGAGGCGCCTACTCTCGTAAATACTCTATCAACAATACAAAGATCCGCACTATCAGCTGGAATAAACGAGCCGAGCTGAGCCATAATGACAATAAGTGCACATTGGCGCATGTAGGTAGATTTACCTGCCATGTTAGGACCTGTGATTATCGCTACTCTGTCCTCAGAATCATTAAGAGTAAGGTCGTTAGGAATAAAGCCCTCCCTCTTAATTACTTTTTCAATAACAGGATGTCTTCCGCCCTTAATTGAAAGATAGCCCTTATTATTAAATACAGGTCTTACATAATTAAAATGCTCAGCCACATAAGAAAGTGAACAATAAACATCAAGAGCTGCTAAAGCCTTTGCAGTCTTTTGGATTCTCATTGAATTCTCAGCTATTTTATCTCTGACCGAGCTAAAAATCTCATACTCAATTTCATTTAATCTATCCTGAGCAGTTAAGATCTTATTTTCAATCTCCTTAAGCTCTGGAATGGTATAACGCTCAGAATTAACTGTCGTCTGCTTACGCTCCCAGCTTTCAGGAACAAGATTTTTATAAGAATTAGTAACCTCAAGATAATAACCAAATACATTATTGAATTTAACCTTAAGTCCCTTAATGCCTGTAAGATTACGCTGATCCTCTTCAAGCTTTGCAAGCCACTCCTTACCATTTGTCCTGGCACTTCTTAGCTCATCAACGGTTGAATCAAAGCCTGCCTTTATAAGATTTCCTTCTCTAATAACTAAAGGAGCATCCTCGTTTATGCTTTGAGAAATCATATTTTCAAGATCGCTTAAGGAATCAATTTCTTCTGCAAGCTTAGATAATCTATCACCCTTAAGCTCCTTAGCCTGAAGAATGATATCAGGAAGCATCTTTATTGAAGTTCCAAAAGACAAAAGATCTCTAGCATTAGCACTCTTATAGCTGATCTTTACCATTATTCTTTCAAGGTCATGGATCCTAGAGAGATATTCTCTGATTTCTTCCCTTGTCACCATATTTTTATTAAGCTCTTCAATGGCATCAAGTCTATCATTAATTTCCTTTGAGTCAATAAGAGGCTGCAGAACGGTATTTCTAAGGAGTCTTGCTCCCATAGCTGTCTTTGTCTTATCAAGCACCCAAAGAAGCGTATTTTTCTTTCCTGCATCATGCATATTCTCTGTCAGCTCAAGATTTCTTCTAGTTGCAGAATCTAAAATCATGTACTTGCCAGACTTATAGGTAACAAGCTCGTCGATATTACCGAGCTCATTCATCTGTGTCTCATGAAGATAGCGAAGAATCGCCCCGGCACATGAAATACCAGAAGAATATCCAGCAAGACCCAGCTCAAGGACAGATTTTTTATGGAAATGTGCAGTTAGTTCTTTAGCCGCATCATCTGTATCAAAATAGGCATTTGAAAGACTAGTAACTACAAAATCATGTCTATGCTTTAGCTCAGATAAAGCAATTCCGTAAAGCTCAATCTCAGGGCAGCACAAAAGCTCCTTTGGCTCAAGCTTATCAATTTCATCAGTAACAAGCTTAGCCGACTCAAGCTCTGTAACATAAAAATCACCGGTAGAAATATCTACATAGGAAACGCCGAATACGTCCTTTCCCTCCTGATTTACGCAGAAAATCGAGCAAAGATAATTATTCTTTGAATCATCCATTGCACCCTGATCTAAATTTGTTCCAGGGGTAACAATTCTAATAACCGCACGCTTAACAAGTCCCTTAGCCTGCTTTGGATCTTCGACCTGCTCACATATTGCAACTCTATAGCCTTTTTCAACAAGTCTTGAAATATAAGTATCAACTGCATGAAAAGGAACACCGCACATCGGAGCACGTCTTTCAAGGCCGCATGCCTTTCCTGTAAGCGCAAGCTCAAGTTCTCTAGATGCGGTCACCGCATCATTAAAGAAAAGCTCATAAAAATCACCAAGTCTGTAAAAAAGCAGGCAATCCGGATATTGCTTTCTTGTACTGATATAAAGTTTCATCATCGGACTTAGTTTTTCAAGCTCCGCCTCATCCGGCCAGCAATCTACAAGCTGCTCACTATTATCTGAAATCATTTTATCACCATTCCATATTTATAATTTATTTCATAAAGTATCCTTACTACATAATACTTTTTAACTATTGACTGTAAATCATTATCTTTACTATTTGCCTTTACACTCAAAGCAATTCAATTCTTATTAGGGCAAAAAGCACTTATTATATAGCCCACAATACTCTATTTTACCAAATTTTCACCGAAAAATCAAGAAATATAGAATTTTTATCTTAGCGTTTTGCACAAAAATTTTGGTTTACTTTTTTTAATTTTTGTGATATACTGACTAATGTATTTTTAAATACATTTTTTTATTTTGGTCAAAAGTAAGCGCTTTCATTGAAATATTATATTCAACCCAGTTGCTGCCTTTAACCAGAAGGAGGAAATCCTCTTCCACTTATAGGTGGCATCAAACTCTTAAAATAACCCAATAGGAGGTAATCTTATGTTTTATAATGATGGTGTTCCATTTGATGAAAATTACAAAATGACAAAATGCCCAATCTGTGGCAATGAAGAATTCAGCGAAAAAGCTCTCTTCTGTCGTATCTGTGGATCAGATATTTACAATTACTGTGAAGGTGATGTAGAAACCGATGCTGATGGAAACGAAATCCATAAGAACCAGCATCCATGTCCATCTAACGCAAGATATTGTGAAATCTGCGGCAAACCTACTACCTTCTTAAAGAAGAATATCCTTGTTACATATAAGGATTTCCAGGCAGCAAATGAACAGACCGCTACTGACTCAGCTTCTACAGATACTACTGCTGAAGCTAGTGCAGATACAGGTATTGTTGATTATGCAACAAACGAGACTGCTGATTATTCTTCAGGCTATACAGTTTCAAATGAAACAGCTGATTACTCATCAGGTTATACAGCAAACTTTAATTATCAGTAATTAAATTGTGCTTGTTAAATATAAAACCTTTCGATTAATCATTTGTTTGATTTAAATTTAAGCAAATCAAAAAGCTATATGAGTTCCCCTCTCATATAGCTTTTTTTAATTCTATTTACTTATTTAGCAAACATTACTACTTTTCATCTACCAAAAATTAAGTAAATGTAGCCTGAATTAAATTAGGTAGAGGTATCAGGCTTATGCCATTAAAAAGCGGTATAGAAAAGATTCTACACCGCAAATTTATAAATTTCAGTTTTAAAGCTCAAAATAACCATAGCAATTATAATCTAAATCAAATTACTTTGTAATGGCATCTGTCCAGTAATATCTATTATAAATATCTGTAAATCTATAGGTGATCTTTACATTGCTATCTCCTACATTTGTATTGCTGATAGTAAGCTTATCATTTGATACAACCATCTGGTCACCTAGCTTATAGCTTCCTTTAAATGTTCCTGAATATGTCCAGTAATCGCAAAGGAAATCAATGGTATCACCATATTCAAGCTGTGTAGCATTCTTTGCAACGGCAAGAGTATCACCTGACTCAGTATAATCAAGGGTGAAACCTGCAATGAATCCATCCTTATTAGCTGAATCAAATACAAGAATAAGATTTGATCTATCGCCGTTAATAAGCACTGGTACTCTTCCAATTATTGTATAATCATCAGAAGTTCCCTGAGTTGTAAGGTGATAATAAGCAACAGGCTGACCATTGATAGAAATCCAGTCCTTATCGGTATCAGCGATCATATTTCCTGCATCATCAAAGGTAAAAAGATTATCATAGCCAAGATCCACATAGCCTGAACCATCATCATAATACATATTCTTATCTGCTGTCTCAACAAGCTTCCACTGATCCTCTGAAAGCTTAATCTTATATTCGCCGTCTTCCTCGGTAAACTTAAGCTTTGTTGCATCGAAAACATTCTTAGTGTCAGTAAAGTAAGCCTTGAGGTCTTCATTACTAAGAACCTTACCAGAAGTAAGGAAGCTTGAAGCAATAGATGAAAGACCTATGCCTGAGAGAAGGCTGTCTGATGAAGTACCAGCAGAACTGCCATCAAAGAGACTGTCAATAATTGCTCCAACAGCTTCAGATCCAAGTGAGCTGCCAGCACCATTATTAGAAGATCCTCCCATAGCTGCACCAAAAAGTGAGTTAAGAAGTGAATCTGTTCCGGCACTGCTACCACCTGTAACGATCTGACCTGTTGCATTAAGGCTTGCAAACTGCTGAATAGCCTTAGTATAGCTCTTATCCATACCAATGCTCTCATAAGTATTTGTAGCATTATCTACATTACCAAGCTTCTTATATGGGAAGTAGATTGAAAGACCATACGCATTAGTCATGTTACTTGATGTCTTATTGTACTTAATCGCTGAAAGAAGTGCCTCATATAGAGCCTTACCCTCAGCAGTACCCATATTATTAGCAAGATCCACAAGATCGACCTGATCGATTCTTGAAGATGTAGCAAACTCTCTTGACCCGGTTCTTGCAGTAGATACAGTTGTATAATCCTTATTAGTAATAAGTGAGCTGATCGACTCAGCAAAAGCAGTAAACTTATCAGGAGCTGTATTAGCAAGCTCAGCAAGGTCGATTACAGAAAGAGTTGTCTGCTGACCTCTGCAGGTCTTATTACATTCATCAACGAAATCATCACAGATATTCTTTCCGATTTCGATTGTTGGCATTGAAGTATTTGCTGAAAGCTTAGTAAGCCAGTCAGTATAATACCAGCCGATACCTGGTTCAGTTTCCTCTGAACCAATGAGATAATCTGCATAATCATTAAGCATTAAAGCAGTTTCCATAGTAGCCATGAGGCAGGCATCAAAGCCAACGAAGTCAAACTTAACACCGCCGTCCTTAAGGGCCTTATTGATACCAGAAAGTGTCATAGAACCACTCTTAGGGAACTTTAAATCATAGCCATAGCCTGTAATAGATCCGCCGCCGTGATCCCAGAAAATAAGATCATATCTGTCTGCCGGATAATTATTTTTACAATATTTAATGAAATATGACAAGGTATCAGGATCAGTCATAGGTTTTTCACCAAGATCAGCTTCAAGCACCTTAAGACCGCCGTTTTCAACCTTGTAAATCTGGTTAGTGTCGTTTGAAACTATATTATTCTTCCACTTAGTACATCCACCAGTATAAACAAGAAGATTAACATTATCGCCAATAGTAGCCTTTGTCATCTCTGTAAGGTCATTAGTAGCCATGCTGTACTTAGCTTCAAGGTCTGTACCGCAAAGGAAGACCATCAAAGTAACAACGTCTCCGCCATTTCCCTTAATAGAAGTATACTTAGCTCTGCTGCCAGAAGCAACTGACTTATCAAGGCTTCCAGTATTATTTTCCAAATTCCAAGCGGAATTTGAATTCCAACCGGAATTTGAATTTGAGGTATTAGTAAAATCAGATAAAAAACTGCTATAACCTGAATCCCCAGAAGACGATGCTGATAAGAAGCCAGATAAAAGACTTCTACCTAACTTTGTAAATAAAAGGATTATTATCAGCACAATAATAACTAAAATAAGACAGCCCATTGATCCACCGCGCTTAGCGCCCGAACCACCAAGACCGCTCATGCCCATACCAGGAACTCTTCCTGATGAGCTTCCATTAGGCTTTTTAATAGGTGCTCTTCCCCCTGATTTTCCAGAATCACTATTAGGTCTGCTACCATTTCCGCCAACACCATTTCCGCCGACAGAACTACCTCTGCGGTTTACTCCCTTTCCACCTTCTGTAACGTGTTTTTCACGTCCAACTGGTCTATTATTCATAATTCCTCCTAAAATATTAATTATTGGCCATCTTTAAATAAAAACTTGGCCAGATCATCATAACTTGCCTTCCTAATAATATATTTCATTTTATCAAGAGGGTATGGAACGTTCTCTTTATTATAATAATCTATTTTTTCAATTCTGCCAAGAGTAATCTCATCCTCTTTTCCAAATCCCACAATTACTAAATCACCGCTCATAAGACTATTATCAAGTGTTAAATAATAAAAGGTACGTGAATCATCAGGATTAAGGCTTACGCTGCAGTAAATATATTCTCCGCTTTTACACCCATGACCATAAATATCTTTATCAAAAATATCGGTAGGCATGACACGTCCTATTTCAGACTTAATGCTTCTAACCGCATCATGCCAGAACTTTGGAACACCGTATCTATCATAGCTAAAGTAATATGATTTAAAATCACCGGAATGTCTTTGCACAAGCATTTTCATCATAGGCGTTCCTTCATTACGAATAGGCATCGGTGTTTTTTTCATGGTTTTGATATTTTCATCAAGCTCATCTAGTAAATCATGACATTTCTTACCCACCTCAAAGGTAGAAGAAGATTCATTAGCATAGGTATTTTTGCTGTTATAGGTAATACGTCCCTTTTCTCTATCTATAACTAAAACCTCCGAATAATTCCAGCCTCCATTAGAAGAGTTGATATGTCTGTCATAAATAAGCACAAGGCTATCAAGCCTGTCACTTCTGATTATACTAGCCTTCGGTACTAAAATCTCAAGCATTTCAAATAAGCGTGTCAGTGACACTGGAATTACATTTTTACCGCAGCGAATAATTTCATCATCGCCTCTATTTTTTTCAATAACAATCCAGTTCGGATTCTTACTGAACACTTTATCATTTATATTAATGACTTTATTTATAAATTCATCATCACATTCTTTCCCAAAAGAAGACATGTCAATCTGATTTTGAAGCCTTAAAACGTCGAAATCATCATTAACGCCTTTATCATAGAACTGATGCCAGTTCTCTATTCCAAGGCCTTCTTCCATTTTAATCCAGTTTTCTTCTTTAATGGCCGGATTACTATCATTTTTAGATATTACATTGCCATTTTCGATATAATCAAAGTAAATATGACCGTCAATTACATTAACTTCAATTTCCTGAACCTTTGTCTTATTTATAGTCAGGATAAGTTTTAATTTTTCAAGCATATTATCCTCATTTTGAAAAAAGCCGGGACTTATAAAAATCCCGGCTTGAAATTTAAATCTAATTTAGTTTAGAGCTTCGAATTACTGAGCACCCATCTGCTTAGCAACTTCTTCAGCAAAGTTCTCTGTCTTCTTCTCAAGACCTTCACCTGTCTCATAACGCTCGAATCTCTTGATAGCGATTGGTGAACCAACTGCCTTAGCAACTGACTGAACATACTGACCAACGCTCTGCTTATCATCCTTAACGAATGGCTGATCTACAAGACAAATCTCCTTGAATTCTGCCTTAAGCTTACCCTTGACGATATTATCAAGGATATTCGCTGGCTTATTAGCCATCTTAGGATCATTATTGATCTGCTCACGAGCGATTTCTTCCTCATGCTTCTTATAATCCTCTGGGATTGAATTCTCATCAAGATACTTTGGCTTTAAAGCTGCAATCTGAAGAGCTACTGCATGAGCGCACTCCTTAACCTGATCATTGATAACGCTTGTCTCAAGCTCAACGATAACACCTACACGGCCAGCTGTATGAATGTATGTATGAACATAACCTGTCTCTGTTGTATATCTCTCGAATCTTCTGATGTGCATGTTCTCACCGATAACTGAGATCATCTGTGAAAGCTGCTGCTCAACGGTGAACTGAGGATCAAGAACCCATGTCTCCTTGAAGAATGCATCAAGATCTGCTGCATCACTCTCAGCTGCCTGCTTAGCAACTGCATTAGCATAGTTAAGGAACTTCTCGTTTCTTGCAACGAAGTCTGTCTCTGAGTTGATTTCAACGATAGCTGCTCTCTTACCATCAGCTGCTTCGAATGCTACGCAAGCACCCTCTGCTGCGATTCTTCCAGCCTTCTTCTGAGAAGCTGCAAGGCCCTTCTTTCTAAGGAACTCAACTGCCTCGTCCATATTACCATTTGTTGCATCAAGTGCCTTCTTACAATCCATCATTCCAGCACCTGTCATATCTCTTAACTGCTTTACTTCTGCTGCTGTAGCCATTTTATATCCTCCTTGATATTCATTTTATTATTTTCTCTAAAAAAACGTGCTTCAGCTTAACAAGGTTAGGCTGAAGCACCATATACTCTAAAAATTAAGTACTGCCTCAGAAACCGGCTGATTACTGAGCATCAACAGCGTTCTCAACGTCTGTAGCCTCAGCTGCCTCAACTGGCTGCTCTGCCTCTGCATCAGAAACGCCCTGATTTGCCTCGATAACAGCGTCTGCCATCTTAGAAACGATAAGCTTAACTGCACGGATAGCATCATCATTACCTGGGATAACATAATCAAGCTCTTCTGGATCACAGTTTGTATCTACGATACCGATAAGAGGGATGTTAAGAGCGTGTGCTTCCTTAACGCAGATTCTTTCCTTCTTAGGATCAACGATGAAGATTGCATCAGGGATACTCTTCATATTCTTGATACCACCGATATTCTTCTCAAGCTTGTCCCATTCCTTCTTGATATTGATAACTTCCTTCTTTGGAAGAACTTCGAAAGTTCCATCCTCAGACATCTTCTCGATTTCCTTAAGTCTAGCAATTCTTGTCTCGATTGTCTTGAAGTTTGTAAGCATACCACCAAGCCAACGCTCGTTTACGTAATACATTCCGCAACGCTCTGCCTCTGTCTTGATAGCATCCTGAGCCTGCTTCTTTGTACCAACGAAAAGAATCTGACCACCATTTGCTGCAATGTTTCTCATTGCTGCATAAGCCTCATCTAACTTAACAACTGACTTCTGAAGGTCGATGATATGAATTCCACCTCTGTCGTTGTAGATGTACTGCTTCATCTTAGGGTTCCATCTTCTTGTCTGATGTCCGAAATGTACACCAGCTTCAAGTAACTGCTTCATTGTAATAACACTCATGATAAATCCTCCATTTGGTTTTTTCTTCCACAGGCAGCACGAACTTTTGAAAACCGTTACCGAAACGGCACCAAACTCACTCTCCTGTGTGTTTATTATTGTATTTTGAAGCGATGGGCATAATTTTCCCACGCACAAAACCGCATAAAATTATAACACATTTTCACGAAAATGCAAGTACTTTTTTTAAAAAAAGCAAATTTTCTTATTATTTTATCCAAAAGACTTGAATATAATCAACCACATATATGATAATCACAAATCTGATAATCCCAAATATGATTAACTGAAAATATGATCATTACTGCTTCTTCTCTCTATTATAGAGTTCTTCCATTACATCATCCCAGGTAATTCCTCTTTGAACCATGAGAACCATAAGGTGGTACATAAAATCAGCAATCTCATACTTGATTTCTTCCTTATCCGGATTCTTTGATGCGATGATGATTTCTGTAGCTTCCTCACCGACCTTCTTAAGGATCTTATCAATTCCCTTATCAAAGAGATAGTTTGTATAAGAGCCTTCCTTTGGATTCACCTTTCTATCTGCAATGGTGTCATATTCTGTCTTAAGAACTGTAGAAGCATCTGTCTCGCTATATTCCTTCTTAAGGAAAGTTCTATAAAAGCATGAACGGTTTCCTGTATGGCAGGCAGCACCGATCTGCTCGACCTTAGCAAGAATGGTATCATTGTCGCAGTCAATTCTAAGCTCCTTGACATACTGGAAATGACCACTTGTATCTCCCTTAAGCCAGAGCTCCTGTCTGCTTCTTGAATAATAAGTCATCATACCGCACTCTAAGGTCTTATTGAAAGCTTCCTCATTCATATAAGCAACCATGAGAACTTCTTTATTCTTATAATCCTGAACAACAACAGGAACAAGGCCCTTGTCATCAGTCTTAAGATCCTTAAAGCTTATATTTGAATCAAAAGCAAAAAGATCAACATTAATTCCATTTTCCTTAAGATTTCTCTTTACTGCCATGATGTCCTTGCCTTCATAGAAGTTAGTAGCAACACCCTCGACATTATCCATGCTGATAAGAGTTTCCATGTCGTTTCTCATAAGGGAATCTCTAATGATAACAGGAAGCTTAGATGCAGCGATCTTTTCCTTTACGCCGCCTGAAATATATACATGCTTAAGCATAAGTCTATAAACACCGATATTCTTAAGTTCTTCACTTAAGGTATCGATCTTAAGCACTCTGTCATTTTTCTCTTCATTTACGGCATTATACTCAACTAAAATGGCATCCTTACCAAAACGCTCAACGCCCTGCTTAATAAGATCTAATGCTTTTTCTCTCTTTTCCTTTGATAGCTCATCATCGCCGTCATATGGAGTTCCATCAAGAAGATGGTCAAGAGAAATAATGACATGCTTTGCTCCTGTATAGAAGGCCTTCTTAATTTCCTCAAGCTTTCTTACATGAACACCAACTGTAACTGGAATATCTACATTTCTAGTTACTTCCCTGCATGCATGAAGGAAATAATCTGATTCATTTTCTAATTTTGAATAATTGTAGAGATAAAGCTCATCTGCTCCTCTTGTTTCAAAATTCTTCGCATGGTTAACTACGCTGTCAAAAGCCTCGTTTTCTGCATTAAAATAGCAAATTATCTTTTTCTTTTCCATACTCATTTCCTCCTGCACCAATTTTTAAACTTCATATTTTTTAACGGCTTCAGCAACATCAATGCGCTTTTCATAAATTGCCTTGCCAATAATTACTCCGAATACGCCGGCTTCATTTAAGGCTTCAAGATCATTCATTCCAGATACACCGCCTGAAGCAATTATGTCAATGCCTGTCTTAGCCTTTAATTCAACTGTCTTATGGATATTAGGACCTGAAAGCATTCCATCCTTTGAAATGTCAGTATAAATGATGGTCTTAACTCCAAGCTCCTTCATAAAAATAGAAAAATCAGCAGCTGTAAGATCTGAAACATCCTCCCAGCCTCTTGTGGCTACAAGACCGTTCTTAGCATCGATCCCAACAACTATCTTGTCTGCACCAAAGGTCTCAATCGCCTTTTTAACAAATGAAGGCTCCTGAACTGCCTTTGTACCGATAATTATCCTTGCTGCTCCAAGGCCTAACTTTCTTTCAATATCCTGAAGGCTTCTGACACCTCCGCCTATTTCAAAAGGAATAGAAACATGCTTTCCTATTTCCTCAATGGCAGCCTCATTAACGCCTCTGCCTTCAAGTGCACCGTCAAGATCAACAACGTGAATGAACTTAGCACCTGCCTTTTCAAATTCCTCGGCAATGGTATATGGATCATCAGCATAGACCTTCTGATCTTCAAAAACGCCCTGGCGAAGTCTGACGCACTTACCGCCTCTTATATCAATAGCTGGAAAAAGCTTCATAATCTCTCCCTAAAAACTTATTTTTTTAACTAAATCAAAATTACAGCTTGCCCTTAGTAGTAAGAGCACCTTCAATACGTGGATCGATGGTGGTAGCCTCATCAAGAGCCTTAGAAAAGGCCTTGAAGGTAGCCTCAATGATATGATGATCATTTTCACCTGAAAGCTCTTTGATATGGAGATTCATTGCTGCTGAATAAGAAACAGCATAGAAAAACTCCTTGGTAAGACAATTATCAAAGCTGCCGCAGCGCTCATTTGTATAATGCTCATCAAACCCAAGATAAGGTCTGTCACAGAGGTCTATACCACAAAAAATAAGAGCTTCATCCATTGGAAGTACAAAGCTTCCATAACGTTTGATTCCGGCCTTATCACCAACTGCCTCTTTTATTGCCTGACCTAATACAATACCGCAATCCTCAACGCTATGATGAGGATCGATTTCAAGATCTCCCTTTATTTTAACATCGAGATCAAAAAGTCCATGTCTTGCAAAAGCATTCAGCATATGATCAAAGAAACCGATGCCGGTATCAATATTTGCCTTTCCGCTTCCATCAAGATTAATGGTAACCGTAATGTCAGTTTCCTTAGTAGTTCTTGTAACTGTAGCTATTCTCTCACTCATTTTTCACCTCAGCTAATAAAAGATAATACCACATCTCCTAAAAACATATAACAATCCTAAAGGATTACTGATTGTCTTCTTTTCTTACTCTTATTGCATTTGCGTGTGCTGTAAGCCCCTCTGCATTTGCGAAGGTAATTACATCGTCAGCAGTAGCTAAAAGTGCTTCCTTTGAATAGTAAATAATACTGCTCTTCTTAACAAAATCATCAACTGAAAGTGGTGAGAAGAACTTGGCTGTTCCATTTGTAGGAAGAACATGGTTAGGACCTGCAAGGTAATCACCAAGAGGCTCACTAGCATATTCGCCAAGGAACATAGCACCGGCATTCTTTATCTTTGTCATTGTCTCAAAAGGATTCTTAGTTGCAAGTTCAAGGTGTTCTGGTGCAATGTCATTAACTGCATCAATACCTTCATCCATATTATCAGCAACTAAAATATAGCCGTAATTATCAATAGACTTCTGAATGATTTCTCTTCTTTCAAGAACCTTTAAGAAGCCTTCAATCTCTTCATTTACCTTATCAGCAAGCTCTTCTGAAGTTGTAACAAGTATGCATGAAGCAAGCTGATCATGCTCTGCCTGTGAAAGAAGATCTGCAGCAACGTAGCGTGGATTTGCACTTTCATCAGCAAGACACATAACCTCTGATGGGCCGGCAATAGAATCAATGCTTACATAACCAAATACAGCCTTCTTTGCAAGAGCTACATAAATATTACCAGGACCTGCAATCTTATCAGCCTTAGGAATAGACTCTGTACCAAAAGCCATGGCACCAATAGCCTGAGCTCCACCGACCTTATAGATCTCATCAACTCCAGCCTCGTGAGCAGCTACAAGAGTTCCCTCATAAACTACGCCCTCAGCATTACAAGGAGTACACATGATTATCTTTTTAACTCCTGCAACCTTTGCAGGAACAATATTCATAACAACGCTAGAAGGATAAGCAGCCTTTCCGCCTGGTACATAAATACCAGCAACGCCGATAGGTGTAACCTTCTGGCCTAAAATAACACCATTATCCTCTGTAGTGATCCAGCTTGTCTTCTTCTGAAGCTCGTGATAAGCAGTAACATTCTTAATTGCTACCTTTATTACTTCAACAACCTTTGGATCCACCTTCTTATATGCCTCTTCAATTTCTGCATCTGTAACCTTTACGTTACCTGCATTTATATCAGCCTTATCAAACTTCTTTGTGTAATCAAATACCGCCTTATCGCCATTTGTTCTAACATTATCAAGAATTTCCTTAACAGTAGCCTCATACTCTGGATACTGGTTCGGACTTCTCTTTAAGAGGTCCTGTAAGATATTCTTCTTTGTCTGTGCCGTTAACTTGACCTTTCTCATAATATCCTCCTAAAGCTAATTATCTACCATAATCGATAATCCGATTTATAATTCAGGGGCCAGATATTCTATCAGATAATCTATCCCTAGCAGAAATCAGCTTATACAATCTATTTACATACAAATCAACTCTTCTAATCTTATCAAAATTAATTTGAACTATTTAAACATTACTATTAAATTATTTATTATCATTTGCAAGAAGACCTTTAAGGCCATTGATTACCTTGGCAATTCTTTCCTGCTCCATCTTCATGCTAACTTCATTTACTACCATTCTAGCTGAAAGAGGACAAACCTCCTCAAGCACATCAAGGCCATTCTCACGAAGAGTTGTACCTGTTTCAACGATATCTACGATTACCTCTGAAAGCCCAACAATCGGTGCAAGCTCAATAGAACCATTAAGCTTGATGATTTCTACGGTCTGATGCTTTTTATTGAAAAAGTAATCCTTTGCAATATTAGGATACTTAGTAGCAACTCTGATTCTTTCACCGTGCTTTAAAAGCTCGGCTGCTTCCTTAGGACCAGCTACGCACATTCTGCACTTTCCCATATTAAGGTCAAGCACTTCATAGATCTTTCTGCCTTCTTCAAGGATAGTATCTCTTCCGACAATACCTATATCAGCAGCTCCATACTCAACATAAGTCGGAACATCCGGTGCCTTGGCAAGGAAGAACTTCATCTTTAGCTCCTCATTTGTAAAGATGAGCTTTCTTGAATCCGGATCCTTCATTTCCTCACAATCAATACCGATATTTGAAAGCATTTCCATTGCTTTATTTGCAAGTCTGCCCTTTGCAAGAGCAAAAGTAATATATCTCATTTTTTTCTCCTATCAACTAAAGATTTAAACAAAAACATAAACGTCAGATGCTTCAGCTCTCTTAGCATATGCCATAAGCTTCTCATCTGCTTCATCAGCGCCATGAACTACATCAATATGAGCCTTTTGCTTTGAAAAATCAATTCCGCTAAGCTCTGGATGTGAAGTCTCAAGAAGATTTACGCAGCTTCCTGAATTTCTAAGTTCATTAGCCTTTGCAATTGCTTCGCTAATTCTTTCTTCTGAATAGAGAATAAGGATGTCGTCATCCTTTAAATCATATTTGATTTTCTGTCTGTTAAGTGCTGAAAGAAGCTCGTCTGCCATAACTGCAAGGCCAATAGCAGGTGCATTCTTTCCGAACTTGCTTATCATGTTGTCATAACGTCCGCCGGTAATAACAGCATCACCGGTACCATATGTATATGCCTTAAAAATGATGCCTGTATAATAATCATAGCTTGAGAGCATTCCTAAATCGAAAGAAACATAAGCATCATTTCCTGTAAGTCTTAAAATATCATATATCTTTTCAATTCTTTCAAGAGCTGCCCTTGACTCTTCATTATGAACAACTGCAAGAGCATCGTAAATTGTCTGAGCCTGTCCGAACATTTCAGGAAGCTTTACAAATACCTTCTTAAGCTCATTTGATACCTGCTTATCAGATAAGAGCTCTTCAATACCGAAATAATTTTTATTCTCGATAAGGCTCTTTAATTCGATTACTGTATCCTCATCAAAAGCCGCCTCTTTAATAAGGCCTGAGAAAAAGCCAGCATGTCCAAGCTCTACCTGGAAATCAGAAAGGCCTGCTGCCTTAAGGCACTCAACTGTAAGAATGATCATTTCTGCATCAGCAAAAACCGAATCATCATTGATAAGCTCTGCACCTATCTGAGTCTGCTCCTTGAGCTTTCCCTGGTAATTCTTATGATTGATATAAGTATTTCCCTTGTAAGAAAATCTTACAGGAAGCTTTTCCTCTGAAAAATATTTAACAAAGGCTCTTGCGATAGAAGGCGTGATATCAGGTCTTAATACCATTGTATCGCCGTCTCTGTCAATGAACTTGTACATCTCCCTTGAAGAAAGTGACTGATTGCCCTGATTAAATACATCGAAATATTCAAATACAGGAGTCTGTATATCTTTAAAAGAATGGAGATGAATCTGGTGGAGGATCTTAGTTACTAATACATGCTTCCTTTCACACTGTCCATTATAAATATCCATCACGCCATCAGGCGTATGCAATAATCTCTTACTCATCTTTCATCCTTTCAAATTCAATAAAAATTTTTTATGTTTAAATGGCTGCATTTAACACAATACTTAATTATAAGACATTTCGTGGCTTTCGTCAAGACAGTAATTTTAACGCCTTTTACTTGAAAAATCTTTCATTCAAAAGTTCTGAATACTCAGAATATGGTAAATCTATCTGATAATTTCCATAGTTATGAGTACCTAAGAAATTCTCGTCGATATAAATTATAGCAGCACCAGAAGTAAGCGAAACCTGAAGATTGCCAGCTTTAACAGCTGCTTCGATTTTCTCCTGAACTGTAGGTCCTTCATCATTTTCTCTATATGTTAAGAAATTTGAAATATCATGATTTTGTTCAACAAGCTCTTTAACTATTACTCCAATTATTTCATCACTGCTTATAATATCATTTGAATCAAAGAATTCACCGGTCTTAGGATCGATATTGATAGCAGAAAGTCCCATCATCACATCATCACCAGAATAGATATATTCCTGGATGAAAATACTGATAATTTTATCATCTGCTCTATTGACCGTCATCTCTTCTACATAGCTGATTGTTCCATCAATGCCCGAAGCATCAAACTGCTCAAGCATTGAATTAGCTTTTTCTGTTGCACCGGCATTTACCTTGCCGATTGCATCAATAATCTCAGTAGAGAGTTCCTTTTCAAGCACAAGATGCTCTATCTTTGCAGTGCCATGTCCCATTTCACTTACAAATTCCTTTGTCTCCTTAGAGAATACATCTCTATAATCATCCGAATAAGCAGTTGATTCAGTAGTATTCTCATTAAGCGATGAAACGATAGATGACATATCTACAGTTACATCAGGTTCACTTGCAGGCGCGCTAGCATCTGCACTTGTAGTAGTAACTTCTGCTGAAGCAGTACTATTAACGCTTGTAGAATCTGTAGATGTAATTTTACCGCATGATGAAAGCACGGTAGCTGAAAGTATTCCTGTAACTAATGTAAGTACAAATCTTTTATTTATCATTTTTTCTCCAATCTTACACTTTTTTGCTTATTTTCATTTATTAAAAAAAGTAAAACATATAGTATTCTACCCAATTTGCGCAGTAAATGCAAGCAAAATATCTAAAAAGCAAGGGCTTAAGGTCAATCTCTTCCCTCGATATCCCTTTGAAGAAGCTTTAAATAAGGCACAAGAGCGCCGTCAGGACTTTCAAAGAGAAAACCCTCATCTAGCTCATCAAATCTAAAACTCTTTCTTCCGCCGTTTTCTGCTCTTTCCCAAAATATCTTAAGCTCAGAAAACCTCATGTAATAAAACTGAGAGGTCCTTGTATACAAGATAACTAAAAAGGCTATGCCGTTTTGCTCCTCAAATTCCTTCATGAACTGAAACTGATGCTCATGTATGTTTTTTAGAGCAAAGGTATTATTTGCATCGTCGCATTCCTTAGCATCAAAGCATACAGAATAGCCCTGAACTACACCGATATAGTCAACTGTACTTTTCTTCTCAAAATAAGCTAAGGAAATTCTCCTAGATTCCTTATCAAATTCAATAGGTGTTATGGGCGTTGGAATCTTCTGAACAAGCGCTAATTTTTTCTCTCTATACTTTTCATTGGTAATGTTAATCAGCTCTTCAAGGCCAGAGCCCCTGAGTCCTCTTGAATTCCAGTACCCCATAATTCCCCCTCAATAAGAAAACATATAAAACCTTTAATCAATTTCCATAAAAATCACATGATGGTCGAATGAATAAAAGATTTAAGATCTGCCGCCGGCTTAGCATCAACGAGTCTTCCGATATGCTTAATAAACTGCTCCGGCTCCTTATATACGCTGACCGAACCCTCTAGCATTCTCTTCTTCATTTCCTCAGTAATATACTCCTGAACATGCTTTACTGTCTCTTCGGTCTTTTTATCCTTCTTTTCCTTAACAAGGCATAAAACTGCACCTTCATTCATGACAATACACTGAATGTTCATTACATGCATGTTAGAGGTCATTACATTGTCATAATAAATAGCAATCTTCTTTTTACTTTCTGCAGCCTTATCAATGCTCTTATAAACGTCTTCAGGAAGCTCCTTAAAGCCCCATATGGTGACAAGCTCAACGAATTCCTTACACGCAGACAGCAGACAAAAAACAGCCGCTAAAACAAAAACATATTTGAATTTTTCAGCAATTAAATTTGTCTGACCTACCATCAAAATGATAAAACCGCATACTAAAAGTGAAATGCAAAGTCCAATTCTAAGCATCTTAAGATGCTTAATATAGCCTTTGTCACCCTTGTGAAATCTGCCCATAAA
>OMXJ01000020.1 GCA_900315015.1 uncultured Eubacteriales bacterium | reverse complement strand
GGTAACAGTATAAGGATACGCACAACCGTACATTGTACGGCATTATGACAAGGCGGGCGAAAACCCATCACCTAAAGGTAATGGGTTTTCGCCCGTGGGTCATTTATAAAGCAAGGAGAGAAGGACATATGAATAAGAAGGATATAGCAGAAATAAAGAAAAAGATATCGACAGAGGGACTTGTAATTACAAGAATCAGGGGATGTCTTATTGATAATGTTGATAATGATAAAAATGTAAAGACTCTTCAAAAAATCGATTTTGTAAATCTTTCAGATACCGATGCTGTAAAGTACGAGGACATATTTGCAAAGACTCTTTCAGGAACTATAGGAAAGAATCTTATAAATCTAGAGTTCCCTCTCGATGAGGAAAAGGCGGGAGGCAAGCAGGAATTTCTCGATTCTCTCGTTAAATCAGAGCTTAGAGATGACGGCCTCGTAGATGAATTTTTTGACAGGGTAAAGGCAAATTACGCCTTCGACATGAGCTATTACGTAATACTCATGCACGGAGTTTATGATGTGCCTGGAAAGGCAGATGACGGAGAAGAGATGTTTGATGCTTCAGATACCGTTTTTAATTTTGTGCTCTGCTCAATATGTCCTATGGAGCTTACTAAATCAGCACTTACCTTTGATTCAATGAACGATCTTGTTACTTCAAGGCTTTGCGATCTGATAGTATCCAAACCGGCTCATGGCTTTATGTATCCTGCCTTTGAAGATAGAGGACCAAATGTTCATTCAGCGCTTTATTTTTCTAAGAATGCAGAAAAGCTTCAGCCAGCGCTTATAAATGCGATAATAGGCTCAGAATCTCCTTTATCGGCAAAGGGACAGAAGGAAGCCTTCGATACCCTTGTAAAGGAAACCCTTGGCGATGACTGTGATTACGACCATGTAATAAGCGTAAATGAAACTCTGACCCATGTAGTAGCTCAGAGCAAAAAGGAAGAGGGTCCTATGCTTCTTGGAAAAGAAGATGTAAAGGCAATTCTATCAAGAAGCGGACTAGCGCCAGAGCATTTTACAAATTTTGATGAAAATGCAGAGAATGCAATGCAGGGAAATGGAGTAGTATCAAGCGCAAATATAGCAAATACAAAGAAAATGAAGATAGAGACTCCAAGCGTTGCCATAACTGTAGCTCCGGATAGAGCGGCAATAATTGAGAAAAAGCAGATAGATGGTAAGAATTATCTTCTTATCCCTATAGATGGTCAGATAACTATCAATGGAATAGAGGTCGATTAATTTTAAATGCGTGCACTGAGAAAGCAGTGCACGCATTTTGCGTTTTTTTTATCTACAATATAACAAATCTTTCCTATAATGGATGTCAAGGGGCTTTAATTGTAAAACTATCTAATTCCTTCTTTAGCTCAGCAAATATCTGATCCTCAGGCACCTTTCTTAAAATCTGGCCCTTCTTAAAGAGAATGCCTACACCGTCTCCACCGCAGATTCCAAGATCTGCTTCGCGGCCTTCGCCGGGACCATTTACAACACAGCCCATAACAGCTACTTTAATGTCTAAATCATAGCCGGCAACCATATCCTCTACCTTCTTAGCAAGAGGAATGAGGTCTATTTTAGTTCTGCCGCAGGTAGGACAGGATACAACTTCAATGCCGCCCTTTCTAAGGCCTAAAGCCTTTAAAAGGAGCTTCGCAGCTCTTATTTCAAGAACGGGGTCATCTGTAAGTGAAACTCTAAGGGTATCACCGATATTTTCATGAAGAAGAATTCCAAGACCTACACTAGACTTGATGCTGCCGCTAAAGACAGTGCCGGATTCAGTTACGCCTATATGAAGAGGGTAGTCAGACTGCTTAGAGAAAAGTTCGTAGGCCTTAATGCAGGTCATTACATCAGAGGATTTGATGGAAATAACTATATCGTGAAAATCAAGGCTCTCAAGCACAGATATTTCCTTGAAAGCAGATTCAACTAAAGCCTCTGCAGTTACTCTTCCGTATTTTTTAAGCGTCTCCTGGTCTAAAGAGCCGCTATTAACACCTATTCTTATAGGAACCTTATATTCTTTTGCCTTTTCGACTACTGCGCGAACCTTATCAATGCTGCCGATGTTGCCGGGATTGATTCTTACCTTATCTACGCCGTTTTCCATTGCTGCTATTGCAAGTCTGTAGTCGAAATGAATATCAGCAACGAGTGGAATATGAATATTCTTTTTAATTTCAGAAATAGCTTTTGCAGCCTCCATTGTTGGAACAGTGCAGCGGATGATCTCACAGCCGGCAGCCTCAAGATCTAAGATCTGTTTGATTGTAGCCTTGGCATCTTCGGTAGGTGTGTTGGTCATTGACTGTATCGCAACAGGATTTCCGCCGCCTATTTTTACCCTTCCTATATTTACAACTCTAGTATCTTTATTAGACATATAATATCCTTTCATTCTCCAAAAAACTTATCTTAAATAATTTATAGTATATTCCGTAAAGGAAACTTATCTTAAACTTTTTATAGTATATTCCTTAAAGAAGTGCTTGTCAATAAATAAGAAAATGCGGAAGATGGAACTTGAATTTTTATATACATCTTTCATTTATCGCTGCCTCCACTTGTATTCTATTATTTCAAGCTTAAATTCGGATTTGACATCAGCTGTGAAATAGTAGTTTTATAAGCGCTCATCTCCATAATTCTTGTTATGGTGGTTATACGTTTTCCTGCATCTTTGCTAGAAGCACCACAGTGGTAGAGTTTCATGTCCTTTGTACCATTATCGATAACAATATACCTGTCATGTGCTCGGTTCATAGACTTTAGGAAATCTATAGTTCTTCCAGGGTATTCAGTCAAGAAATCATTATAGTCCGAAAGTTTTAAGGAGTTGCCACCTTTATTATCACTTATTACTGTGACGGTTACCTTTGTTTTTACTGCTGCCAAATGTCTTAATGTCTTTGGCCCGATATAGTCATCCACAATGATTACACTCTTTTTTGCCTTCCCGTATATCTTTTGATAGGCCATAACTGCCTTAAAAGGCTCCCCATCAAGTATGAGTATTTCTTCATTTTGCAATCCATCATCAAAAAGTTTCATAAAGTCTGTAAGATCAGATTTTGTAACCATGTTATCTTCGATGGACTGTATTTTCTCTGCCATATGATACTGGTTACTTTCTAATCTTTGAATTTCCTGATAGGGGAGCAGTTGTTCATTCTGTCTGATGTAATGAGACATTTCAACGAAAGCCTCCATTATCTGGATGCTGGCCGAAATTGCCCTTGGAGTATGCAAAACAGATGTAAGCATTGCCACGCCCTGCTCCGTATAAACTGTAGGGTTATTACTGCGTCCACCCTTAACACCTTTTGTCTGCATCGATATTCCATTTTGGAATACCGATATCTCCTCTTTGGTAAGAGCGAAAGAAAAGTTCTCAGGGAATCTTTCTTTATTTCTGTTTTTTGCCTTGTTTAAATTACCTGTAGTAACTCCAAAATACATGGCAATATCGCTGTCGAGCATAACCTTTTTGCCACGTATCTCGTATATCTTACGCTTAACATCTTCCTTATTTAGCTTCTCAAAAAGCACAATTTCATTTTTATTTTCTGACATAATTCTCCTTTTATCGGCATTCCAATCTGGAATACCGATGTTGCTATAATATTTGTGTTTTAAAAAACACTATTCTTAGTTCACGCTTCCCATTTGGAATCTTGAACGACATATCATTCACACAATCTTCCAAAGATAAGGAGAAAAACCTTAAGCAAAGGCTCGTACTAATGAGCCATGTCACTGTTGAAGGTGAACCCAGGTCAATAAATCATCATGAAGCCACCCCTGGCAATCCAAAGGACTATTATGTCACCAAGATGCCTGACGGCAAGAAGATGAAGGCTGTTACCTATGAGGGACTTATTGACAAGCTCTATGCACACTACACCAATGGCATAAAGGATTACACTGTTGAATCCATCTTTAATGCTGCTTTATTTGAAAAACAAGCCTTATATGAAGTCCTGTGATACCAGAAAAGCAAGGCCAGAGGAAGAGATACTGTCCCCGGAGGAAATCGATTCCATTAAAGAAGAAGTAAGGCATCGAATGTCTCTTAAGAAGTGGGGGAGCTATTATATCAACGGCTATGCTGTGCTTTTTGCAATCGAAACAGGTGTAAGGGTAGGTGAACTGTGTGCTCTCAAATGGTCGGATATAACGGAGAACTTCATTCATATCCACGCCAAGCAGCTTGACACAAAAGAAAACGGCAAGAAAGTTTATTATTACGACACATGCACAAAAAATGAGAAAGGCATCTCAGAAGATGGTTATCTGACCTTTTTAAGACGTCTTTGCCAGTCAAAAGGATTCTCTGTGACAAATAATCATGCTCTGAGAATGTCGCTCAATTCAAATGTACTGCTTCCTATGGGGATATCTGTAGCGGACAGGGCTGCAATGCTTGGTCATTCCATTCAGACTAACCTTCAGTATTACAGTTTTGCTCAGAAGGATTATCTCGATAATGTGAGACAGTTACTGGATTCTATGGGTGAAAGCCCCGAGGGAACCCCTGAAAATCGTTCCATTTTCCAAAAAAAGAAAGCCCAGAAGACTTGATTTCTCAAGCTTTCTGAGCCTTCAACTCGCATGCGGAAGATGGGACTTGAACCCACACGGTATTAGCCACATGATCCTTAGTCATGCCTGTCTGCCAATTCCAGCACTTCCGCATATTGTCTTGAGTTTTTTGCGTTCCTCAAAAGCAACAACGAGAGTATACACTAAAAAAAATGATTTGTCAAGCACAATTTTAAATATTTTTAAAAAAAATTTTTGACGGACTGAAAGACTAATAAAAATGTCTTATTTTTAATAAAAATGTTGGATTTTTTTGTGCAATTGTGCTATAATGAGGGTAGCTGATAAGAATTATTGGTGTGTAAAGCTTGTAGACTTAAAAAAGCTTGAAGCTCCTTTAATACAAAAGGAGGTGTTTTTTATGGATAAAATCATTACAATCAGCAGACAGTATGGAAGCGGCGGTCGCGAAATAGGAAAAAGACTTGCTGATTTTTATAACATTCCATTCTATGATAATGAAATAATTACAAGAGCAGCCAAGGAATCCGGCTTTGCAGAAGCAGCTTTTGCAAATGCAGAATCAAAGGCTTCAAATAGTCTTTTGTATTCTATAGCCATGGGAATGAATTCCTATGGAAATCAAGAGCTTGGTTTTTCACACCTGTCACTTGATGATAGAATTTTCTTAGCTCAGTCAGATGTAATTCGTAATGTAGCAAAGGAAGGTCCTTGCATCATCATAGGAAGATGCGCAGACTATGTTCTTAGAGACATGAAAAATGTTGTGCATATTTATATATGGGCTGACATGGAATTCAGAAAGCAGCGTGCAATCGACATAGACGGTGTAGATCCAGCTAAGGCTGAAGACGTTATATTAAAAAAGGATAAGACCCGTGCAAATTATTATAATTATCATTCCTCAGAAAAATGGGGAGATGCTAGAAATTATAATCTTTCAGTAAAGAGTGATTCGCTAGGTATTGATAATTGTGTAGAGTGCATTAAGGCGTACCTTGATCATTGTAAGTAAGGTAACGGGAGATGTTTGTCGCCCGTTAAGAAGTTAAGGAGAGAACTTCTAATTAGTGTAGTGAAGGTAAGATGGGACTTATCTTCAAAAATAGAAGGTAAGGTGGGACTTACCTTTAAAAATAGAAGGTAAGATGGGACTTACCTTTGTAAGAAAGCAGAAATGAGGATGGGATCTCTTTCTGTAAAAAAAACTTAAGAATTAGGGGCTGTGATTTTTGAGATTGCGTATATCTCAAAGGTTATAGCCCTTTTAACTTGGTGTTTAAAAAAAGCAAATAAATTGTAAGAATTTCTTAAGGACTAAATTGGTAAATTGTGATAATATTTTCACAATAAGAATAAGGGAAGGAGAAGAAAGATGGTGGCAAAACCTATGGACGATGGCTATGGTAAGAAAATCATAGAATGTAAGAATGTAAAAAAAGTCTATCGAATGGGCAAAGAAAAAATCGTTGCTGTAAATGACGTAAGCTTTGAAATCCTAAAAGGTGAATTCTGCTGTCTGCTTGGAACCTCTGGTTCGGGTAAGTCGACTCTTTTGAATCTCATGGCCGGAATTGAGAAAGCCTCGGGTGGAGGTATATTCATTAAAGGAAAAAACATCAGGTCTATGAGCGAAAAAGATCTTGCCAAGTTCAGACAGCAATATTTAGGCTTTGTATTTCAGTCTTATAATTTGCTCAATTCAATGACAGCTATTGAAAATGTTGAGTTTCCTCTCGTATTTAAGAGAGTGCCTGCAAAACAGCGAAGAAGAATGGCAATAGAAATGCTTACTAAAGTAGGTCTGAAGACTAGAATGAATCATAAGCCAAAGGAAATGTCAGGAGGTCAGCAACAGAGAGTTGGTATTGCAAGAGCGTTTGTAGCAAAGCCGGAAATAGTATTTGCCGATGAGCCGACAGGAAACCTTGATACCAAGACGACAATGGAGGTCATGGATCTTATCAAGGGGATGGCTAGAGAAAACAAGCAGACCATAGTAATGGTTACGCACGATCCAAGACTTGCAGAATATGCAGATAAAATAATAAGGGTGCTTGATGGAAACGTTCAAAGCGTGGAAGTAAGGCATGATATAAATGATCCAAATGATAATTATACAGCAGAAGCAATACATGCTCAGGCTAAAAAGCAGGATATGGAAATGGAAAAGCAGGAGCCTGAAGTCAAATATGTTCCTGTGATTCCAGGAGAAGACGATAATCAGTCTGGAGTTAATAATATGGATAAAAGTGGAAATAAGTAAAGGAGAAAAGCAATGGCAGGTTCGAAAAAGTTCTATAATAATGTGTTAAAAGTATTTTCAGCATTAGTTCTTACGCTTGCAATTATGTTAAATTCTGTAGGAATTAGCAAGCTTTATGTAGTAAAGGCAGATTATGTTACAACCTGGGGAGCTATATCAACTGTTTTTGATGCGACTCCTGGTGAGAAACTTCACATTGAAGTTGAAGTTAAGATGACAGATTTAAATTATTCAACAAATCAGGGCAGTGTTTCAGCGGTTGTAAAGCCGGGAGACGGAGCACCTTTTAGAAGTACAACAGCAACTCTTTCAAAGGGCAGCATTACAGATAAGAATGCTATTGCAATTACTTCATATGATCCAACAAAGATCAGTGCAGATATTGATATCTTTGAAAATGCAAAGATAGGTCAGTATCCGGCAGAGATTGCTATTAGCTTTACTGGTTATGATTCAATGAGCGATCAGATGATAACTAGTGCTTCTATTCCTATTACAATTAACGTATCACAGGAAAAGGCAGCAGCTCAGCTTTCAGTATCAGATGTAAAATATGATACTTCAAAGGCTGTCGTTGGCGGAGCCTTCGATCTTTCTTTTAATGTAAAGAATGATGGTGAAATTAAGGCACTTAACGTATATCAGTCAGTTGAATATGGTGATACAGGAATGGCGCCTAACTATTCAACAGAAAATATTAAGGTAGGTGATATTGCAGGAGGCTCAAGTAAGTCTCAGACAGTATCAATAAAGGTTCTTCCTACTGCAGAGGCAGGCTATAAGACACTTACCTTAAAGTTTACTTACAAGGATTCAACTGGTAATACTTATGAGGTAAGCAGAAATATTTATGTTACTATAGCAAAGCAGGCAGAGGCAAAGACAGGAGATGCAAGACTTATCGCATATTCAGATTCACTTAATGATTCAGTAACAGTTAATTCTAAGTACAAGCTTTCTCTTACAATTGAGAATCTTGGAGAAAAGAAGGCTAAGGACGTAAAGGTATCTCTTCCAGATGAAGGCGGTATCGGAGTTTCATCAGGTATCCTTGCAGATTTCTCAGGAAGCTCATTAAATGTGAATGATATTGCAGCAGGTGATGTTGCTAATATATCTATTCCATTATACATAACAACAGCAGCTTCATCAGGCCTTAAGGAAATTACGGTAAATGTTACCTATAAGAGTGCAGATTCAAATACAGCTGTTACAGCATCAACTAAGGCATATATTACTGTTCTTGAGACAAAGCAGTCAGAAATAAAGAATGATGTAAGAATTACAGACGTAACTCAGCTTCCAGATCTTCCAAGACCTGGAGAGAAGGTTACACTTACCTTTAATGTTACAAATAATGGAAGTGGAAAGATTTCAAATCTTACACTTAAGGGACTTGACCTTTCAAGTTCAACCTTTGAGCCTGTAAATGCTGATGGCAGCGTTGCAGTAGGCGCGATTGAAAAGGGAGCTTCTAAAAAGGTTTCAATGACCTTTAAGGTAGGCTCAGCGGCTGCAGAAGGCATGGGAACCTTAAAGCTTGCACTCGATTATAAGGATGAAAAGGGAAATGCTCAGACAGAAGAGGCTTCAATGTATGTTCTTAACATTCAGAAGTCAGCAGCTGAAGCAACACCAACACCAGAACCAGTATTAATTAATAATATATCAATTTCAAATATATCACAGTCTCCATCAAATCCAGAGGCTGGTTCAGAAGTAACAGTATCATTTAAGATTACAAATAAAGGAACAGATATAGCAAAGAATTTAGAAATCGGTGGCACAGATCTCAGCACTTCTACCTTCGAGCCAGTGAGCTCAGAAGCAATGAAGCAACTTGGAAGCCTTGAAGCAGGAGAGTCAAGAGATGTTGTAATGACCTTCAAGGTAGGCAAGGATGCACCAGAGGGCTTTGGTCAGTTAAGATTAGGTTATACCTACTATGATAAAACCGGTGCTCAGCAGTCAGGAACAACATCAATCAATATTATAGGTATTACTAATTCAGGTTCAAAGAATTCAAAACCAAGACTTATCATCAGTGAATATAGTACAGATTCAGAAGCTTTAGTTGCTGGATCAGAATTTAACCTTTCTTTCACTATTAGAAATACTCATGCTACAAAGGCAGCAAAGAATATTACAGTTGGTGTTTCACAGGCTGAAGGAATATTTACTACCACAACGGGAAGTGATACCATCTATATCGCTGAAATCAGACCAGGTGAAGAATTTACAGCAACTCTTCCTATGAAAACAAAGAATGATGCAGCAACTGGACTTTATGAAATCAAGATCCATGATGAGTATGAATATGATGACATGAGCCAGGTTGATGCAGAGGCAGGCGGTGTTAAGGAAGATAATACCATTAAGCTTAATGCTATTGAAAATGCCCGCCCTGTTGTACAGAACATTAATATAGGTGCAGGAATGGATACCCCAACTGAAGGAACATCAATAGCAATGGCATTTGATTTCTATAACATGGGTAAATCAACTCTTAATAATGTATATGCAACTGTTTCAGGTGATTTCTCTCTTGATTCAAGTGAAATGTTCTATATCGGTTCAGTTACCGCTGGTAATAGTGTAATTGATAATGAGCCATCAGTAATTCCGGCATTTGCAGGTACCTGCTCAGGTGTCCTTACAATTCACTATGAGGATTCAAATGGAAATGAAAAGACAGTGGATTTTGATATTCCTGCAACTGAAGTAATGCCTGTAGCAGATTTTGGTGGCATGGATTTTGGCGGCGGAGACTTTGGCGGAATGGACGGCTATATGCCAGCTGAAGAGACGGCAAAGGAAATTGTTCCAAAATGGGCGTTTATTACTGGAGAGATTGTTTTGTTTATCGCAGCAGCATTAATTACTAGAGCGATAATGATTAAGAGAAAGAAAGCAGAGCTTATTAGAAAAGACGAAGAAGAGAATGCATAATAGCTAGGAGGACAATATGTTTGACGTTAATTTCAGTGATTATGTTGCAAATGGTGTAGAAGTATTAGCAGATACAATCATGTCATCAGAAGAAGCGGTAGCTGCAGAAACTCCTGTTGAAGGTGAGATTTCAGAAGAAGGTGCTGTTGAAGGCGAGACATCAGAAGAGGGCACCGCAGAAGGTGAGACATCAGAAGAGGGCGCCGCAGAAGGTGAGATGACAGAAGATGGTGCCGCAGAAGGTGAGATGACAGAAGAAGGCGCTACGGAAGGCGAGACATCAGAAGAAGGTGCTATGGAAGGCGAGATGATGGAAGGCGACATGGGAGGCTATGGAATGGGCGACATGGGTGACTATGGAATGGCAGAAGGCGGTGAAATGTACTATGGAACCGGCGATCCAGGAATGGGAGATGGAGCAGCAACGGCAAAAGCTCCTCTTCTCTCTAAGGTATGGTTCATTGCAGTAGTTACTGTGGCTGTTCTTGTTGTAGGTATAGGATGTGGAATACTTCTTGGCAGAGCTAAAATTAAAAAGGGTATTAATATTTACGAATAAAACTGTTTTGAAGGAGGTCAGTAAATGAGAATCATTGACCTGATAAAGATGGGCCTTAGGAATCTGTTCAGAAGAAAAGCGAGGACTGTACTTACAGTTTTAGGTGTTGTAATTGGAACAATTTCTATTATGCTCATGGTTTCTATAGGCTATGGAATTAATTATAATTTCAGAAAATCTGTCATGGAAAACGGTGCGATGACAATGATAAATATATATGGTCAGGCTTGGAGTGAAGAAACATCAGATGTAGTAAAACAGAAAATAGATGATAATCTGATTGAGGCGATAAGGGAAATTGAGCATGTTAAAGCCTGCACTGGTGTAAAGGAAGTATATGGAAATCTTAATAGCGGTAAATATCGTACCTACGCTCAGATAATAGCTATGGATAAATCTACGTTTAAAGAATTTGGTTTTCCGGCGCTGGCTGTAGGAGATTATCCAAACGAAGCTGATAATAGTGTTTTCATATATGGAAATCAGACTCTAATGGATTTTTATTATTTTGGTGGTAATAGCTATAAAACGAAAGAGGTTGATCCATCGAAGGATAAGGTTTATCTCACGTTTGATGATTATATGACGCCGGAAGGAAAGACTCCGTATAAATATGTTATAAAAAACTACGGAGTGTTTGAGGAATCAGAGAACTATCTGTATCGTTATTACTGTTATATGGATATGGACTTTTATAAGGAGATTTATAAGAAATATGTCAAGACGCTTGATATGAAAGATAGAAAAGCAGCACTCAAAAAGCTTGAAGTATATGATAGGATAATGATAAATGTTGATTCGATGGATAATGTTACTTCGGTTCAGGCAAAAATTGAGGAACTGGGTTTTAGAACTGAAAGTGAAATGCAATATATAGAGCAATCCATGAAGACTTCAAATATGCTTCAAGGAGTACTTGGTGCCATCGGTGCGGTGTCTTTCCTTGTAGCTGCCATTAACATAACAAATACCATGATAATGTCAATCTATGAAAGAACCAAGGAAATCGGTATAATGAAGGTACTTGGCTGCTACATAAGGGATGTTAAGAGGCTGTTTCTTTTTGAAGCGGGAATAATTGGTTTTATAGGAGGAACGCTAGGAGTGGCATTAAGCTACTTGGCGGCCTGGGCTATAAACAAATATGGTGGGGCCTTCCTGGGATCTTTGTTTGGAGAAGCTGAAGAAGGAATGAAATTTTGCATGATTCCGGGATACTTACCTCTTTTATCGATAGTTGGAGCTGTTGTAGTTGGTGTACTTTCCGGATACATGCCGGCTGCAAGAGCAACAAAGATATCAGCTATTGAAGCCATGAAGAACGAAGGATAATTAATAAGTAGAAAACTTTGACAATGCCGCATTTTAATGGTATAATTTTACCGGAGAATGCGGCGCTTTTTATTAAATGCCGTAGGTTGGAAAATGTCTATAAAGGGGTAAAAAAATGGCAGAAATCAATAATAGAAGAAATAGACCTGCCGCAAGTGGAACAAGAAGTGGCAGTGGGATGACAGATGCCAAAAGAAGCACGGAAAGGGGCATAAGCCGCCGCAACGTCACTCTTAATATTGGAGACAGGGGCAGCACCCGCACTAGAAATGCAATATCTGATACAAGTGCATCTAGCAGCAAGGAAAATATTTATCTTCCAAAGAATTATGGTATAGATAATGCTGTGAATGTAAATAGAGCCAGTAGAAGTGCAGCATCTAGAAGAAATGCAACACCTGACAGCGCATCAAGAAACAGCGCGCAAAGAGTGGCATCGCCTGGCAGAGCATCAAGAAGCAGCGCACAAAGAGTGGCATCGTCTGACAGCACATCAAGAAGCACTGCCCAAAGAGCAGCATCGCCTGGCGGCACATCAAGAAGCACTGCCCAAAGAGCAGCATCGCCTGGCGGCACATCAAGAAGCACTGCCCAAAGAGTAGCATCGCCCGGCAGAGTTTTAAGAAGAGAAGATGAATATAAAATTTATGATACTGTAGCTGAAAATGAGAATATTGGAGCTGAAAAAAATGAAGCTGCTAGAAATGGTTTAATAAATAATGAGGCAGCAAATAATGACGCGGTAATAAATGAAGAAATAGAAAAGGCAAAAGAAGCTGCTGAAGAAAAACAGCCGGAAAAAAAGAAGTTTGAAATTGATATTCCAATAGTTGAAGCCCATATAGTAAAGAGAAGGGAAAATGTAAGGGAATATCCGCAGAAGAAGTCTGAGGAAGAGTTCGTAGATGCTTTTGATGATGAAGATGATTATGCGGATGATTATGCAGATACTGTAGACGATAAGCATAATGCTTCAGATGCTTTTGTTGAAGATGAAGAGGACTATGAGCCTGTTAGACCTAGACCTTCTGAAAGAAGAGAAGTAAATAGAAAAGAAGTAGATAGAAGAGCGATAAATAGAAGTACAGCCCGTGCAGGAGGCGGATTCTTCTCATCTATAATGTCAGAGATAAAAGGAAAAGAGAGTACCGTAATTATAAGCCTTGCACTTATAGTAGCCTTTGTATTGTTTTTTACGACTGTAATTGCAAAGCAGGTGAGTGCAGGCTCTCCTGAAAATGGCAAGACAAAGACAGAAGCTGTGGCAGCAGGAGGGGAGAATGATGGTTATGAAAATCCACTTGCAACTACGCTCTCTAGCGATGAAAATCAGCTTAAAACATCTGTACTGGGTGAAAATACGGTACTAAATGGAAGCACTGACCAGGAAGTAACAAGTGAAAATCCGGAGAATCAGATATCTGCATCAACGACAGATGGAGAAAAGACTAAGGCAAGTGATGAGAATCTTACTCCTACACCTACCATAGATCCTGACAAGCCGTATTCAAATAAGACTGTCTATCTTACCTTCGATGACGGACCTAGTAACCACACAGATCAGATTTTAGATATGCTTGATAAATATGGAATAAAGGCGACCTGGTTTGTTTGCGGAAAAACGAGTGATGCGAATAAAGAAATGATAAAAGAAATATCCGACAGAGGACATACAATCGGATTACATTCCTATTCGCATGATTATGACATATATAAATCACTTGACGCCTTTGAAAAGGATTATAATAAGTTAGCAGAACTACTAAAGGAAATACTTGGCTATGAGCCGAAGTATTTTAGATTTCCTGGAGGATCAAGTAATAATTATTGCAAATCGCTTACAATACAGCCGTTTATCAAATTTGTAATGAATAGAGGTTGCAATTATTACGACTGGAATGTGATAAATTGTGATGCAGATGGTAAAAAGCATACCAATCAGGAAATGATAGACAGTGTAGTAAATGGCTGTGTAGATCATGATACCTGTATGGTACTTATGCATGATACCAATGCTAAAATGCAGACCTTAGAAACACTTGAAGAAACAATTCAGATTCTTGTTTCAAAGGGAGCAAAATTCGATAAGATCACCGATGAAACTCCGCTTATACAGCATAGAAAACCGGCGGAATAAGAGAAAATATTATTAAAAATAAAGACTGCTTTGGAAAATTTATTCTTGACATGTGAGAATTTATGTGATAGAATGGAACGGCTTTTGAAGCGGTCTTTTTTTTATGCGCGAATTTTGCATAACAATAGAAAGTTTCAATAACACAACATTTAAGAAGTGGAGGTGGACGTTGTGCGAGTTAAAATCACATTAGCATGTACAGAATGCAAGCAGCGCAATTATGACACGACTAAGGAAAAGAAAGAGCATCCAGACAGAGTTGAAACAAAGAAGTATTGTAGATTCTGCCGCAAGCACACAATGCACAAAGAGACAAAGTAATTCTTTGAAGGCGCTCTAGTTTCAGAAAGGAATCAGTCATGGCTAACACTGCAGAGACAAAAGAATCTGTGAACAGCTCTAGCAAGGCGGCTGCAAAGAAGGATGAAAAGAAGGGTGGTTTTTGGAAGGGCCTCAAGGCAGAATTCCACAAGATCATCTGGGCAGATAAGGAAAGAGTAGCAAGAGAAACAACAGTAGTTGTAATTGTTACAGCAATCCTTGCAGGCATCATTGCACTTGTAGATTTCGCAGTTAAAGCTGGAATCGAATTCATGATTGGATAAGGAGGCACACTGATGGAAGAAGAGAATAAGGAAGTCAGTGCAGCAGCAAGCTCTCAGCAGGCTTCGAAAATTGAACCTGATAAGGTAGCAAAGTGGTATGTAGCTCATACATATTCAGGCTATGAGAACAAAGTTAAGGCCAATCTTGAAAAGACAATCAACAACAGACATCTTCAGGACGTTATTCTTGAAGTAAGGATTCCAATGGAGGATGTTCTGGAGATCAGAAAGGGACAGAAGCAGGTAGTACAGAGAAAGCTCTTCCCAGGCTATGTACTTGTTCATATGTTCATGAACGACGATACATGGTATATTGTCCGTAATACACGTGGCGTAACTGGATTTGTTGGTCCAGGAAGTAAGCCGGTTCCTCTTACAGAATCAGAAATGACAGCTCTTGGCGTTAAGAAAGAGCCACAGCTTGAACTCGGATTCGAAGTTGGTGATACAGTTAAAGTCACAAAGGGAACCTGGAAGGATCATACGGGCATAGTTCAGAAAATCGATATGGAAAATGAGACAGTTAGTCTTGATATCGGCGTTTTCGGACATGATACACCAGTTGAATTAGCATTCACTGATGTAAAGGTTGAGGAATAATTACAGTCAATTAATACTTGTTATTGCTCAAGGATAGTTTAGTTTGTTTTACGTAAGTGGGAGGGACTGCTAAAGGCGGCCGCGGCGGAAACCGTCGCAGATTCTAGAAGAGAATTTCCGATAAAACCACATTTAGGAGGTACAATTCAATGGCAAAGAAGATTACTGGTTACATTAAGTTACAGATTCCAGCTGCAAAGGCAACACCAGCCCCACCTGTTGGTCCAGCTTTAGGTCAGCATGGCGTCAATATCGTACAGTTCACAAAGGAGTTCAACGCTCGTACTGCTAAGCAGGAAGGCATGATCATTCCTGTAGTTATCACAGTTTATGCAGACAAGAGCTTCACATTCATCACAAAGACTCCTCCTGCAGCTGTTCTCCTTAAGAAGGCTTGCAGCATCGAGAAGGCTTCTGGTACACCAAACAAGGACAAGGTAGCAAAGATCAAGAAGTCAGAAGTTCAGAAAATTGCGGAACTCAAAATGCCAGATCTTAATGCAGCAACTGTTGAAGCAGCAACAAGCATGATTGCTGGTACAGCTAGAAGCATGGGCATTCAGGTAGTTGACGATTAATATAGATTAAAAAGTTTGGGAGATCTGGAATTGAAGCAGATTGTAAGCTTTGATTAGATCGATAGTACCAATTGGAGGTTAATAATGAAAAGAGGAAAGAAATATACAGAGGCAGCAAAGCAGTTTGATAAGTCAAAGCAGTATGATGCTGCTGAGGCAATTAGCGTTTTAAAGAAGGTAGCAAAGGCTAAGTTCGATGAGTCAGTTGACGTTCATCTTCGTATGGGTCTTGACGGCCGTCATGCTGATCAGCAGATCCGTGGCGCTGTTGTCCTTCCAAACGGAACAGGTAAGACTGTTAAGGTTCTTGTATTTGCAAAGGGACCAAAGCTTGACGAGGCTCTTGCAGCTGGAGCAGATTATGCTGGCGGACAGGAACTCATTCCAAAGATCCAGAATGAAGGTTGGCTTGATTTCGACGTTGTAGTTGCTACTCCTGACATGATGGGTGTTGTAGGTCGTTTAGGACGTGTACTCGGACCTAAGGGCTTAATGCCAAACCCAAAGTCTGGAACAGTTACAATGGATGTTACAAAGGCAATCGCTGATATCAAGGCAGGTAAGGTTGAATACAGACTTGATAAGCAGAACATCATCCATACTCAGATCGGTAAGGTTTCATTCACAGAAGATCAGCTTAAGGAAAACCTTGATGCACTTATGTCAGCAATTCTTAAGGCTAAGCCAGCATCAGCAAAGGGTCAGTACATTAAGAGCATTTCAGTTACTCCTACAATGGGACCTGGAATCAGAGTTAGCACAGCAAAGTACGTTTAATTTTTAATAATTAAGCGGTGCTTAAGCAGTGCTTAAGCTGTGCTTAGTATGTAAAGTTACAATTATTTGTAAAATTATAAAAAAGTGCTTGACATATCTAAGACTAAGTGCTAAAATGCAAAATGTTTGTGAGCTGAATTGGTATTAATATCAATTCGCATTACAATAAATAAACTGCTCGAAGACAGCAGGTGTCAAAAGACGTAAACCGCAAGGTGCCTGCCGAGGGAAGAAACATATAAGTTAATTATTAATGTTAATTCTCCGTATGTCTTGCGTTGCAGGGCATACGGTTTCTTTTATCTTATATGGATTCCGTTGTGAAGCAGAATCTTATAAGGAGGTTAAAAAATGGCAGAGAAGGAAATTAGTAAGAATGCAGTCAGCAAGTCTCCTATAATCGACGAGATCAAGGCTAATGCAGAGAAGGCATCTTCAGCAATCCTTGTTGATTATTGTGGTCTTACTGTTGCCGAGGATACAGAACTCCGTAAGGCTCTTCGTGAGGCTGGTGTTAAGTATAAGGTATACAAGAACACATTCATGAAGCGTGCATTCGAAGGCACAGATTTCGCAAAGCTTGATGATGCTCTTAACGCACCTTCAGCAGTAGCATTCTCATATGAAGATGCAACAGCTGCAGCAAGAGTAATTGACAAGTTCGCAAAGGCACATGCTGATAAGATTACTATGAAGGCCGGTGTTGTAGAGGGAGACCTTTACGCAGAGGCAGATCTCAAGAAGCTTGCAGCTATCCCATCAAGGGAAGTTCTTATATCAAAGCTCCTTGGCAGCATGAAGTCACCTATCTCAACTCTTGCTCGTGTACTCAAGCAGATTGCAGAGAAGGATGCAACAGCTGCAGAATAATTTATTATTGGCAGCTAAGTAGTGTTTCGTAGCGATAGGCTACGGGTAGTTTAATAACATAGTTCCGGAGAACCGGAAAATCAAATGTCAAAAAAAAGAATAATATGGAGGCATAATATGACAACACAGGAATTTATCGATGCTATCAAGAGCATGACTGTACTTGAATTAAATGATCTCGTAAAGGCTTGCGAGGAAGAATTTGGTGTTAGCGCTGCAGCAGGTGTTGCAGTAGTAGCAGCTGGTGGAGAAGCTGCAGCAGCAGAAGAGAAGACAGAGTTCAACGCTGAGCTTACAGAAGTTGGCGCAGAGAAGATTAAGGTTATCAAGGTTGTTCGTGAAATCACAGGTCTTGGTCTTAAGGAAGCTAAGGAACTCGTTGAGGGCGCTCCAAAGAACGTTAAGGAAGCTGTTTCTAAGGAAGAGGCTGAGGACATCAAGAAGAAGCTCGAGGAAGTTGGCGCAAAGGTTACTCTTAAGTAATTCTAACTTCAAATTGATAGTTTCAAATTTACCATGCAAACAAACAATGGATGCATCTACTACGAAAGTAGTAGGTGCATTTTTTTTATCATTATATGGATTATTTTGACAGTATAACTAAAGAAGTTTGAAAGGTAATTTATAGTTGCAAGTTGAAGGTTTTTTTGATATAATAACGATATATGTGTACTTTTAAAATGGTATGATTTTAGGTAGATTTTCTATGGAGGTTTTAGATGAAAAAGAGGTTATATTCAATTTTACTGGTTATGGCGATGGTGCTTTCTTTATTGGTATCACCAGGGGTTAATGTAGCAGCAGCAACATCAACAGCTTCAGCGACTGCTGGACTTAATGTATCAAAAAAGGTGGTTGTAATGGGAAATACCTATCAGTTTACCCTAAAGAATGTAGATTCTTCAAAGGTGAAGTCGACTAGCTGGAAGGCAAATAGAACCTCAATAGCTAAGGTTGATCAGTCAGGCCTCGTTACACCTGTTAAGGCAGGAACAACAACTATTAAATGTACAGTAAATTATACAAATGGAAATACAGCAACTTATTCAGCTAAGGTTACTGTAAAAAATCATGTAAAGGCGACTAGTGTTAAAATCACTGGTGCAACTGTTAATTCCGAAGGTTATATAGTGATGCATCCAGGAGAAAAAATAACTCTTAAGGCATCAGTTACACCACAGTCAGCAAATGATACAGCATTTTTTTATTCAGTTGATGGGACTGTAGCAACTGCAGGAAGCACAACTGGCGTAATCAGAGCAAAGAAAAATGGCATTACTATGGTTACTGTAAAAATGGCTCTTACATCAGCAAAGGCAAAGTCCTCTACTGTTACAGCAAATGTATTCATCAAGGTAGAAGATAAGCCGGAACCTACAGCTACTCCAGTGCCAACCGAGGTACCAGCTTCAGAAAATCCATATGTTACATCAGCAGAAATAACAGGTGCTAATGAACTTACAATCAATTTTTCTGAATCAGTAATGAGAAGCACCATTATTTCAGATGGCAGTATAAATCCAAAGTCAGTTGTAATCGGAGCAGCAAACGATGCTCATGACATTGGAGTTATTAAGGCAAGTCTTGCAAATTCAAGAAAGAGCCTTGTAATTACTACTAGCGGTGTGTTCAATGGTACATATTCTGTTACTGTTTCATCAAATGTAAAGAATGATAGCGGAAAGACAGTAAATAATTATGGTGAAATCCTTACAGCTAATTATGCAATTCAGGAAATTTCACTTCCATCACCGGTTTTGGCAAATCAGAATTCTGAGAATAAGAGTCAAATTGATGTAGTATTTGAAAATAAGCTTGATAAGCTGACAGCAGAAGATCCAGCTAATTATATTATCAGCAATTTAGGTGCAGTTCCAGAAAAGGCAGAAATAATCAAGGAGTCGGTAAATTCTACAACAGTGGCTCTTACCTTTAGGGAAGGAACATTCACAGCAACAAGTGCTGATTATGAGCTTGTAATACAGCAGGTAAAGGGTTATGATGGTTCATATGCAGCCATCAAAAATGGAAAAATTACCTTTACTGCTACAGAAAATGAATTACCAAAACTTACTACAGAAAATTTAGTAATTGGAGATGGCTTTATTACAGCTACCTTTAATGAATCAGTGACAGGAACCTGCATGGTTACAGTAACTGATGTATATAATAGTAATCAGGTATATTCAGCAACGGGAAGCGCAGCAGGAAATGTTATTACTATTAGGTGCGGAAATCTTGGAAGCTCAAGATGTGCAATAGTTAAATTTACAGATATTTCAATTACAGATATGAATGGAAATAAGGCTGATTTGAGCTTAGAAAATTCATACGCAGCTACGAGGTAATATGATAGCTTCGGATTCGTTAAAAAGAACAAGCGTTTCTAGCAGAAATCCTGAAGAAACGGTAATGAAAAAAACGTACGGCATGGATAAAAGCATTGATGAAAACAGCAGGGATCTTGCTCAGAAAAAAGCGGCAAGGGTATTCTGGTTAATGATTTTTGCAATCTATCTGGCTGTGCTGGCATATTTCCTCTTCTTTTCAGAATATTATGGAAGAGGAGCAGGAAATGAAATGCGGTATAATTTAGAGCCGCTTGTAGAAATTAAAAGATTTTTAGTGAATTGGCAGACTCTTGGAATTAGAACTGTCATAGTAAATGTTATAGGAAATGTAGTGGCTTTCATTCCGTTTGGTTTATTAATACCAGCGGTATCAAGTAAAAAGAGCGGTTTTTTTAAGGTAATTATCCTTACGTTCCTGGCCTCTCTTGTGGTTGAGAGCATTCAGCTAGTCACAAGAGTAGGAATATTTGACGTTGACGATCTGATTTTAAATACGTTAGGCGGAGCGGTGGGCTATATTATATATGCTGCTCATAAGTATATGAAAAATGAAGAGTAAAATAGGGTATCAAAATGGTAAATATGCAGTTAGATGATAAGAATTCAAAAAATGGAATTGGATTCAGAAAAAAGATTGTTACGGTGCAAGGAATAATAGCATTAGTGCTGGTTGCCCTATCCATGATACTCTTTATCATAAGCACATTTTATTCTGCTCATTTTAAAGGCAATGCTGATGCCATGGCAGGAGTGCTCGGAATTCTTTGTATGTGCTTATCAGCTCTTGCGGTGATAATGGCGGCGGATGTTTTAAAGAAAAATGAAAGCAGGCAGATTGTTCCGGTAATAACCATAATACTTGCAGGCCTTCAGATCATATTCTTGTTCGGCCTGTTCCTTGCAGGAATGGCAATATAGCATAAGCTTTTATTTTTCAATCTGACATTAAATAAGATTTATATTTTTCATTAGTAATACTAAAAAAAGAAAAGATAGTTTATTATAATAGAGAATACAGGCAGATATTTATAATATGGAGGGCACAGATACAATGGATAATAATTCATTCGAATCTGCAGGAACAGCTTTGATCGAATCAAAGGCTGGAAGAAGTGTTACGGAAGGCTTAGATAGCGGTAATCTGATCGGAATGAGTGATAAGATCCGCGCAGCCAACCAGCAGATGATGGTTGACTATGAAGAGGAAAATCTTGAGCATGTAAATGGTGAGATTGTTTCTATGGGAAATCCTGATATGGGAATGCCTCAGCAGTCGGCATCTCGTAATAATGGAAATCCAAACTATAATAATGGCAGAAATTATAACGGCGGCCCGGGTTACAGAGGCAGAGGCGGCAATGGAAATTATAATGGCGGCCCAGGTTACAATGGCAGAGGCGGCAATGGAAATTATAACGGCGGCCCAGGTTACAATGGCAGAGGCGGCAATGGAAATTATAATGGCGGCCCAAATGGCAATTACCGTGCAACTCAGAGCACGGAGTCGGGACCATATAATGGCTATGGAAGAAGATCTTTTGAAAGAGATTTAAGTAATGCCATAAGAAATGCTCAGAATGTATATAGAGGAGGAAAGACAGCCTTTGGCGGCGCTGATGCGACGAGTAGAAGCACCGGTGTCAAGGTAAGCGAGGATTTTGTACCAGTTAAGAATATAACTGTTGTCAATAAAATAGGACCAGCTATTGCAAGCTGGTTTGGCTTTTGGGGAACTGCTTTTACAGCAGTTTGTGCTAGTGGAATGGTAGAATTTATTGTTAGAGGGGAGCCAAGCGGAGCAATAGGATTAGGTATTTTTAGCGTACTCGGAGGAGTATTTTCCGGTGCCCTATTAAAATACGGAATTGGCCGCTTAAAGCTCTATAGACAGTTTAAAAAAGTAAAAGAAGCAATGATAGGCAGAACCAAAGGTTCGGTTGCAGAAATAGCCGCAGAGACGGGAATTAAGGAAAAGGCAGTGATTAAGGGATTTAAGAAGATGGTATCAGAATCATTATTCCCACAGGGACATATAAGTGAGGATAATTCCATGATTCTTCTTAATGACAATTCCTATAGAAATTATATGTCAGAAAAGGCAGCCAAATCAAAGGCAGCAGCTGATGAGGCGGCTAGATTTGAGCAGATTGCCAAGGAAAGAGCAGAAAAGGGAATGAGCTCTTATGATATAGAAAAGGCAGAAAAGCTTCTTAAGACCGGCAGAGAATATGTTGCAAAACTTAAACAGGCAGATATAGATATCGAAAATGAGAGAATATCTAATGATATCGTGATGATAGAGCAGCTTGCGGAAAAGATTTTTAGCTATGTATCAGAAAATCCTGTAAAGTCAGGACAGCTTGGTCATTTTGAGGATTTCTATATGCCAACTGTCCTTAAGCTTCTGGATAATTATAAGAGATATGAGGCAAATGGAAATTTTGCTTCGGAATCTGATAAGGCGGCAAAGAAGGAAATAGAAGACAGTATGGATGGAGTAGTTGATGCATTTAAGCAGCTCTACGGAAATCTAACAAAGACAGATAATGTAGATGTATCAAGTGACATTGCGACAATGAATGCAATGTTTGCTCAGGATGGTCTTAAAGAGAGCGATTTTGATGTCACGAAGAAGGATTGGACATTAAAATAGTATCTAAAAAGACACATATTTATCACAAATTTATGGTAAAATGGCAAAGTGCTTTGCCCTTTACATATATGAATGGTGGCTGTAGTCTAAGATAGACAATGGATAACAGGCAGCTTCGTTGGAGTTTAAAAATATTTTTTAAAGAAGCTAATGGGGCTTCGGAATGGAGTGAGAAAATGGCAGAAGAGAATAATCAGGCAATGGCAGCAGCAAGCGAGACTCAGGCATCAAGTGGCATTTCACTTGAATTTGGCACTGAGCCAGAGGCACAGTCAGAGGCAGCAGCACCTATAGCAGCTGCAGCAGTTCAGCAGATTGGCCTTACACTTGGAGAAACAGAGCAGAAGGATCCAGAAGCAGCAACAAAAGATGATGCAGATCATTTAATGAAGGAGCTTGAAGGTGCTCTCAGCAAGGAAGAAATTGCTCAGGTAGAAGAATTCTCAAAGAAGATAGATATTAATAATACAAATGCCATTATACAGTATGGCGCAGGTCCTCAGAAGAAGATGGCAGACTTCTCAGAAAAGACTCTTGAGAATGTTAGATCAAAGGATTTAGGTGAAGTAGGTGGCCTTCTCTCAGGTCTTGTAACAGAAATCAAGGGCTTTGATATTGAAGATGAAAAAGGCAGCGGACTCTTCGGCTTCTTTAAGAAGAAGGCAAATTCTCTCACTGAAATAAAGGCTAGATATGATAAGGTAGAGGTAAATGTTGATAAGATAGTTAAGTCACTTGACAAGCATCAGATTACTCTTCTTAAGGATGTAGCAATGCTTGATCAGATGTATGCTCTTAACCAGACATACTACAAGGAGCTTTCAATGTACATTCTTGCTGGAAAGAAGAAAATACAGCATATGAAGACTGTAGATCTTCCAGAACTTCAGAAGAAGGCTCAGGAGTCAGGTTCAGCAGAGGATGCTCAGAAGGCAAATGATATGTCAGCTATGATCACTCGTTTTGAGAAGAAGGTCAATGACCTTATGCTTACTAGAATGATCGCAATCCAGACAGCACCTCAGATCCGTATGATTCAGTCAAATGATCAGGTAATGGCTGAAAAGATCCAGTCGACTATCGTAAATACAATTCCACTCTGGAAGCAGCAGATGGTACTTACACTTGGTGTAGAGCATCAGGCACAGGCGGCAAAGGCAGAGCGTGAAGTTACAGATATGACAAATGAGCTTCTTAAGAAGAATTCAGAAAAGCTCAAGATGGCTACAATCGAGACCGCTAAGGAGACAGAGAGAGGCATTGTAGATATCGAGACTCTTAAGAAGACAAATGAGAATCTTATCTCTACTATTGATGAGGTTATCAAGATACAGACAGAGGGTCGTGCAAAGCGTCAGCAGGCAGAGGCAGAGCTTGGTAAGATGGAGACAACTCTAAAGAAGAAGCTTCTTGAGGTGAAGGCAGACTAAATTAATCTGTTTTAAGGAAGAAACGAAAGGAAATCAAAGAAATGAAAAAGAAACTCGTGACAATGCTACTTACAGGAGCAACTGTAGCATCAATTGCGTTTACAGGCTGCTCATCAAAGAGTGCAGAAACAACTACTCAGGCAACAACAGAGGCAACAACCCAGGCAACATCGACAGACGAAAGTGCAACAGATCCTACAGCTACACAAGATGGTACTGACTTAGCATCAGCAGGTTCATACCTTGATCCTAAGGGTGAAGTAACTCTTGGAAAATACCTTGGAGTTGAAGTAGCAAAGGAAAAGGTTGAGGTTACTGACGAAGAGGTTGCAACTGACATTCAGAATGAAATTGAAAATAGTACATATTATGAAGAGGTTACTGATCATGATACCGTTCAGAATGATGACGTTGTAAATATTGATTATGTGGGAAGCATTGACGGGGAAGAGTTTGAAGGTGGAGCAGATTCAGGATATGATCTTGACATAGCAAATAGCACATTTATAGATGGCTTTGCAGAAGGCATAATAGGAATGAAGGTAGGGGAGAAAAAGGATGTAGTTGTTACTTTCCCTGATCCATACGTGAATAATGAAGATCTTTCAGGTAAAGAAGCAGTTTTTGCAGTCACTCTTAATAAAATTGAGAAGGAAGTTACTCCAGAATTAAATGATGAGTATGTTCAGGAGAATTCTGAATATTCTACAGTAGAAGAGTATAAGGCAGCAAGAAAGGAAGAAATGCTTGCTGAAAAAGAGGAAACAGCTGCAACAAATTGGGAGCAGGCAGTGCTTCAGAATGTAATAGACGGATCAACTTTTACAAATCTCTCAGATGCAGATATTGAGTCTTATGTTGCTGAAATGACATCTTACTATGAGAGCATGGCTGAATCTTATGGTATTGATTTTGCTACCTTCCTTATGTATTTCATGGGAACGGATGAGGCAACCTTCAAGGAGCAGGCTAAAACTCAAGGAGATTTTGTAGTAAAGCAGAATCTTGTTTTAAAGAAGATTATCGAGACGGAAAATCTTACTGTTTCAGATGAAGAGTATGCAACTGGACTTGCAGAATATGCAGCTCAGTATGGCTATGAAGACACAGCAGAATTCGAGAACACAGTTGGTAAGGAAAGTGTTCAGGACGCTCTTGTATATGACAAAGCTTATAATTTAATTATAAGCAGTGCTGTTGCTACAGAAGCAGCAGCTTCAACAGTAAGTGAATAATTTCTGAGGTTTCAGTATCGAGAGACAGAGCAAAGTGCTCTGTCTCTTTTTGGTTTGCGCGCCATGACGCGCTCTTACGGGTGAAAGTCCCGAACACACCCAGATAGTGGGAAGTGTATAGATGAACAGCAAGGGTGTCCATCGTGAGGTGGAATCTGAAGGAAGCTGTAAGCAAATCTCTGGTCCGGCGAACAGAAATCACATTTAAGGCTAGGCTACGATTAAAGGAGTAATGAGTATAGTGGATTTTCGTAAAAAATTACCAAATGAACGGAAGACTATGAGAAGAAGCTGGGGAAAATAGGAAATAGGAGAAAGATAGAATAACAATAAATGTAAAAAAAGAAACCGATTTAGTAAAATAAGATACATATTAATAAATCCGGGAAGGAGTAAAATCTCAAAATAAATGAAATAATAGAAGTTTTTACAGAAAAAAATGAATAATTAAAACCCAGTAAAATAGCGGGTTTCAAGGGAAGATGAAAAATAAGTATGTCTAAATTACAAAATTTTTGTAAACGCTTACATATGCGAAATAGTAATATTTTAGTGATATTTTAAGTTATGTGCTACGAAAACGGTTTACTAAAAATCGTGCAGTAATAAAAAAAATATGCTCAAAAATGCCCAAAATAAAGGCTTTGTTAATAGTTTTTTTTTATGATTTCCTTTTTTTGCAAGCGGTTTGTCGAAAATTCTCTAAAATATTTTAAAAAAGTACTTGATTTTTTGTATAAAATGTAGTATGATGAAAATGCGAAAACGATTAAGTACGTTAAGCGGTGATTTTAAATGTTGGAGGCAAGCATTTATGGTATCTGTTAAAGACATTGCTGCTAGGTGCCATGTTTCGGTAGCTACAGTCAGCAAGGCACTTAATGGGTACAGCGACATCAGTGAATCAAAGCGGAAATTAATTAAGGACACGGCTCAGGAAATGGGTTATTTCCCAAATGCTGCAGCAATCGCCCTTAAGACAAACCGTTCCTACAACATAGGCATTCTCTTCGAGGATGCAGCCGGAAACGGTTTTACCAACGAGTATTATGCTCAGCTCCTACAAGCTATAAAGCAAGAGGCTGAATCCAGAGGATATGACATTACGTTCATATATAATAAGATCGGCGGGCGGCAGGTTACATATTTGGAGCACTGCAGATATCGTGGTGTAGATGGTGTCGTAATGGTCTGCATCGATTATAACCTTCCGGAAGTAGCAGAACTGATAAAGTCAGAACTACCGGTTGTTACTATCGATCATGTCTTTGACAATGCTATGTCAGTTAGTTCTGACAATGGCAGAGGTATTAGCGAGCTTGTGAAATATGTTTATGACATGGGTCACAGGAAGATTGCTTTTATTTACGGAGACGAAACATCGGTAACCCGAGACCGTCTGACAGGCTTTTATCGAACAATCGATGAGCTTGGTGTCGTAGTACCAGATGAATACGTTCTTCAAAGCAGTTATAGAAATCCAGACAAATCTAAAGATTGCACTGCAAAGCTTTTAGATTTAAAGGATCCACCTACCTGCATCTTATATCCGGATGACTTTGCAGCCATCGGTGGTATAAATGAAATAAAAGCAAGGGGATTAAGAATCCCAGAGGATATCTCTGTGGTCGGCTACGATGGCATTAGTTATTCGAAGGTCATGGAACCATCGCTCACTACTGTCGAGCAGGATACTTCCAAATTAGGAAAGACGGCCGCAGCAAATCTTATTCGTTTAATCGAGAAGCCCAAAACTACATCTCTTTCGAGAGAAATCATACAAGGGCATGTTCTCATAGGAAAGTCGGTAAGCCGACTTAAATTTTAAAGGAGGAATTGAATTTATGAGAAAGTTCAACAGATTTATGGCACTGTCACTTACAGTTGCTATGGCAGCAGCAAGCTTCGCAGGATGCGGAGACAAGACACAGGATTCAACAACAGCAGCAACAACAGCAGCAACAACAAAAGCAACAGATGCTGGAACAGACGCTGGAACAGATTCAACAACAACAGCAGCAGCTACACCATCTGGTGAAGGCGAAGGTTCAGTTCTTAACATCCAGTGCTGGAACGAAGAGTTCAAGTCAAGAGTTACAGATCATTATCCAGGATACACAGAAGTAGATGCTACTCATGGTAAGATCGGTGATGTTGATGTAGTATGGACAATCACACCAACTGATAATAACGCTTATCAGAATCATCTTGATGAGATTCTTCCAGGAAATGCTGATGCTGCAGCTGATGATAAGGTAGATATCTTCCTTATGGAAGCAGACTATGCTCTTAAGTATGTTAATAACGATGTATCAATGCCAGTTGCAGATCTTGGCATTGCAGATGCAGATATCGCAGATCAGTATCAGTACACAAAGGATATCGTTACAAGTTCAGATGGAAAGTTAAAGGGTCTTTCATGGCAGGCTTGCTCAGCTGGTCTTATTTATAACCGTGATGCAGCAGCAGAGGTTCTCGGAACAGAAGATCCAGATGCAGTTCAGGAATTCGTAAAGGATTGGGCTACATTTAACACAACAGCAGCTAAGCTTAAGGATGCTGGCTACAAGGTAGTTTCAACAGTTAACGATACATACCGTGTATATTCAAATAACGTATCAGGACCATGGGTAACTGATGGAAAGATTACAATCGATGCAAACATTTCACAGTGGGTTACAGATTCAAAGGCTCTTGTAGATGCAGGCGAGACAACAACATTCGGTCTCTGGAGCGATGAGTGGTCAGCAGGTTTCTATCCAGATGGAAAGGTATTCTCTTACTTTGGACCAGCTTGGCTTATCAACTTCTGTATGGCAGCTGATACTGCAGGCTCAATTGCTAATTCAGGCAGATGGGGCTACACAGTTGGACCACAGTCATTCTATTGGGGCGGAACTTGGATTGCAGCAGCTAACGGAACAGATAACCCAACACTTGTAAAGGATATCATGCTTACAATGACAACAGACAAGGCTGTTCTTAAGGAAATCGTTGAGAAGGATTCAGATTGCGTAAACTGCCCAACACTTCTTAATGAGCTTGCAGCAGATACATCATTCTCAAGCAAAATCCTTGGCGGACAGAACCCATACGCAATGCTCGCTGCAGGTGCTGAGAAGGTTGACATGAGCAACATTTCAGCATACGATCAGGGATGTAACGAAGAGTTCCAGAACGCTATGACAAACTACTTCGATGGAAAGGCAACTCTTGAAGAGGCTACAGATAACTTCTACAAGGCAGTTGTAGAGAAGTACCCAGAGCTTACATACTAATTTGTAAGAATAGGTGAATTAAAATAGCAGTAATTAAAATTACTCTTGAAAAACTATTTTAAGCGAACTTAAAGTTCCACCTGCCTGTTATGATGGCGGGCAGGTGGTTATTTTTGCCCTTTCAGGGGCGACAGCAGCCTTTTAATTACTTAAAGGGCCACTGTAGTTTCTGAAACGAGGTAGGGTTCAGAAGTATTTGGAGGAAATTATGGAAAAGCAAAAAAAGGGTAATATTGTTAGATTTAACAGATGGGGATATTATTTCCTTATACCTTTCATTGTAGTGTATCTTTTATTCTCATTTATTCCACTTATAAGAACATTCTATAACAGTTTATTTGAGAATTATAAATCAGGTCTTAACCAGATAGGTCCTAACTTTGTTGGTTTTAGGAATTTTGTGGATATTTTCAAAAATGGTGACATGCTTAAGTATTTTGGCAATACTCTCCTCATGTGGATCATAGGTTTCATTCCACAGATATTCTTTTCACTTCTTCTAGGTGCATGGTTCACAGATCCAAGCCTCAAGCTTAAGTGTCAGAGATTCTTCAAGACAGTTATCTATTTGCCAAATCTCATCATGGCATCAGCTTTTGCAATGCTCTTCTTTACATTATTTGCAGGAAATGATAGTGGCCCTATAAATGGTCTTCTTATATCTCTTAAAATAATAGATGAGCCATTTGCATTTTTTAAGGATGTTGTAGCAGTAAGAAGCCTTGTTGGTTTCATGAACTTCATAATGTGGTTCGGTAATACAACAATCCTCTTAATGGCTGGTATGATGGGTATTGATCCAGCTCTCTTTGAAGCAGCAGAGGTTGACGGAGCAACTGCAACTCAGGTATTCTTTAAGATTACACTTCCACTTCTTCGTCCTATTCTCGTATACGTACTTATGACTTCTCTTATCGGTGGTCTTCAGATGTTCGATGTACCACAGGTCCTTACAAACGGTAAAGGCGATCCTAATAGATCAGCTATGACACTTATCATGTACCTCAACAGACATATTTCAGTAAGTAAGAACTGGGGCATGGGCGGTGCTCTTTCAGTAGTACTGTTCTTTGTTACAGGTGCTCTTAGCTTAGTTGTTTACAAGGTATCAAATGGTAAGAAAAAGGACAATAGTTATAAGTAAAGAGGAGGAAATAATTTATTATGGAAAGAAAAGAAAAAGGAATGGGCATAAAGGCCAGAAGATTATTAGCATATATTGTGCTCATAATAATTTCCATCCTTTGCCTCATTTGGTTCTATATACTTTTTATCAACGCAACTAGATCTAAGGGTGAACTTACCCAGGGCTTTACACCAATACCTAGTACTCATGCCTTGGAAAACTGGGTAAATGTTTATAATGGTACATTGCCTATATTTAGAGGTATGATCAATAGCTTGATTGTTGCTCTTTCAAGCGCAGTAGTTTCAACATACTTCTCTACAATGACAGCATTTGCAATTCATGCTTATGATTTCAAGATCAAGAATGCGGTATTTACCTTCATTCTTATGATCATGACAATACCAACTCAGGTTACAGCACTTGGTTTCATAGAGCTCGTTCAGAAGATGGGACTTGAGGATAATTATATTCCTCTCATTGTTCCAACAATAGCAGCACCGGTAACCTTCTTCTACATGAAGCAGTATATGGATTCAGTTCTTCCTCTTTCACTTATAGAGGCAGCAAGAATTGATGGTGCAGGAGAATTTAGAATCTTTAATCAGATTGTAGTTCCTCTTATGAAGCCAGCAATAGCTGTACAGGCAATCTTTACATTTGTTAGTAGCTGGAATAACTACTTCACACCAGCCCTTGTTCTTCATAAAGAAAATATGAAGACACTTCCTATTCTCATTGCTCAGTTAAGAGGTGCAGACTTCCTTAAGTTTGATATGGGTCAGGTTTACATGATGATTGCATTCTCAATCTTCCCTGTAATTGTAATTTATCTTATACTTTCAAAGTACATCGTTGGTGGTGTTACACTCGGCGGCGTTAAGGGTTGATTTAGATTAAATTGCCAGTCTTCTTAAATTCATCATATTTCTCCCTTTTACACTCTCCATAAAGTATTTATGGAGAGTGTATTTTTTTACATTGCTAAATGTATAAAAAAATGATATAATAAGTAGGATTATGCCAATAAGCAGAAGGAGAAGCTGCTTATTGGAAGGTAAATTAGTGGCTGAATTTACGAAATAGAAAGGTTTGATGTATGTCATTAGCAACTTTTAAAAGAGGCATTCATCCTTATGAAGGAAAAGAGCTTTCGATGGATAAAAAAACGATAGCTTATCTGCCAAAGGGTGAACTTGTGTATCCATTATCGCAGCATATTGGGGCACCTGCAAAGCCTATCGTAAAGGTAGGAGATCGGGTGTTGGTCGGACAGATGATAGCGGAGGCGGGAGGCTTTATTTCTGCACCTATTATCAGTTCTGTGTCAGGAACGGTAAAGAAAATAGAGCCGAGACTTGTGATAAATGGAACCAAATGTATGTCCATTATTATCAGTAATGATGAAAAATATGATTCAATTGAAAATTTTGGAAAGCACCGTGATGTAAGTAAGCTTACAGCTAAGGAAATAGTGAAGATTGTAAGCGATGCAGGCATAGTAGGAATGGGCGGTGCTGGTTTTCCAACGGCTGTAAAGCTATCCCCAAAAAATCCGGATGAAATTGATTATTGCATAGTAAATGGTTCAGAATGTGAACCATATCTTACCTCAGACTACCGCATGCTTTTAGAGGAACCAGAGCATGTAATAGGTGGTCTTAAAATTATGCTTTCATTATTTAAAAATGCAAAGGGCATTATAGCAATAGAAAATAATAAGCCAGAGGCTGTAAAGGTCGTAAAAGGGCTTTTAAAGGATGAAGATAAAATTTCTGTAGTTGTTCTTAAGACAAAGTACCCGGAGGGTGCAGAAAGAATGCTTATAAAGGCGGTTACGGGAAGAGAAATAAATTCAAAGATGCTTCCTGCTGATGCAGGCTGCATAGTAGATAATGTAGATACCGTAATAGCTATAGATAATGCAGTGCGTTTCAATAGACCATTAGTAAGAAGAATAGTTACTGTTACAGGAGACTGCATAAAAGAGCCTGGAAATTATGCGGTAAGGGTTGGAACCTTATATTCAGAGCTTTTAGAAGAAGCTGGAGGCTTTACGAAGGAGCCGGAAAAAATAATATCAGGTGGACCGATGATGGGACAGGCCATGTATTCACTTGATGTACCTATTACCAGAATAGGCTCAGCCCTTCTTACGATGTCAAAGGACAAGGTATCAGAATATGAACCAGGACCATGCATTCACTGCGGCAGATGTGTAGCAGCCTGCCCTGAAAATCTTGTTCCTACACTTATGTACAAAACGGCAAAGAAAATGGACGTAGATGCTTTTAGAAGCATGGATGGACTTGAATGCTGTGAATGCGGATCGTGCTCATATGTGTGTCCAGCAAAAATACCACTTACTCAGAGCTTCAAGCTGATGAGAAGAGCGGTAATGGACGATAATAAGAAAAAGGCCGAGGAAGCTAAAAAAGCAGCTGAGGCGGGAAAGGAGAACTAGAGATGGCAAAGCTACTTCATGTATCATCATCACCTCATGACAGAAGCCCTGTCACTACTCGTTCTCTCATGAGAGATGTAATAATTTCACTTCTCCCTGCAACACTGTGGGGAATATACAGATTTGGATTCAGGGCTTTTATGATTATTCTGATAAGTATCACTACAGCTGTAGTGACAGAGTATGCTTATATAAAGCTGTTCAAATTAAAGCCGCATCCATTTGAGGCATCAGCAGTTGTAACGGGCCTTCTCCTTGCACTTAACCTTCCGGTGTCAGTACCTTACTGGATACCGATTCTTGGTTCGGTATTTGCGATTGTAGTCGTAAAAATGCTCTATGGAGGCCTAGGCTATAACTTTATGAATCCTGCACTTGGAGCAAGATGCTTTTTGGTAATAAGCTTTGCAGGAATCATGACAAATTTTAATGTAGAAAAAGGCAATGTATTTGTAAATGGTGCTTCTGGAATAGATGGAATATCCGGAGCTACTCCGCTTGCAGTAGTAAAGGGCGGTGAATTAGCAAACGCATCGCTCTTTGATATGTTTTTTGGTTTAACAGCAGGAACAATAGGAGAGGTAAGTGCCTTCTTATTAATTCTTGGAGGACTTTATCTGATCATTAAAAAGGTAATCTCTCCGATAATTCCTTTTACTTATATAATTACCCTTGTAATATTTGTAGTTATATTTGGCGGTCATGGCTTTGATATTGATTATATAGCAAAGGAAATCTTCGGAGGAGGCCTTATGCTTGGAGCCTTCTTCATGGCAACAGATTATGTTACAAGCCCGGTCACAACAAAGGGAAGATTTATATTTGCAGTAATATTAGGCTTACTTACAGGTTTATTTAGAATATATGGAAATTCAGCAGAGGGCGTTTCCTATGCAATTATTTTTACAAATATCTTAGTTCCACTAATAGAAAAATTCTCGATGCCTAAAGCCTTTGGAACGGGAAAAAGAGCATATAAAAGGGCAGCAGGTAACTGATGCAGAGTGCATCTAGAAGCATCTAGAATAGGAGGATAAAATGGAACAAAATGTAGCAGCGGCAGTCGTAAAAGAGAAAAATGCTATAAAGCCCGAAAAAGCAAAAAAAGAATCAGCAGGAGGCACCTCCATAGTAAAGGACGCTCTTATCCTGATGGTAATAACGCTAGTAGCTGCAGTGCTTTTAGGTTTAGTAAATGAACTAACAAAGGGCCGGATAGCAGAACTTAAGGAGCAGGCAAAGCAGGATGCCTATAAGGCTGTATATGCGGATGCACTTAGCATAAATACAGATATAAATGCTGAAGTAAATGCAGAATTAAAGAAGGCCATAGATAATCAGGAGAGCATATTAAGTGCTGCAGGAATATCGAATATTACCATTGACGAAGCAGCAACAGCTGTAGACGCTGATGGTAATGTACTTGGCTATTGCATATTAATAACTAATTCAAAGGGCTATGGCGGAAAAATCACATTAGCACTTGGAATCAGTCTTGAAGGAGAAATAAAGGGAATAGCCTTCACTACACTTGCGGAATCCCCGGGCCTTGGAATGAGAGCAGACGAGACTTGGTTCAAGGATCAGTTTAAGGGAATAAAAAGTGATTCTGTAGTATATACAAAGGATGGAACCGGAGCAGCGAGCACAGAGGATAATGTGATAGACTCAATAAGCGGTGCCACAATCAGTACAAGAGCGGTTACTAATTCAGTAAATGCAGGAATAACCTTTGTATCAAAGATCGGAGAATGATTATGAATAAATGCGTCGAAAGAATAGTGAACGGCGTTGTAAAGGAAAATCCTACCTTCGTGCTCATGCTCGGAATGTGTCCGACACTGGCCATAACCACCTCGGCCATGAACGGCATATCAATGGGACTTTGTACGACGGCGGTACTTGCAATGTCAAATCTTCTTATATCAATGCTCAGAAAAGTAATACCAGATAAGGTAAGAATGCCGGCCTTCATAGTAATTGTAGCAAGCTTTGTTACCTTAGTGCAGATGCTTCTTGGGGCATATCTGCCAGAGCTTAATAAAACTCTTGGTATATATATTCCTCTAATCGTAGTAAACTGCATAATTCTTGGAAGAGCAGAATCCTATGCTTATAAAAATCCAGTGTTTCCATCCTTCTTTGATGGAATCGGAATGGGAATAGGCTTTACAATAGGAATAACCCTTATCGGAATGGTAAGAGAATTATTAGGAGCAGGAGAGCTCTTTGGTTTTAGAGTAATGCCTGACTCATATCAGCCGATTTCAATATTTGTAATGGCACCAGGGGCTTTCCTTGTATTAGCACTCCTTACAGGACTTCAGAATAAATTCAATGCACCAAGTGCAACGAATGTAGAAGAGTGTGACAAAGAAAAAAGAGAAGGCCTTGAATGCAATGGAAATTGCATGAGCTGTGCAGGTCTTGCTTACGAGAAAAATCATTTATTGATAGAGCAGGCAGCAGAAAAAAGAGAAGCTGAAAGAAAGGCAGCCCTAGCAGAAAAGGCGAAGGCGGCTGCAGCTGCAAAGGCTGCAAAGGCAGCAGAAAGTAAGGCAGCAGGAAAGCCAGCCGAAAGTAAGATGGAAGAAAAGCCAGCAGACAGTAAGGCAGCAGGAAAGCCAGCCGAAAGCAAGACGGAAGAAAAGCCAGCAGACAGTAAGGCAGCAGAAAAGCTAGCTGAAAATAAAACGGAGGAAGGAGATAATAAATGAAAGAATTACTAGTGATTTTAATATCTACAGCCTTCGTAAATAACGTAGTGCTCAGCCGTTTCCTTGGAATATGTCCATTCCTTGGAGTATCAAAGAAGATAAAGACGGCAGCAGGAATGGGAGCAGCCATCATATTTGTAGTAACCCTAAGCTCCTTTTTAACAGCACTTATCTACAAATTCGTATTAGTAAAAACAGGGCTTGAATATATGAATACCATAGTATTCATCGTAGTAATAGCAGCACTGGTTCAGCTTATCGAAATGTTCTTAAAAAAGAACGTACCATCTCTTTATAAGGCACTTGGAGTATATCTGCCTCTTATAACAACCAATTGCTGCGTACTTGGAACAGCAATCACAAACGTAGATGAAGGCTATAATCTTCTTCAGGCAGTGGTGAATGGAATAGGAACCTCAGTAGGTTTTTGCATAGCAATAGTAATCATGGCTTCAATTAGAGAGCATCTTGAGGATGCACCGATACTAAAGAATGTAAAGGGCTCTCCAATAGTATTAGTAACAGGAGCGCTTATGGCAATTGCATTCTGTGGCTTTTCAGGAATACTGTAAGGACTATTGCAATCGTTGTTTTTAGAAATACTATAAAGACTATTGCAATTGGTGTTTTTAGGAATACCGCAATGGCAAATATGTTTCAGGCTAAAAGCCCTGAAGGTATGGGCTGCATATGGAAAGATTAGCAGCATGAAGTGAATGGAGAATTTGTATGGTTTATAATATAATGATTTTGGCCATTGACATGAAGATGGTGGGGACTGCGGCTCTAGTAGTAGGAGTGATAGGTCTTGTAGTAGGAATACTATTAGGACTTGCCGGAAAGGTCTTTGCTGTCAAGGTCGATGAAAAGGAATTAAAGGTAAGAGATGAGCTTCCTGGAAATAACTGCGGTGGCTGCGGATATGCAGGCTGTGATGACTGCGCAAAGGCAATAGCAGAAGGAAAAGCGCCGGCAAATGCCTGCCCTGTAGCCAGTAAGGAAATTCATCAGAAAATAGCAGAAATAATGGGCGTATCAGCAGAGGCGGCTGAAAGAAAGGTAGCCTTTGTAAAATGTGCAGGAACCTGTGAGAAGGTGGTAAGAAAGTATAATTATGACGGAATCCAGGATTGTAAAATGGCAAAGCTTGTACCAGGCGGAGGAGATAAAGCCTGCAGCTATGGCTGTCTTGGACTAGGAAGCTGTGTAAAGGCATGTCAGTTCGATGCAATCCATATAGTTGATGGAATAGCAAAGGTAGACACTGAAAAATGTGTAGCCTGCGGGCAGTGTGTGCTTGAATGTCCTCAGCACCTTATAGAGCTGGTTCCAGAAAGTGCAAAGATGAAGGTACAGTGCGCATCTTATGACCTGGGTCCTGCAGTAATGAAGGCCTGTAGTGCAGGCTGCATAGCATGCAAGATCTGCGAAAAGAACTGTGAATTTGATGCAATCCATGTAGAAGACGCAGTAGCTCATATCGACTATGAAAAGTGTACAAGATGCGGAAAATGTGCAGAAAAATGTCCTAAAAAGATAATAACCGTAAAATAGGAAAGGGAACTAAAAAGGTAATAACCGTATAATAGGAAAGAGACCTAAAAAGCTAATAACTGCAATATAAGAAAGCATCTTAAACGTAAAATTTCCGTATTAAAAAAAACAGGTAAAAATTCAAAAAAGTAATTTAAATAATCAAAAAAATAAAAATGCGTCTTTTTAAAAAAAGCAAAGCTACTGCATCTTAAAAAAAATACCAGCAAAGGTCAGGGCTTTATTTAGTAAAGAGAACTTGACAAAATCTCTGTATGGGTTTAAAATAAGGCGCAACGGTGCGTGGCTCAGTTTGGTAGAGCGCTGCGTTCGGGACGCAGAGGCCGCAGGTTCGAATCCTGTCGCACCGATTTGTTATATTATGGTATTTTTAAGTATTGGGCATGTCTATTATGTCTTATTATCGTAGTGTAAAAAATCGTATTAAAAATTTGAGAGGAAGTACTTATGGCAGAAGAAATTAAGAATGTAAATGAATCAAAGAATTTTATAGAAGAAATAATTGACGAAGACATAAAGGAAGGAAAGTGTCAAAAGGTAGTGACACGTTTCCCACCAGAGCCAAATGGCTATCTTCATATTGGACATGCAAAGTCAATAATCCTTAATTCAGGTCTTGCTGAGGAATATAATGGTACCTTCAATCTCAGATTTGACGACACAAATCCAATGAAGGAAAAGACAGAATTTGTAAAATCTATTGTAGAGGATGTAAAGTGGCTTGGTGCTGATTTTGGAGATAAGATCTATTTTGCATCAGATTACTTTGATATAATGTATGAGGCAGCAGTAAAGCTTATAAAGAAGGGAAAGGCCTTTGTCTGCGACCTTACAGCAGATGAAATCCGTGAATATCGTGGAACTCTTACAGAGCCAGGAAAGAATAGCCCATATAGAGACAGAAGTATAGAGGAAAATCTTGATTTATTCGAAAGAATGAAAAATGGAGAATTCCCAGATGGATCAAAGGTACTTCGTGCAAAGATAGATATGGCATCACCAAACATAAATATGCGTGATCCTATCATCTACCGTATTGCGCGCATGGAGCATCATAACACAGGAAATAAGTGGTGCATCTATCCAATGTACGATTTTGCACACCCAATCGAAGATGCAACAGAGGGAGTTACTCACTCAATCTGTACGCTCGAATTCGAGGATCATCGTCCGTTATACAACTGGGTAGTAAATGAACTTGAATATGCAAATCCTCCAAAGCAGATAGAATTTGCAAAGCTTTACTTAAAGAACGTAGTCACAGGAAAGCGTTACATCAAAAAGCTTGTAGAGGATAAAGTAGTAGATGGCTGGGACGATCCAAGACTTGTTACAATCAGTGCGCTCCGCCGCCGCGGCTTTACCCCGGAATCACTCCGTCAGTTCGTAAAGCTTTCAGGTATCTCAAAGGCAAACAGCGTAAGTGATTATGCACTTCTTGAATATTGCATTAGAGAAGACTTAAAGCTCAAGGCAAAGAGAGTAATGGCAGTAGTAGACCCAATAGAGCTCATCATTACCAATTACCCTGATGATCAGACAGAAAAGCTTACAGCATCAAATAATCCAGAAAATGAAGCAATGGGTGAAAGAGAAATGACCTTTGGAAAGAAGCTTTATATCGAGCGTGATGATTTCATGATCGAGCCACCAAAGAAGTATTTCAGACTTTATCCAGGCAATGAAGTCAGATTAATGAATGCTTACTTTGTAAAGTGTACTGATTATGAGACGGACGAAAATGGCAATGTTACAAAGGTATATGCGACCTACGATCCAGAAACTAAGAGCGGAAGCGGTTTTACAGGAAGAAAGGTAAAGGGCACCATCCACTGGGTACATCAGGACACAGCAGTAAAGACAACAGCACGCCTTTACGAGAACCTTATCGATGAAGAAAAGGGCGTATATAATGAAGAGGATGGAAGCATGAATTTAAATCCAAATTCCATCACAGTAAAGGACAACTGCTATGTAGAAGCAGCCATAAAGGATGCGAAGCCATATGAAAGCTTCCAGTTCTTAAGAAATGGTTTCTTTACAGTAGATTATAAGGATACAACAGCTGATCATCTCGTATTTAATAGAATCTGTTCACTTAAGAGCAGCTACAAGCCAGGCGTATAAAGAAAAGCTTCTATAGCTTGTACAATATTTATATAAGTTAAATCAGGAGGAAATAAGAATGAAGCTCTGGGGCGGACGTTTTACAAAGGAAGAAAATAAACTCGTAGATAATTTTAATGCATCGATATCCTTTGACCAGAAGTTCTATAAGCAGGATATACGTGGATCAAAGGCGCATGTTACAATGCTTGCAAAACAGGGAATCCTTACAGAGGCAGAAAGAGATGAAATCATTGCCTGCCTTGATGGCATACTTGCAGATGTAGAAAGCGGAAAGCTTGAAATAGATGATACTTATGAGGATATCCATACCTTCGTAGAAGCAAACCTTATAGAAAGAATCGGAGCAACAGGAAAGAAACTTCATACAGGAAGAAGCCGTAACGACCAGGTAGCTCTTGACATGAAGCTCTATACAAGAGACGAAGTAGATGAAGTAAAGGAAGTTCTCTATACTCTTATGAAGACCCTTTATAAGATAATAGATGAAAATCAGGAGACCTATATGCCAGGCTTTACTCACCTTCAGAAGGCTCAGCCGGTTACTTTATCTCACCATGTAGGAGCATATTTTGAAATGTTTAAACGTGACAGAAGCCGTTTGACAGATATCAGAAAGAGAATGAATACCTGTCCTCTTGGTGCAGGAGCTCTTGCAGGAACAACTTACCCACTTGATAGAGAATATACAGCTTCACTTCTTGATTTTGACAGTGCAACCAATAATAGCATGGATTCAGTATCAGATAGAGATTATCTCATTGAGTTTTTAGACGCACTTTCAATCATAATGATGCATTTATCAAGATTCTCAGAGGAAATAATCCTTTGGAATTCAAATGAATATAAATTTATAGAGCTTGACGATTCCTATTCAACAGGAAGTTCGATCATGCCACAGAAAAAGAACCCGGATATTGCAGAGCTTATCCGTGGAAAGACAGGAAGAGTATATGGCGCCTTAATGGGCCTTCTTACAACCATGAAGGGAATTCCTCTTGCCTATAATAAGGACATGCAGGAAGATAAGGAAGGCGTATTTGATGCAATAGATACAGTAAAGGGCTGCATAATGCTCTTTAATGGAATGATATCAACAGCAAAATTCAATGACGCAAGAATGAGAAAGTCAGCAGCAATGGGCTTTACAAACGCAACAGATGCAGCAGATTATCTCGTAGAGCATGGAATCCCATTCCGTGATGCACATGGAATTATTGGAAGCCTTGTACTTAAGTGCATAGAAAAGAACTGCGCTCTTGATGATCTTTCAATGGAAGATTATAAAGAGGCATGCCCGGCCTTTGAAGAAGACATTTACGAGGCAATCAAGATGGAGACCTGTGTAGATAAGAGAAATACAAAGGGAGCTCCAGGAAGAGAAGCCATGAAGCAGTTCGTAGAAGAGTGTGGAAGATACTTGAAAGAAGAATATGCTTGAAATTTGGGTTTAAAAATGTTATAATTTCATAAGTATATAAGAACTAGGACAAGCGTTGTCAGTGCGCTTGTGCGTAACTATCAACCCAAAATTATAATGAAAGGTCGTGACAAAATGGCAGACGAAAAGAAAAAGGGATTCTTCAAGAAGTTTGCAGAAGAATTCAAGGCATTTGCTCTTAAGGGCAATGTAGTTGATATGGCAATTGGTGTGATTATCGGTGGAGCTTTTACAGGTATCGTAACAGCCTTCACCAATTCCTTCATCAATCCTATTATCAGCAGTTTTGGTGCTGGAACCGTAGGCGGTGCGATTCAGCTTCCATGGGCAGTAAAGGATGGAGTGGCTAAGGAAGGAACAGCTATTCTTTACGGAGACTTCATTACAGCTATTATTAATTTCATTATCGTAGCACTTGTATTATTTGTAATGCTTAAGGCAGCAAATAAGCTTATGAATCTGAAAAAGAAGCCGGAAGCTCCAGCAGCTCCAACAACAAAGAAGTGTCCATATTGCTTATCAGAAATCCCTATCGGAGCAACAAGATGTGCTCATTGTACATCAGAGCTTACAGATAAGATGGCAGCAGATATGAAGAAGTAATTCATTTGATATAATTTAATTAATTATAATCAGAAAGGAATCTTGCTAAATGCAGGGTTCCTTTTTTATACTCCAAAAATTGGAAACTATAATCAATTACTGGAAACTATTTAGGAAAGGTGCTCTATCTTGAAGCACCTACCATGAATTCCTTTTATCCGCATACCAGAAAGAAGCAAAATATATCTGATGTATTAAATGCAATTATATCGTATGCCGTTAAGGTGAATAACATACCGAAAGGGCATAACCATCAAGTATTTTGGTGAAAATATATTTTAAATAGGGGCCATCGAGGGTGTTTACGGAGCGCAGGTCAGATAAAAGGCCGCGTCCGGAACATTTCGAGAAGGCCTCTTTTCTTGTCCAGATTTCAAAGAAACGTTCATTTCTCTTATCGCCTGTTTCTTCAAGAACGTATTTTTTTTCTTCTAGATGGAAAACTGAATCCATTACCTTTAAGGGAGCAGCCTTTATCCTCTCAATATCGGTACCTATTGATCCGTTTTTGATGACACCAAGAAAAACAGCATTCTTAGTATGGGAAAAATTGAAGTCGATACTATCAGAGCCTAATAAATGTCCGCACTTATCAGGATCTAAATAAGGCTTTCCGTTTTCTTCACATAAGAAGTGTAATTCATTGTTTTTACAATTAAGCAAATGTATAAGGCAGTAACGGGTAAGAACTGCACCGTATAAGGAGAGCACCTTATCAACGTCAAAATGGTATTTTAGGATTTTTTCTCTTCTATCAGCTGAAACATATTTTAAAAGCTTCTCGTGAAAAGAGCCGAACTGCTCCTCGGTATTTTTGATCAAATACAGCTGTAAGTTATTAAAAGTCTCACCGGTGTCTTTTGTCATATACACCTGTAGGTACTTAGGAATTTCTGAATGCTCCATTTACTTTAGCGCCCCTTCTTTAACTGAACAATATGGATTGCAGTTTTTATTTTAATTATGTAAAAGGAATATGTCAATCATTAATGCAAGTCACCATTGATATATGTCACTATTGATGTAGTCACCAATAATATATGTTACCATTGGTGCAAGTCACCAATAATATATGTCACCATTGATGTAAGTTGCCATTAACGTCTTGACAAAGTCCGATAAGATGATATAATAAAATAAACGTTGTAATATTTATGTAACAATTTAACTTTTTTGTAAAATTTACCGATTTGGTATGGAGGAATTAATGAACAAAAATATAAAGAATATAATATCTAAGAGTGCAGCAGCCGTGGCATTAGCTGCTATGCTTGTGACAGGAGAAGCGGGATACTGCAATGCAAAGGATTTTGGCATTACCAGAGCAGAAATTATTACAGTAAAGGCGGCAGAAAGCTTTGACTATGTAGTATCAAATGTAAATGAATATGTAAATGTAAGAGCAGAAGCTAGCACTAGTTCAGCAATAATTGGAAAGCTTAAGAAGAATTCTTATGGAAAAATCCTTTTAAGAGGAGAAAAATGGACAAAGATAGAGTCAGGAGAAGTAGTGGGCTATGTCAGCAATAAATATCTTCTCTTTGATGAGGATGCGATAGCAAAGCTTACCTCTCTTAAGAAATATAAGGCCGTAGTTAATGCAAGTAAAGTAAATGTCAGGAAAGGAACGGGAACTGACACAGAAAAGGTGGGCACCGTAGATAAAGGAACCAGATTTAATCTTATTGCCTCAAAGTCGACAGAAGAATGGATCTGCGTAAGAGGAAAGGTAAATGGAAAGACAGTAACTGCATATATTTATGCAAAATATGTTGATAAGGTAATAGATCTTGCGGTGGCAGAAGCAGTAGGAACAGGAAATACTGAAAATGCGGCAGTTACAGGAGAAAAGGTAACTGATGCAAAGGAAAGTACAGAAACCACAAAGACAGAGGAAGAAACTAAGACCGGGGAAGAAACCAAGACAGAAACTAAGGCAGAAACCAAGACAGAGACTAAAGCAGAAGGAAAGAAGGATGACGGCGTGCCAGAGCGCACTACCAGAGCAGCAGTGACACTTAGTGATGAAGACATAATAAAGCTTGCGACCATAGTGTATATGGAATCTAACTGTGAGAGCTATGAAGGACAGCTTGCAGTAGCAAACGTAGTAATAAACAGACTTGTAAGCGGAATCTGGGGAGATACCCTTGATGACGTGCTTTATGCACCAAACCAGTTTGCAGGAGCTAAGACAAATATACCAAAATATAAGAATAAGATAAATGAAAGTAACATTAAGGCTGCAAAGGAAGCCGCAGCCGGTAATAATAATATTGGCGACTATATGTACTTCAGAACAGTAAGGGGAGCAAATCTTGCTAGCTACAAGAAATATTATATTTTAGGAAATCACGTATTCCACTGATATCGATAAAAAGCCCTTCTGAGGGCATAATATAGTACAGGGAAAACGAGAAAAAATACATATTTTGGTGAAAACAAAATTCGCAAACTATAAAAAATATGTAATAACTTGCAAACAAAACTGAAATGTGGTAAACTAATACGGCATAGAAGAATGGACTTCTTTGCCGTATTTTTATTATAGGAGAAATTAGATGAAATATACACTTGTATCACCCTGCCATTTTGGACTAGAAGCAGTTCTTAAAAATGAAATCCTTGAAATTGGCGGAAAGATCGAACTTGTTGAGGATGGAAGAGTTACCTATTCAGGCGATGAAGCACTCATAGCGAGGGCGAATGTTTTTCTTCGTACAACTGAGCGTGTCCTTATTCAGGTAGGAAGGGTACATGCAGAAACCTTTGATGAGCTCTTTGAAGAGACAAAAAAGCTTCCCTGGGAGCATTATCTTCCAAAGGATGCTAAATTCTGGGTTACCAAGGCTACTTCAATAAAATCAAAGCTTTTTTCACCGACTGACATACAGAGGATAATGAAAAAGGCAATGGTAGATAAGATGTCAATGAAGTATGGAATAAAGCAGTTTCCAGAGGACGGAGCATCTTATCCTCTTAGAGTGTCCTTTTACAAGGATGATGCCATAATAGGACTTGATACCTCAGGCGAGAGCCTTCATAAGCGTGGCTATAGAAGACTTGTAAGCAAGGCGCCGATTACGGAGACCCTTGCAGCAGCTCTTATTATGCTTACACCATGGAAAAAGGATAGAATTCTAATTGATCCTTTCTGCGGAAGTGGAACCATTCCTATAGAAGCAGCTCTTTTAGGCCTCAATATAGCACCGGGACTTAAGCGTAATTTCCTTGGCATGACATGGGATAATATAATAGCTGAGAAGTACTGGGAAGAGGCAAAAGAAGAAGCAAGGCAGATTATGGATACCGAGACAAAGTTATCTATTCAGGGCTTTGACATAGATTCAGACATAATCAATTCAGCAAGGCAGAACGCTAAAGCAGCGGGAGTTGAAGAACAGATTCATTTTCAGCAAAGACCGGTAAAAGAGCTTACCAGTCCTAAGAAGTATGGCTTTGTAATAACAAATCCGCCGTACGGAGAGCGTCTTGAAGAAAAGGAAGCAATGCCGGCTCTTTATAAGGAGATAGCAGAGGCCTTTAAGAACATTCCTACCTGGTCATATTTCTTAATAACAGGCTATGAGGATGCTCAGAAATACCTTGGAAGAAATGCCGATAAAAATAGAAAAATCTATAATGGAATGTTAAAAACTTACTTTTACCAGTATTATGGACCAAAGCCTCCAAAGAGAAATTAAATAGAGGCGATACGGCCTAGGAAGGTTGAAATGCGGTATATGGGAAAAAGACAGCCGGAAATAGCATTACTATTTGTGCTCTGCGTGCTTATGACAGCTTTTTCAGGATGCGGCAAGGAAAGCGGGGATAAAAGTGAAATCACCAGTTCGTCAATAAAGAAGACCAAACAGCAGATAGTAACTACAAATTCGCTTTCCCTACTTAGAGATGCGGGCTTTGAAATAGGCAGAGAAGAGACGGAGTATCACGGTTTTGAATGTTCATCTGAAATTGCAGAAAAATTCAGTAATAAGACTATCATAATTGAGAAAAAGGTATATGGAAAAAATCTCGCGAGTGCACAGTTTTCAGATTCTCCAGTTGATAGGACGATTAAAATCAGTATTTCAGGAATTGAAGAAGGTGGAATAGTCGAGGAAGATATCTATAGGATAAATGATGTTAATGGCCAGATCTATAATGTAAGGCCAAAAATGATCACTCCTACTCCTACCTCTTTTCCATCAATTACTCCAGCTGGAGGCGGATGGGGCGGAGGTTATGATGACGGACTTGCCTCAAATGAGGATTTTAGATTCTATGAATTGACTGATGATGAGGATATGGTGGAGGCAATCACCATAACCGATTCGGCAGAGGAATCAGATACCAGAAAAGAAGAAATCGAGCTTATGCTCGATAGGACCTATGCCTATGAATTCTATGAGGACGATAATTATTACTATGTGATATTAAGGCGTCCTAAGGATGTCTATAAAAAAATAGTAGTATTAGACGCCGGGCATGGAGGAAAGGATGCAGGAGCGATATCAAAAGATAATAGGTATTATGAAAAAAATATTGCTCTTGAAGTTACGAACCAGATTAAAGAAATATTAGAGGAGCAGACAGACATAAAGGTCTACTGCACAAGAACTGAGGACAGAAAGCTCACGCTTTCTCAAAGGGTGCGCCTTGCAAATGATACTGAGGCGGATCTGTTCTTAAGCGTACATTGTAATTCCGAGGTGGGAACTACGCTGAATGGGATAGAGGTGCTCTATAGCTCGAAGAATGACTCAGAGCCCCTTAATTCAAAGGAGTTTGCAGCAATATGCAATAAGCATCTAAAGGATGCACTTGGGGATAATAGTAATGGCTTGATTGACAGGTATAAAAATGTATCCATAATCAGATATTCAACTGTTCCGGTTGCTTTATGTGAGTTGGGCTACTTATCTAACATAGGGGATCTGTCAAAGCTTACTAATCATTTAACAATGAACCGTACGGCAGATTCACTTGCCGAGGCTATATTAGAAGCATATCAGGAGATAGAAAAATGAAGAAGTTGATTTTTGCGACATCTAACAAAAATAAGATGATCGAGGTGAGAGCAATACTAGAAGGTATAGATGCAGAAATTTTATCGATGAAGGAAGCTGGTATTGAATCAGATCCAGAAGAGACCGGAACTACCTTTGCAGAGAATGCACTTATAAAGGCTAGGGCGGTAGCTAAAGAGGCAAAAGAAAAATTTGGGGCAGAAAATTGCGAAGTAATAGCACTTGCAGATGACTCAGGACTTGAGGTCGACTATCTGAACAAGGAGCCGGGAATATATTCAGCGCGCTTCCTTGGACATGATACCTCTTATGATATCAAGAATAATTACATTCTAGATAAGTTAAAGGGCGTTCCAGAGGAAAAGCGCAGTGCAAGATTCGTATGCAGCATTGCCATCATACTGGATGATGGCACAGAAGACGTGGTTACCAGAACAATAGAGGGAAGAATAGGCCATGAAATAAAGGGTGAAAATGGATTCGGTTATGATCCTATTTTCTTCGTACCGGAATATGGCGTTACAAGTGCTGAGCTTACCCCGGAACAAAAGAATGCAATAAGTCATAGAGGTAAGGCGTTAAGTATTATTAAAGAAAAATACTTTAAGTGAAAAAATTTATGCAACTTGCAAAAAAATCTTTAAAAAAGTTTGAGGATTACGTACATATTGCTTGAAATTTTGTACGAAAAATGATATGATATATTATAGGGTTTGTATTCTCGAAAGGAAAAATATATCAGTAACTAATGATAGAAGGAAGGTTTATTAAACATGGCATTATTCAAACGTGGCGGCAGTGAGAATGAAAATATGGGATTAGTGAACGCAGGTCAGGTGCTTGTTCTCGTCCAGAAATCACATTCACAGTGGGTAATGTGCCCTCCGGGTACGGCAACAGTTACTTCAGGAAATACATATATAGATACAGAGAAATTCTTTACAGTTGCTGGTTTTAGTTATGCTAGAAGTGGAAAGTCATTTACACTTACTAACGGCGAAAAATCAATCACCCTGACACAGGGTTCAACAGATATAGATGCTAGCGGTGTATCAAGTACAGAGCTTGCAAACACACTCCCATACGCACCAAAGCTTACAAAGAGCGGAATGGGAGCACTTGTGCCTCCAGAGGCCATTGCAGTGCTTTGCGATTATACACGCTTTTCATTTGATGTAGTTAAATCAAGTGCCTATAAGTACTATGGCTACGATGAAATCGAAGCCTTTTCACTTGCAGGCGCTGTTAATACCATGCCTATAATTGGTACAGTTCGTGATGATATGGGCGGTGCTATAGCACCAATTGTTCAGCAGGAGCTCTCTTATGAGGACTGGATGAAGACCTATGGTGATTATTCACAGTCAGACAATAGCAGACAAAGAGCGGCTGAGCAGAAGAGAAAAGAAGCAATCAGACAGAAGCAGATAGAGGCAAATAAGAAGGCTTTTGCAGAAGCAGAGGCGGCAAGAAGAGCAGAAGAAGAGCAGATTGCACTCAGAGCTAAGAAAATGGCAGAAGAGCGCGGTGAAATATTCGATGAGCCTATTGAAGACCCAGATGCAACTGAGGTAGGAGATGATATCGATTCTCTTGCACTCGATTTCTTTGGTACAACAGACTATGAAGAGGCAGACAGTGTAAATCAGATCGCTCAGGCAGATGAGGATCAGCAGAAGTATGCAAATTCAAGCGCAGCTGCAGAAAAGGCTCTTGCTGAGGCTCAGGAACTCGTACGTAAGGCTGAAGAAGCAAAGAAGGAAGCAGAACGTAAAGTTGCTGAGGCAGAGGCTAGAAAGAAGCGCGATGCAGAAGAAAAGGCTCGTAGAGAAGAAGAGAGACGTAGAATAGAGGCTGAGACAGCTGCAAGGAGAGCAGCAGAGGAAGCAAGGAGAGCAGAAGAGGCTAGAAAGGCTGCAGAAGAAGCGAGAAAGGCAGAGGAAGAGCGCAAGAAGGAGCAGGAAAAGATCGCTAAGGAGCGCGCTGAGCAGGCAAGATTAGCAGAAGAAGCTAGAAAGGCTGAGCAGGCAAGAAAGGCTGAAGAAGCAAAGAAGAGAGCTGAAGCAGCAGAGGCTCAGCGTAAGGCTGAAGAAGCAAAGGCAGCTGAGGAAGCAAGGAAGGCTGAAGAGGCAAAGAAGGCCGAAGAGGCAAAGAAGGCCGAAGAGGCAAGAAAGGCCGAGGAAGCAAGGAAGGCTGAAGAGGCAAGAAAGGCCGAGGAAGCAAAGAAGGCTGAAGAGGCAAGAAAGGCCGAGGAAGCAAAGAAGGCTGAAGAGGCAAAGAAGGCCGAGGAAGCAAGGAAGGCCGAGGAAGCAAAGAAGGCTGAAGAGGCAAAGAAGGCCGAGGAAGCAAAGAAGGCTGAAGAAGCAAAGAAGGCTGAAGAGGCAAAGAAGGCCGAGGAAGCAAAGAAGGCTGAAGAGGCAAAGAAGGCCGAGGAAGCAAAGAAAGCAGAAGAAGCAAAGAAGGCCGAGGAAGCAAAGAAAGCAGAAGAAGCAAAGAAGGCCGAGGAAGCAAAGAAA
>OMXJ01000016.1 GCA_900315015.1 uncultured Eubacteriales bacterium | reverse complement strand
TCAACCAAAGGTGTCATGACCTAAATATCGTAGGCAGAATTTCTTCTGTCTCAGTCTGGTGAACCATTTAACGGAAGCCCACTGCCTTTAGGCGGTGGGTAGTTCACTACAGCCTTTATAATATGCCGGCGTTCCTTGCATCATTACAGCCTCTATAATATGCCAGCTTTCGTTTACTTTTCTTCACCTATTTTCTAGAGCGTTTTAATCCATAATTTGCTCTTTAAAAAAGAGAACGTGCATAGAATATTTTAACAGTAGACCGGCTTTTTGTCAATTAATCACTACTACGTATTTTTCATCAAGATAAGACAAGGTAATCCATGGCATTTACTGAATATACCAAAAGCCCTCCGGAAACGTTTGTAAACATTTCCGAAGGGCTTTTCATTCCAACAGTTAATTTTTAAGTAGGTTAGTGTAAAACATATACACTTCAAATATAATCAAAGGCTTCTTACCTTTTCTCTTACTTTAAGTACCATTGACGGACTAACTGATAGCTCGTCCACTCCATATTCTATGAATTTCTCTGTAAGCTCTGTATCCGCTGCAAGTTCACCGCAGATTCCTACGTAGGTTCCATGCTTATGCGCATTCTTTACAGTCATTTCAATCATTTTGAGTACTGCAGGGTGATGTGCATCATAGAAATCAGCCAGCTTTGGATTCTGACGGTCTATAGCCTCAGTATACTGAGTAAGATCGTTAGTTCCTATGCTGAAGAAATCTACTTCAGCTGCTAATTCCTCTGTCATCATTACTGCTGCAGGAGTTTCTATCATGATTCCTACCTTTACAGGCTTTATAGGAACTCCCTCTATTTCCAGATCACGTCTTACCTCTTCAAGGATTGACTTTGCCTTTTTAACTTCCCACAACGAAATAATCATAGGGAACATTATCCAGATATTTCCATAATTGGAAGCTCTTAAAATGGCACGTAGCTGAGTTTTAAAGATTTCAGGTCTCTTAAGGCATATTCGGATAGCTCTCATTCCCATTGCAGGGTTTTCTTCCTTATCAAGCTTAAAATAGTCTGCCTGCTTGTCAGCACCTATATCGAGAGTCCTTATTACAACAGGCTTTCCTGACATTCCCATTGCAACTGATTTATAGGCTGTAAACTGTTCCTCTTCCGTAGGGAAATCCTCTTTTTTAAGATAAAGGAATTCACTTCTAAACAGTCCTATTCCACCAGCATCATTTTCCGTTACAAAAGGAAAATCTGATGGAGTACCAATATTTGCATAGATATCGATCTTTCTTCCATCGCTGGTCACATTTTCCTTGCCCTTTAGCTCTAAAAGAAGTCTCTTTTTATCATCATCAGACTTTTTCTTTGCCTGCATTTTTGCAAGATACTCTTCATCCGGATCTACTACTATGCAGCCCTCATAGCCGTCTATTACCGCAAGCTTTCCGTTTAGATCTTTATCCGGCTTTATGCCAATAAGCGCTGGAATATTCATATTTCTAGCTAATATGGCCGTATGAGAGTTCTTTGATCCCTCAAGAGTAACAAAGCCTAGAAGCTTTTCTCTGTCAAGCTGCACCGTTTCACTAGGCACAAGCTCTGTTGCCATTACAATGGATGGTTCATAAAGAGTAAGGGTAGCATTATTTCCAGAAAGCTTTGAAATCACTCTTTCAGAAATATCCCTGATATCAGCTGCTCTGCCTCTCATATATTCATCTTCAAGGCCCATGAAGATCTCATAGAGATTATCTTCCGTGGTAGCTACTGCATATTCTGCATTCACGCTCTGCTCTTCGATTATATTATATACAGAATCCTTAAAGCTATCATCCTCGAGCATCATTTTATGTACTGTAAAGATTTCTGCATTATCCTGTCCTGCTTCCTTTACAGCCTTTTCATAAAGTTCGTCCAAATCCTTTTTGGCTGCAAGTCTTGCCTTATCAAAGCGCTCTATTTCAGCTGGTATATCTGTAATAGCGGTTCTTCTTACCTGCTGACCATCCTTTACATATACAAAAAGCCTTCCTATTGCAACTCCTCCAAACACGGAGGTCCCACTATATTTCTGCATTCTTTACCTCCAATCCCTTATTTTCCTATAGAGGAATATATTACAGATTTGCCTTTAAATATGTCTCTACCTCTGCAATTGCAGCATCCTCATCATCGCCATTTGCTGAAACGGTAATTGTATCGCCCTTCTTGATTGCAAGGCTCATTATGAGAATAAGACTGTTCATCTTTACCTGCTTGCCGCCCTTTTCGATCTTGATCTCAGAGGTATACTTCTTAGCAAGAGCTACAAGCTCCTTTGCTGGTCTAGCGTGGATCTGCTCATCACTTGTAATTACATATTCGAATGTCTTCATAATTTTCTGTCCTTTCTATGGTTATTATTTTATTTGTTCTTTAGTTCTTTGGTTCTTTGGTTCTTTTACTCTTTGGTTCTTTTGCTCTTTGGTTCTTTAATTACCTGCTTCCTTCATTCCGTGATTCTTTTCTTCCCTAATTTACTAATACCTTGGTTTCAATATTCCTTTAGTACATTATAGAATATATTTCTGTTATTGTACATCCTTTAGTTCAACTTTTATTTCATTTCTAAAGCTCTTATTTCTAGAAAAGAATCTCGTAGTAAGTACATATTCTCCGTCATTGATGAATATTTCAGCTATGGATGAATCTACAAAGTAAGTGATGCTCGATATTTCCGTAACCTTTACTCTCCTCATCAATCTTCCGCTGCCCGCCGACTTATTGAGTATCAGCGATAAGAATTCTCCATCATACTCTAAATTTAAAGCTCCTACTATCCTTAGCACAAATTTACCAGCTTCCTCTAGCTCTGTAATTCTTGCGGCATAGGTGCGCTTTGAAGTAAATTTACCAGTTAATAATCCCGAAGCTGAATCCTCTTCAAAAATAACACTTGAATCAGCCTTTTTAATTCTTTTATCTACCACCGAAAAATCATAGCTTATAAAGCCATCATACTCTTCCGGCCACCTTTGAAGGATAAGCCCCTTTTTGCTGTCATAGCTCAGAACTCTCGGCATTGTAAGAACATGCTGCACACCAGTAACTATTTCCGGCTCATTTGTATAGTCAGTATCTATCATTGCAGCCCATCCCCAGAGAATTCTTCTTCCCTTTTCATCTTCAAAACTCTGAGCTGCATAAAAATCAAAACCATAGTCCCATTCATGATAGTCGCCGTTTACCATTGTGATGGCTTCATCTTTTTGGATAAGATCTGATTCAGTGATAAAATATCCTGACTGATACTGATTCTGATATCTATAATCACCTGCCTTCTCGCAAAAGCTAAAGGCCTGGTGTATTCCCTGAACTGCTACATTTAATACACCGATTTCTTCTTCACCTTCCTTCAAGGTAAAGAAATCCGGACACTCCCACATATAGCCGAGCGGCGCCGGCGTTCTTAGGCTCTTCTTATACTTAAAGTTCTTGAAATCATCCCTGCCAGGCGTTTCGTAAAAAAGAGCCAGTCCAGTATCTTCATTGTCTCTTGCACCAAGGAGCATTCCTACTCCGGTATCAGTGTAAAAAACTTTTGGGTCTCTTATATGATTTGATAGTCCCTGAGGATAATCTGAATTATCAAGGAGTCTCTCCTTACTCGAAAAGCTCTCTCCAGCATCCTCAGAGGTCACCAAAATCGTATTTGATAATCGGCCTGCGTGAGTATAATCATAATCACCATCAAGCTTTACATTTCCAGTATAATATAGATACATTACGCTTTCATTTATCAGTGCACTGCCTGAATAAGCGCCATTTGCATCCCATTCATGATCTGGTTTTATTGGCATTCCTTTGTAATCCCAGTGAATCAGATCTTTCGAGGTAGCATAGCCCCAGCCTCTAATGCCCGCGCCTTTCGGTGATTCCGGCGAATACTGAAAAAATACATTATATACTCCATTCATTTCACACAGGCCGTTTGGATCATTAAGCCATCCCTTTGGAGGTGAAACGTGGTATAACGGTCTAAAATCCTCCTGCATACTTTTCTCCTATCCCTTTTATGCCTTTTAAGCACATTCATCATATCTATATTTTTATCATCGCTAAAGATAATCTATCTTTTGATATTCTATCTTTAAATAACTCATCTTAAATTAGCCATCTTAAGATGCCTTGTTGATTTTAATGAAAGCTTCTCCCTTTTTGATTTCCTTTTCTGCAGTTACTGCTTCAGCATAATTAATGCTCTTACCTGCATCAAGGATATCATCTGTATTTGTAATTATAACAGGTGTTACTATGTCACATCCTGCCTTCTTTATCATATCAATGTCAAATTCTACTAACTTATCACCACAGGATACCTTATCACCTTCCTTAATGAAGCCCTTAAATGGCTTTCCTTCAAGGTTAACTGTGTCAATACCGATATGAATTAAAATTTCCGTACCATCATTTGCTGTAATTCCGATTGCATGCTTTGTATCATAGAACATTGATATCTCGCCGTCAACAGGTGAATAAACAACGCCCTCTGAAGGAATGATTGCTGCACCGTTTCCAAGAGCCCCAGATGCAAAGGTAGCGTCTGAAACCTTATCAAGCGGAATAGCCTTACCATTAAGAGGAGCAAGAAGCTCGCCTGCTACAGAAGGAGCTGCCTTCTTTTCTTTCTCGTCTGCTACAGGAGCTGCTGCCCTTACCTCTACAGGATCCTTATAGAGAACAAAGGATACGATAAAGGCTACTACGGTAGATGCAAGCATTACTACTGCATACTGCCACCAGAAATCTGTTGTTATAAGGAAACCGAAAAGACCAGTAATACCATAAGCTGTAGCTCCTACACCGAAGAGTGAAGCTAAAAGTCCGCCTGCTGCACCGCCTATGCAGCCTGCAATAAATGGTGTGCGGTAACGTACGTTTACACCGAATATTGCTGGTTCTGTGATTCCAAGAAAGGCTGAAAGTGAAGATGGAAGAGCCATTGACTTTGTCTTTTTATTCTTTGACTTAAATGCTACTGCAAGAGCTGCAGCACCCTGTCCAACGTTAGCTGCTGTTGCAACTGGCATCCAGGTATTAAGACCCTTTACACCGTTTACGACAGTACCTAGCATCTGAGCCTCTATCATATTATACATGTGATGGAAGCCTGCTACAACCGTAAATGCATAGAAGAAGCCAACTAAAAGACCTCCTATACCATAAGGCAGAGCGATAAGCCACTTAGCACCTGTAACAATATAATCCTCAACAACCTTGAATACAGGTCCAATTACAAGAAGTGTCAAAAGACCTGTTACAAGAACTGTTACAAGAGGAGTTACAAAAAGATCTATTACCTCAGGAACTATCTTATGAAGCCACTTTTCAATAGCACTCATAAAAAGAATTGAGATAATTACAGGGATTACATGTCCCTGGTAACCTATTTTCTGAATTTCAATGCCGAAAATATTCCAGGTAGGAATTGTTCCTTCATAATTCCATACTGTCCATGCATTTACAAGAGCCGGGTTTATCATGATATAGCCGATAACGGCTGCAAGATAAGGATTTCCGCCAAACTTCTTAGCTGCACTTATGGCTATAAGAATAGGCAGCATCGCAAGCGCTGCACTTGAGAATATGTTAAGTAGCTCATACCAACTACTGTCTGCCATTCCATCAATGGCATTTGAAAGACCTCCCAGCAATCCATTTAAAAGACCACTTGCTACAATCGCAGGAATGATAGGCACAAAAACATCTCCAAGAGTCTTTATTGCCCTGAAGAAGAAATTCTGTTTTGATGCTGCTGCCTGCTTTACATCATCCTTCGTTGCTTCTGAAACGCCTGCAAGCTGTATGAACTCTGCATACACCTTGTTTACTGTTCCTGTACCAATGATGATCTGAATCTGTCCAGATGCCTCAAATACACCCTTTACTCCGTCAACATTCTCAACAGCCTTTGTATCCATTTTGCTGTTATCTGCGATTACCAGACGAAGTCTTGTGGCACAGTGTGCTGCTGAAATAATATTCCCTTTTCCGCCAACACCCTTCAATATGCCTTCTGCACACTTTTTGTAATCCATAACGCCTCCATTTTCCGAACCCTTGCACATACAAGTTCATTTACGTCCAACCTATGTAATCGATTACACATTCAAAAAGATATAAAATTAAAGCAGTTCAGCACATATTTTTATTCTGACGCTCTCATATTCCATTGTTTTATATGTAATCGATTACACATTTACTAAAGACAGTTTACCACAATTCCACAATTATGTACATACAAAAAGTGCACAAAAAGAAAATAATTTTTTGTGCACTTCTAATAATTATTCATTTATTGCACTGTGCATTTGCAAAGATTTTGCATCACCTTGCACTATAAATGCACCAGGTTTTCGTAATATTTCGCATTATTTCGCATCATTTCGTATTGCTCCACCTTATTCTGCAAGCAAGTTACTGAATTCATACACTGCCATTTTCCACTATTTCATAGCCCATTTTTACCGATTTAAGAGGTGAATATTCATCCTTTAGCTTATCTAGTAAAATTTTCGCTGCCTCCATTCCACAGTTCCTATAGTAATAATGAGCCGTAGTAAGTGATGGTGTTAATACCTTGGATACCTTGGTATCACCTATTCCTGTAATACTTACTTCCTCCGGGATTTTCTTTCCTGCCTCATGAAGCCTTTTCATCGCACCTGCTGCTATCATGTCCGTAGCGCAGAAAATTGCATCGATTTCAGGTTCTATTTCAAGAAGCCTTCCTGCATTCTCATAGCCCGACTCTAGAGTAAAAGCTCCTTCCATCATAAGCTCTTCCCTTACAGGAATGCCTGCTTTTTTAAGTTCACCGGTAAAGCCCTTGAACCTGGCAAGTCCTGCAGCCGCATCATCCTTTGTAACTCCGATAAAGCCTATTTTCTTTCTTTTTGCTGCTATGAGCTTCTTTGTAAGAGCCGCAGCTGCAAGCTGATCATCATGATAAACGCACGATACCAGCTTTGACTTCTGACCTACCATTACAAGAGGTACATGAAGCTCTTTCAAGACCTCTTTATGCTTTTCAGTAATGAGGGTTGCTATGAAGATAATGCCATCTACATTATTATTGTTATTAAAAATATTCAGATAATCAATTTCCTTCTGAGGGTCGTTTGAAGTATTAGCTAAAAGTGTCTCATAGCCCGAGGTCGCAAGCATTGTGGTGATTCCATCTACCTCTCTGCTGACTGCCTCTGAATCGATCTTAGGAATTATTACTCCTATAAGCATCGTCTTTTTCATTCTGAGATTTCTTGCCTGCTGTGAAGGTACGTATCCAGTCTCCTCTATGGCCTTTGAAATAGCATCTCTTGCTTTCTGACTAATATAGCCATTATTAAAATATCTTGATACAGTCGCCGAGGACACCCCCGCCTTTTCTGCTATATCGCCTATTTTAACAGGCTTTTTGATTTCGTTATCCATATAAACTCATTTCCATATCTCTCTTTATTTTCGGCAAATACTGCTAATTTCCCATTCCTTTGCACTCAACGTCTAGTAAAACACATTTACCCCTAAAAATCAACCCTAAAAGCATTACAGCTGACTCTATTTTGTTCATCTATGCTCATTGCAACATAGGAAGGAGATCCAAAATCCCTCGGAATAAGAAGGCTTCCCGGATTTATGCAAAGTACATCAGGATCTGAATTATCAATGTCTAAAACATGAGTATGTCCATAAATAACAATGTCACAGCCTCTAAGTCTTGCTTCATTCTTTAATCTAAAACGGTTTGCTCCAACTCCATACTGATGTCCATGACAGACATATATTTTATGGCTTCCTGCTTCTACTACTTTATCTACCGGAATTTCCGGATCAATATCGCAGTTTCCCCTAACAACCACTAGCGGACAATTCACAGTTTTTTCAACCATCTGCTTTTGTCCTAGAATGTCGCCTGCATGAATGCAAAGATCCGGCTTTAGGTGGTATTTATCCATTGCCTTCTGCAGGAATCTTATACTTCCATGTGTATCACTTATTATTAATATGAACATGCTAACTAATACTCACTTTCTGACCTTATTAAGTTTTACCGCTTATTATTACTTTTTGTACTTAAATGCAAATGGCATGAGATCCTTTAAGGTATAGATCCAATAATCACTTTCTGACTTTGCTGATATAACAAAAAAGTTCTCTGCATCTACAAATTCGCTCATGAACTGTAGGCATACACCACAAGGAGTAGTATAATCTGCAAAGCCTTTTTCCTTGCTTACATTTGCATCTTTTCCACCGACTACTGCTATTCCTACAAAGCTCTTGTCACTTTCTAATACACCATCGCTTATTGCCTTTGAAAAAGCAACTCTTTCGGCACATATTGTCGGTGAGAAGGCCGAATTTTCTATATTACAGCCGATAATTATCTTTTTGCCTGCGCTCATTAAAGCTGCTCCCACCTTAAATCCAGAATATGGCGCATATGCCTTTTCTCTTGCCTTGATAGCCTCTGCTATGAGCATTCTACAGGTCAGATCATTTAAAGGATGACCACTTGGAAGTTCAGTCTTCTTGACTGTAGGAAGCTCCTTATCAATTTTCAAAATTTCATTCTTCATTTTAAGTACCTCCTTTATTTTTGCTTACTTTTACTGCACTCTTTTATCTACAGCTTATCGCACTCTTTTACCTACAGCTTATCGCACTCTTTTGCCTACAGCTTATCGCACTCTTTTACCTACAGCTTATCGCACTCTTTTACCTACAGCTTATCGCGCTCTTTTATCTACAGCTTATCGCACTCTTTTATTACAAGCTATATTGAGCTCTTTTACCTACAGCTTTATCGCGCTCTTCATATGCAATAATCCCCACTCCTAAAAGTGGGGATATGAATTCATTATATAAAATTTCCAATTATAACAACTATAATTATAATGATTACTATTGCTGCAACAATTATTGGTGGCTTTAAGAATGCCTTAATGCCGCCTTTTTCTTCAGCTACCTGATAAGCCTGTGGCTGTTCTGGTGCTTCACTAGCTGCTGCTACTGGGGCTGGTGCTGGCGCTACCGGTGCTGGTGCCGGTGCTACTGGCGCTGGTGCCGGCTTTGGTGCTTCTGCTACTGGTGCTGGCTTTGGTGCTTCTGCTACTGGCGCTGGCTTTGATGCCTCTACTGGCGCGCCATTATTAGCTGGCGCCTGTGCAGGTGCTCCATAAGCTCCTGCTGCATTGCTGCCATAGCCACTTCCATAATTATTAACTCCATAACCGCTTGCTGCATTTGCTCCATAGCCACTTCCCATTGGATTTACCGCTGCTGTGTAGCCACTTCCCATTGGATTTACCGCTGCTCCATAGCCGCTTCCCATCGGATTTGCTGCTCCGTAGCCACTATCCATTGAATTACCTGCTCCGTAGCCACTTCCCATCGGATTTGCTGCTACTGCATAGCCGCTTACATAATTTCCGTTAGTAGAATATCCACTTCCGTAATTAGAAACTATAGGATTTGATGCTACTGAATAGCCGCTTGCTCCTACTGTATAACCGCTTGCTCCAACTGAATAGCCGCTTGCGAACTGGTTTGCAACAGGATTAGCTGCTGCTCCATAGCCGCTTGCAATATTAGGATTGATCGAATAGCCGCTTGTTACATCATTCTTGCTATCCTCTACTGCTGCTAGGGCCTTCATGATTGCTGCCTCTTCGGCCTTCTTAGCATCTTCCTTGCCCTTTTGAACTATTTCTGCTGCCTTTTTGGCGATTTCCTCGCGGGTCTTTTCCATTTCTGCGCGGGCCTTCTCCTTAGCAGCTTCCTCATCATTTTCTGAAGCCTTTTCTTTCTCGGCTCCTTCATTTTCTTTCTTTGATGCTTCTTCAGTCTTTTCTGACTTCTTAGCATCTTCTATCTTCTTTTCAGGCTCTGCTTTCTTGCTTTTTTCTTCTGAAGACTTCTTCTCTTCAGCTGCCTTTTTATCTACAGGCTTTTCAGCTTCTGCCTTATTGCTATCTTCTTTTACAGAATCACCCTTTTTAGCATCTGACTTTTCAGCCTCCGCCTTACTGTCTTCTGCTTTTTCAGCTACAGGCTCTTTTGCTTCTGCATTTTTATCTTCTGCTTTTTTAAAATCACCCTTTTTAGCATCTGACTTTTCAGCCTCTGCCTTACTTTCTTCTGCTTTTTCAGCTACAGGCTCTTTTGCTTCTGCCTTTTTATCTTCTGCTTTTTTGGAATCACCCTTTTTAGCATCTGACTTTTCAGCCTCTGCCTTACTGTCTTCTGCTTTTTCAGCTACAGGCTCTCTTGCTTCTGCCTTCTTACCTTCTTCTGCAGCTTTTGCATCTGCCTTAACTTCTTCTGGCTTTTTCTCTTCTGCTTTTTCTACAGCTGCATTCTCGGAAAGCTCCTGCTTCGAGCTCTTCTTAGTCTTCTTGCCCTTTTTAGAAGTCTTCTTTTCAGCTTCATTTTCCTCAGGCTTTTCTTCTGACTTCGCCTTTTCAGCAAAAGCTCCCTTTTCCTTAGCCTTTTCTTCAGGCTTTGTATCAAGAGCACTTTCTTTAGCCTCTGCTGAGCTTTCCTCAGGCTTTACCTGAACAGCTCCTTCACCTTCATCAGCTTTTTCTGATTCAGACTCTTTAGCTTCTGTATCATCCTTAGTAAGATTTACAATTCCGAAGTCGTCTACTTCCTCAGGCTTTACATTTGTCTCATCGACTTCCCTTATTTCAACAACTTCTTCAACTATTTCTACTGGGTTCTTTTCTTCAGCTGCTGGCTCTGACTTAGCCTCCTGTGTACCTGCGGCCGTCGCTGCTGAATACCCTGAGGTATTCACAGTACCATTTGACTTTACATTCTCTCCGGTATAAGATGCTGCACCGGCAATGGAATAACCACTTGAATAAAGCGCTTCAACACTTGATGCCCCGCCATATATATTTCCGGCAGATGAGCCTGCACTTACTCCTCCTGACAAAGAAGCAATTCCTGCTGCTGAATAACCGCTGCTATATACCGGGTTTACTGCTGCTGAATATGGACTTGAGTTATCTGAGTTGTTAGGAATACTATAAACAGAATAAACACTATTAAATGCTCCGCTGCCCGGACCTGCCGTATATCCGCTTCCATAGCTTGCACTATAACCGCTTCCATACATTGCGCCGCCCGCACTATAACCACTTCCGTACATTGCGCCGCCTGCACTATAGCCACTTCCATAAGCAGGATTTCCTGCTCCATAGCCGCTGCCATAGGCTGCATTTCCTGCACCATAACCGCTGCCATAGGCTGCACTATAGCCGCTTCCATAAGCTGCTGGTACGCCATTAGCTGAATATGCACTATAAAGGCTTGAAGCATTATTGGACTGGACATTGCTGCCACCTGAATTATAAGGTGAATTCATTTCTGTAACGCCTTGCTGTACGGCATTCATTCCGACCATTGCTCCACAATTAGGACAAACAGATTCTCCGCCGAGTATCTGCCATCCACACCTTTTGCATACCATGCGAACCTCCTTTCTTTAACTTCTTTATTTATTTTTTTACCTTTCGACTTTTATGAATCTAACTAGTCGCTTTAAACCTGTTGTATACGGTTTAGCAGATGAATAACGCGAAGATTTCATTATTACATTAAGTATATGCTTCACGCTTACTTCAAGATCTGCTCTTGTAAGAACTGATTCTGCTGACTGCTTTGGAGCATCCCCTGAATCCGAGGCATTTTCAACACTGCTAGTTCCCTTTTCCACCGCTTCTATTATTTCTTCAAGATCTGCAAGACTTCCCGGCATTATCCAGTCATTTCCTGCAAATATGCACTTTGAAGGAAGACTATATTCTGATAATCCAGTAGTTCTTACCTGATTTCTAGGATCATACCCCGGAACAATATCTCCCGTAGTTCCCCAGTCGGTAACTACTGCTCCCTCAAAGCCCCACTCATCTCTTGCAATATTAGTGAGAAGCTCTCTATTATTTGCCGAATGAACTCCATTTATATGATTGTACGAAGACATAAGAGTCATCGGCTGAGATGAACGGATGCATATCTCAAAATTTTTAAGATAAATCTCTCTTAGAGCCCTTTCATTTATCCTGCTATCGATAATGAAACGCGACTCCTCCTGGTTGTTGCAGGCAAAGTGCTTTGCACAGGCCCCTACTCCAGGATTGCTCTGCAGTCCCTTAGTTTCATAGGCTGCACATTCACCCGCAAGAAGCGGATCTTCTGAAAAATATTCAAAATTTCTTCCGCATAACGGATTTCTCATTATATTAAGTCCTGGTGCAAGCCATACTGTTACACCGAACATATTCATTTCTCTTCCAACAATGTCTCCCATATTATAGAGAACATTGGTATCCCAGCTCTGGGCGAGCAAGGTCTCACTTGGAATTCCAGTACAGAACTGGTAATAGTCTACCATTCCATTTTCTTTATCCTTTTTATGGAATTCACCGTATAGATCATCTGCTCCATTAATTGCTGAAAAGCCATTGGTATCAAGAAGGATATCTCCGCTTGGAGTAGTTCTGAAATGAGGTGCAAGTCTAAGACCTGCCGGACCATCCGCAAAAATGAGATTTCCTATCTTTCTATCATCTACAAGAAGGGAAGATGTATCTCCTGCCGCTCCTGGAACTACGGCCGAAGCAGCTCCGACCATGGAATGCTGTCTTTCCGGCACCAATGAAAAATTAGCCAGATTTCCGACGCACAGATTTGCCATTTCCTCAACAGTAAGTTCTGATACAAAATCGTCTAAGGATATCTTTCCCTGCATTACATCTATGAGAGTATTTTTTTCATCGCCCTCACTTGTATGCCTTACCTCAAGCCCCTGCTCCACGTTCTTATGCTTGAACGCACTAGCGCCCGGCTCATTAGGAGTATATTCTACTACCTCTGTCTTTATGCTGTCTGCACTTAAAAAGAGCTGCTGAGCATTTCTTTTTTCAGTGATTTCACCTGGATAAGAATAAGGCTTTACCTCTGTGCCCTTTTTGGAAATTTCATTGATTTCCGACTTTGGCTCGCAGAGATTTTTCAGTTGCCTTACTACTACAGTTTTATCTAGAGTAATCTTTGCAACTACATGGGTATGTCTTGAGGAATTTCCTACTCTGACATAGTATGAGCCCTTTTCAAGCACCCAGGCTGCCTTCTTTGCACTATAGGAAGCCATATTTTCAATTTTAAAGGCAAGAGTTAGAAGCTGAGTTTCATCCGGTCTTAAATTCCTTGTCTTTGCAAAGGCTACAAGCTCCTGATAAGGCTTTTCTAATCTTCCGCCCGGCTTTGAAACATAAGCCTGGATTACCTCCATGCCCATGTACTTTGTTCCTACATTTGTGACATTTATGATAAGATTTACATAATCATCATCAATCGTAACATTTTCAGTTTTTATATCAAATCTGGTATAGGACAAGCCATATCCGAAAGGATAGGCCGGAGTAATGCCGAAGGTGTCAAAGTAACGATAGCCTACATATATACCCTCATTATAATCCGCATGGCCTGTCGCTCCATCATTTCTACCAAAGGTCTTAGAGGATGGATAATCTGAATAATCATTTGCCCATGTCATGGTAAGCTTTCCTGATGGAACAGCTCTTCCCGTGAGCACTGCTACAAGAGAATCTCCTCCTGAGGTTCCTGCCATTCCCATAAGCACAAGTGCTGATAAGCCCGGTATCTCGTGGAAAAATTTGGTATCAATTACGCCTGGAACATTTAATACGACAATAACATGAGCATAGATCATGCCGAGATAACGCAGCGCGTCCTCTTCATTTGCCGTAAGCTCATAGTCGCCCTTTATATACTTTCTGTCAGTTCCCTCACCTGATGAGCGCGATATGACATAGATAGCCGTATCGGTATCGGATTCCCTGACATCCTCTTCATTTATATGCCTTCCTGCCGGCTGAACGAAGGGATTTTTAAACATAACTTCAAGAGCTTGCGTCCTTTGTCTGGCCGCAATCTCTCGAATTCTGCTCAAATATTTTTCGTGTTCAATGTGCACAAGCGCCTCGTAGTCGTCAAGCCAACGCTTGGTGGTAACGGTAAAACCTGCTCTTTCGAACCCCTGTTCAATGTTGATCACCTTTCTCTGAATGGTGTCACCTGAGCCGGTACCACCCTTGATTGTAAATCTGGCACCTGCACCGTAAAGCGCTATTTTTGTACCGCGCCCTCTAAATTTAAGCGGAAGTGATCTGTCATTTTCAAGAAGAACCATACCCTGAATTGCTGCCCATCCAGCCATATCAGCATGTTCTATTTCTCTGTTGGAGATTCCGCTATCTGTTGATGCATAAATCTTCGCCATTATGAAAACCCCTCTCAAGGATTATTAGCGTACTTATATATTTTAATACATTTTCTCGTTATTTACAAGCAATTTTGCACAAAAAAATCATTTTTTTTTAGAAAAATTTATTATATTTATTTTACTATTAGTGCCTTTAATGATTTTTAGCTAAACCATTTACTTTTAGTTTTTCACATCAACAATGACATATTGCCCGTTATAACTGCACGCACTTATTACTTTTTGTCAGTTATGGCTATTTGTGAGTTACTGCCATTTGTAAGTTTTAACTAACATTTTCCCTTATATAAACTTTAAGCTCCATCAATACCCGTATATTGATGAAGCTTAATTCTTAACTAAACGCTATACTGCGCTTAAAAATTTTCAAATTCTATTTTATCAAAGCTTTGAGCAAGCTGCAAGTGCTGCTATTGCACCATCTGCCGCTGCAGTTGTAAGCTGTCTTACTGTCTTTGTGCGGCAGTCTCCTGCTGCATATACTCCGCTTACATTAGTCTTGCAATCTTCTCCTGCTACGATATAGCCCTGCTCATTTACCTCTACAAGGTTCTTAAAGATTCCTGCTACAGGTGCCTGTCCTATTGCTACAAATAAGCCGGCTACCTCAAGGTCCTTCTTTTCTCCTGTATTTTTATCTGTAACCTCAACAGCTTCAAGCTTTTTATCACCCTTTAGTGCTGTAACATTTGCATTTAATACAAACTCTACATTTGGCTTTTCCTTGAGCTTTTCTACGTCCTTTGCATCTGCTCTGAAGGCATCTCTTCTATGAATTACATACACCTTTGAACAGTAGTTTGTAAGGAACATTGCATCCTCTATGGCTGTATTGCCACCGCCTGATACTGCAACGGCCTTTCCCTTATAAAAGGCTCCATCACAGGTAGCGCAGTATGAAATTCCGCTGCCTATTAGTTCTTCTTCTCTATCAATTCCAAGCTTTCTATTTTCCGCTCCTGTTGCAAGGATTACTGCCTTTGCCTTTACTTCGCCGTCCGTAGTTTTTAAGGTAAAGTCATTTTCTCCATTTTTTTCTATTCTTTCTACTGCTGAAAATTCAAGCTCTGCGCCTAGTGCTGTTGCCTGCTCATAAAGGCCTGTTGCAAATTCAAAGCCTGATATATGCTTTATTCCAGGATAGTTTTCTATATCAGGAGTATTAATTATCTGTCCGCCGTAAGACTTTCCATCATAGATCTTTACGCTCTTTCCTGCTCTTACTGCATATATTGCTGCTGTAAGTCCTGCTGTTCCTGCTCCTACAATTGCAATATCTATCATATCTGGCATATATTTTCCTCCGCTTTTAGATTTTTGTCCGGCTTTTGCTGCTTTTACTTTTTACCGGCTTTTGCCGCTCTTACTTTTTACCGGCTTTTGCCGCTCTTACTTTTTACCAGCTTTTGCCGCTCTTACTTTTTACCAGCTTTTGCCGCTCTTACTTTTTACCGGCTTTTGCCGCTCTTACTTTTTACCTGCTTTTGCTGCTCTTACTTTTACCGTTTTATTTCCTTACCATTTTTTACTTTACTACTTTTGCTGCTTTTGGTTATAGGCATTAAGTCCAATGATGGCTGCACCTAAAATTCCCTGATTATCATCCATGCTCTGGGCTACTATGAATTTTTCCGGATTTTCTGTCTTTTCTGTTTTGATATAACCATTTAAGAGCTTTTTGAAGTTCTTATGGATAAGAGGAAGCAGCACATCCTTCTTATGACTTACTCCTCCGCCAAGAATTACTATCTCAGGTGAAAGTATCATCAGCATATTTACTATGGCCTGTGCTACATAATAGCTCTCAAGCTCCCATGCAAATGCATCATCTTCTATCTCTGCTCCGTTCTTTCCCCAGCGTGCCTTTATGGATGGACCCGAGGCATAACCCTCAAAGCAGTTAGGATGAAACGGACATATTCCCTTTGGCATTGGGTCTTCCTGATGTGTAACTAAAAGCATGTGTCCGCCTTCAGGATGAAGCATTCCATGCACGAGATTTCCTCCAGAGATTACGCCTATTCCGATTCCTGTTCCGATAGTTATATATATTCCGTCCTTAAATCCCTTATATTTTCCAAATGTTGCTTCACCTATTACCGAACCATTTACATCAGTATCAAAGCCTATCGGCACATTAAGTTCTCTAAAGGCTCCTACAAAATCAAAATTCATCCAGCGTGTCTTTGGCGTAGTTGTAATATAGCCATAGGTCTTTGACTCTTCATTTAAATCTATCGGCCCAAAACATGCAATTCCAAGGCACTCTATATTCTTTCCCTTAAAAAATTCAAGCATGGGAGGAATAGTTTCCTCCGGAGAAAGAGTCGGTACTGACATCTTTTCTAAAATATTTCCCTTTTCATCTGTAATGGCGCAGACCATTTTTGTTCCGCCGCCTTCAATTGCTCCTAGTATCATTTTTCCTCCTAGAATACGTCGCTATTTTATTGACCTAAAAACACTTTTAAGGCTCTTAACCCCTAAGCATTTTTCTTTAGTCCGTGAAGCCATTTTATAACGGCCGCTCCTATTATAAGGGCATAGCCTATATAGCTCATCGAATCCGGATAATCCTTCAGGAATACTGCTGCAAGTATTGCTGCAAATATTACCTGGGTATAGTCGAATACTGATATTGATTTTGCCGGGGCTAGCTGATAGGCTGCAGTTATATTGAACTGTGCTATTGCTGCAGATATTCCGGCGAGTGAAAGTATTATGATCTGCCTCCCGCTCATCGGCTTAAAGCCCGCAGCCAAGAAAGGAAGGGTTATCATTGTCGAAAATAACGAAAAGCAGAATACAATCACCGCTGAACGCTCACCCTTTTTTCCAAGTCTTCTTACGAAGGCATAGGCTGTTCCCGCACCAAAGCCTCCATAGAGTGCGATAAGTGCTTTAAAGCTTGCTACTCCGGAAGAAGGTCTTATTATGAAAACTGCTCCTATAAAGGCAACTATGAGAGTCGCCCACTCAGTTTTATTTGGCTTTTCCTTTAGAATAATTATTGACATGAGCATGGCAAAGAAGGGAGACATTTTATTTAACATATTTGCATCCGCAAGTGCCATCTGATCTATCGCCCAGAAATTTGCTATAAGCCCGCTAGTACCAAAGAGGCACCTGAAGGTTATATCCTTCCAGCTGTTTTTTTGTATTTTAAAACCCTCTGCGCTTTTAGCCAATGCAATTGTCGCTATTACAAGCGCAACGGCATTTCTAAAAAATGCCTTCTGCATGGTGGGTATGTCTCCCGAGAGCCTTACAAAAAAAGCCATAAGCGCAAAGCACAGTGCAGATGTCAATATGTGCAGTATTGCAAGCGTATATTTTTTCTTTGTCTCATCCATCTTATTTCTTTACTTCCTCTCAGCACTCCAGCTCCTATTTCCTTTGAAGCTCTATCCCTATTATAATCTAAGTTTGAATTAAATCAATGGTTTTTATTCCCATTTTTCTTATTAATAAAGCTTACAAAATCCGCTGCCGGCATTGGCTTTGCATAATAATAACCCTGGATGAAATCACAGCCGTTTTCTATAAAGAAATCTGCCTGTTCCTTTGTTTCTACGCCCTCTACTACGATTTCAGCGCCAGAATCCTTTATCATTTTGATGGTCCCTTCTGTCAGCTTCCTTAGTCTTTCGTCAGCTAGTCCATCTGCAAAGCTTTTATCCATCTTAATGATTTTAAAAGTAAAGTCCATTACCCTCTTTAAATTCGAGTAACCTGTTCCGTAGTCATCAAGTGAGAATTCAAAGCCCTCATCCTGAAATTCCTTAAGAGTACCTGCTATTACATCATGCTCGTAGTCAGAAGAGGTCTCAGTAATTTCTATATTCAGCTTTTTCTGTTCTATGCCATACTCTTTGGTTATTTTCTTCACCTTTCCTACGATATTTTTTTCCATTATCTGAAGTATTGAAAGATTTATTTCAATATAATCAAGCTTATCCTTTATTTCTTCACTTGCAAGGAATTTACAGACATCTCTAATTACAAAATCTCCTATTTGATGAATAGTGCCATTTTCCTCTGCTGCCGGAATAAAAATCCCCGGCGATACCATTCCCAATCTTTCATCATGAAGTCTTATAAGAGCTTCAGCTGATACAAATTTTTCTTCTTTTACTGAATATATCGGCTGATAGTACATTTCAAAATTATTTCCATCTATGCCTCTTTTAATGATGTCATCTATCCCATTAACTACCTGAAAGTGCTTTTCCGGTGAAATATCTGACAGATGCACAAGTTTTCCGTGTGGAACCGACTTTTCAAACGAACCTGAAAATGTCATGAAATCATCATAATTATTGATATCTGTTGGAATTTCAAGGAGACACACACATACTTCCAGCTGAAAGCTGAGCTTTCCGGCGCTTAATTCCTTCTGAAGATCGGATAGAATTCTTTCTCCCTCTTTAACAGCAATTTCAGCCGAATTTTTGCCTCTATAAACGACAGCAAAAGTTCCACCAAGCAGGTTATAGGTTCCTATATTTTTTCTCTTATATTTTTCGACAGGCGTTACTAATCTTGCTATTTCCGGAACAAACTTTCTGAAAGCATTTTCTCCAAGAAGTGCTCTTATCTGATTAAAATTCACTATCTTTACAAGAATCACATTCTGATTTCTCTTATTAGTACGGAAATATGCCATCGCATCCCTTGTATAAGCCAGTTGCTTTTTCACTCCGGTAGCTGCATCAACTAATTCCTCCGGCCTAATTATTGTTATTGAGGCCAAAAGAAATGATAATGCAACAGCTATGTTCTCTATGAGGATTCCCTCGAAAAGTCCTTGTATGATTACTGTGGCGAGGTTTATCGGTACAATTACCAAAAACGACAAAAATTTCTCACTGCTTAAATGCTTTTTTACTGAAAACAAAAAAATCAGGGTGATAATCGTGTAATACGCACCTACAACATAAAGTAACTTAAGATATTCTCCTCTTATATATACATCTCTTTCGTATCTGTATATTTCATGAAAAAATGGGTTAATTAATAATAACAGTATCGCAAAAATCATCGGGCTAAGAAATAAAACCTTATTCTGCAATTTACTATAAAATTTTTCCCAAGTACCGGTAAGTCTGCCTATCATTATGAATATGAGTGGAATGAGCGGTATTCTGAAACCAAAATAAAGCATACAGAAAAAAGACCTGAACACCGAATTTTCAGATAATTCGCCCAAGGCCGTAAGCGGTGCCCCTGATAATATATCACAAATGCACACTATTATCGCCACTATTATCATTCTTATATATAGCCTGTTTACTATTCCAAAAGTCATGTGTCTAAAATACATTGAAAACAGCAGAACAAGCAGAATGTAAAAAGCGCATATATCATATTGGTATGTTCCTGCCATAATTTTCCTCTTATTCTATAGTCAATCCATTCCTATTTTTCTTCATAAATTCGATAAAATCTTCTTCTCTCATCGGCTCTGCAAAGCAGTTACCTTGTATGTAATCACACCCTAGCTTTTCAAATCTTCGCGCTTTTGACATATCCTCGATTCCTTCTACTGTAACCTTTACATCAATATCTTTCACCATTCTGATTGTATTTTCAACAACCGCTTGCATTTTAGGATCATTTATTTCACCTGTAAGTGACTGATCTATTTTAATGAATTCAAAAGGAATCCTCATAATTTTCTGAAGATTAGAATATCCTGTTCCATAATCATCAAGTGCAAATCTAACTCCGCTGCTCTGATATTCCTTCACCTTTTTCTCTACAAGGTTCATGACATAATCTGAGCCTATCTCCCTGAACTCAATGACTATATTCTGTTTTTTCATATCATGTTTTTTTATGAGGTTACGTATTTCCACATCGAGGTTTCGGTTCATGACCTGGATAGGTGAAATGTTAAATTCAATGAATTCAAGTCCAAGAGCCTTCATATCCATTCTTTTTGCAAATCCAAATACCTCATCCATCGCAAAATTCCCAACTAAATGAATAGCTCCACTTTTTTCTGCTGAAGGTAGAAAGACAGCCGGAAGCACGAGATTTCCTTCTTCATCTATCATTCTGATAAGCGCCTCTGCACAGGTAAATCTTTGCTCTTTTACTGAATAGATGGGTTGATAATACATACAGAACCTACCTTCTTCTATGGCCTTTGCAATCACCGTATCAATGTCATTAGTGATGTTGCGCTTTTCCTTTTCTGTCATATTTTTGAAAAAACACACCTTTCCAACCGGAAGGTTTTTATGAAAGCTTGAGATCATATTTACAAAACTGCTATGCAACGGCACATCTGAAGGAATTCTTACCATCATTATTCTTGTATCGAACTTTACCATAATATGTGCTACCTTAAATTCTCTGCTAAGTTCTCTGTTTATCCTGTTTGCCTGCTCGGTTGCATAGATTTCTCCCGCCTTTTCTCCGATGAGCACTGCGAATAATCCATTATCGAGGTAATACGGAGTTATTTCCTTTTTCTGAATACTCGTCTTATTGGGATTTATCACGACAGCAATGTCATGAATTATCGTTCTGTAGGTATCATTTCCTAAAAGTTGATTAATTGCCTTATGATTCGTTATTTTTACAAATATCACGTTGACCTTTCGTTTTGATAAGTAGTACCTTCTTATATCATCTCTGAAAGCATGATAGGTTTTAGCCGCTATTGATGGGTCAACTTCAGCTTCAGGTCTTATTACCGTTACAGTTATTAAAAGAGTACTGATTGTTATCGCAAACATTTCAATTAAAAGCTTTGGATAAAAGAACTGAATCACCAATGCCAATAGATTGATAGGAATTAGTAGTGACATTGATACAAATTTTTCCCACTCAATATATTTTTGATTTATAAGAAGATATATCATTGCCACAATAAGCAATAACAAACCGCAGGTATAAAGGAACTTTAACAGTTCTCCTCTATGATATACTCCATCAGCAGTATAGTAAAATACATTATTGGTAAATAGATTAGAGACTATGATAGCTATTCCTGATATCACCGGAACGAGCACTATGCACTTACATATTTTTTTCTTGTTGAACTGATCCCAGGTTCCTGATACGTTTCCTACAAGGTTCATAAAGAAAACCGGAGTTAAAAGGCGCATAGTAAAATAACCATAACTACTTATCTCCCTAAAAATTACCTTGTCAGTAACTCCAGGCAGTACGTAATTTGGTATACTGCTCATTATATCGAATATTGTATCAAGTAAAACACAGATTACAAATCTGATAAAGGCTTTGTTTGTCCTTCCTCTATACATTTTTCTAAAATATATCGAAAATAGTATTATCATCTGGACGCACAAAGCGCCAACATTAAAATGATAAACTCTGCCCATATAGGTATACGCCTCCTAATTATACAATACAAATTATAGCATATTTTCCCATAAATGGCAAATAAAAACTTTATTCATTTTTTTGTATTTATATCAAAAATAAAAAAGAAGGATATTTCTATTAAAAAATAGAGAATATCCTTCTAAGATTTTTTTTACATTATGTCTGCAGGTATTTCCTGATTCTGCATAAGTTGCTCATAGGTCTGCGGCTTAACTGCCCAGGCACTCTTTCCATTATGTACAAGCACAACTCCTGGTGTAGGATTACTGTTATAATTTGATGCCATTGAGAAGCCATAAGCACCTGTTGAATAGGTTGCAAATATGTCTCCTGCCTCGATGTCACCTGGCACCTTTGCATTCTGAATGATGATGTCACCTGACTCGCAGCACTTTCCGCAAAGTGTGACAGTCTGGTCATGAACTGCATCAGCCTTATTTGCAACTACTCCGGTATATTCTGCCTGATAAAGAGCCGGACGGATATTTTCATACATTCCGCCATCTATTGCAACATACTTTCTGATTCCCTTTACATCCTTTATCTGACCTACTGTATAAAGAGTAATGCCTGCTTCTGCAACGATCGAACGTCCAGGCTCGATTCCTACCTCCGGTCTTGCCATTCCCATTTCATCGAATCTCTTATAAATTGTCTCCATTATAGGATCAAGGAAGAAGCTATATGGCTTTCTTTCTTCATTTATGTAGATTGCTCCAAAGCCTCCGCCTACATTTAATTCATAGGTATCAGCTCCGAATCTCTTCTTTATTTCTGCAACATTATCTACGAGCACATTTGTTGCCTTTACAAAGGCATCATTCTCAAAGAGCTGAGAACCGATATGCATATGAAGACCTCTGAAATTAATATACTCCGAATCTATTGCCTGCTTTACAAGTGGGAAGAATACATCATCATCAAGAGGTACACCGAACTTTGAATCCTTTTTTCCTGTAACGATATAGTCATGAGTGCTTGCTGCAACTCCTGGAGTAATTCTGATAATGGCATTTACCTTCTTGCCCTTTTCCTTACATACCTTTTCGATAAGAGGAATTTCCTGAAGACCGTCGATAATAAAAGTTCCTACGCCATAATCTACAGCCATCTCGATTTCTGAAAGCTGCTTATTATTTCCATTAAATTCTATTTTTTCTCCTGGAAAGCCTGCCTTTATTGCTGTAAAAAGCTCTCCACCTGATACTACATCAATACTGAAGCCATTCTTTTCGCAGATCTTAAGCATTGCAGTTGTACAGAATGCCTTTGATGCAAAAGCTGCATGAGTATTAGGATATTTATCAAGAAAATCCTTATGAACTGCGTTCATTTTATCCTCAATGTCTGTCTGAGACATAACATATACTGGAGTTCCATAATTCTTTGCAAGCTCTACTGTGTCACAGCCGTCAAAATAGAGTCTTCCATTCTTTATCTCTTTTACCATATTTCCTCCAAACACATAACCCGATATTCAAAATTGCTAATAATTATACAAAAAAAACTTTTTCTAGTCAAGATTTTGTTTGCACAGTCCTAATATTCTTTTTTTCATGCCGGAAATATCCAATACTCCATATGCAAAGCCCTTTTTGACAAGCTCCTGTGGCAGATACTCATCATATTTATCAAAATATGGCACCTCCTTTGGATATACTAGCTCCATAGGGTCAATTTCCTTTTCTGCCTCTTCCTTTAAAACCTGCCAGAATTTTTTTCTGTCTGCATCCATGGTGAACTGCATATAATACGGTCTTGCCGAATCAAACCCTCTTAGATTAAGTCTTTGGGCACATTTTATTTTAAGGAATCTCTCGAGTGCTAAAAATGAATAGGAACCAAGCCATGGCAAAAGCGCCCACATATTACCACCAAGATGAAGGAGGCATTCCTTATCCAGTCCTGCAAATTTCGCTGAATGCCTTGCCATTTTAAGCCTTGCGGTCGCATTTTTCATAAGATAAGGGAATTCCTTTTTTGCATCCTCACTGTTTACAGTTTCAAAATGCTCCTCTAGGATTTCTGCCTGAACATGAATATCTCCGATATCCTTTGCTCTTTCTGCATCCCCTTCGTCTAAAAGCGGCTCTGTTCTGCTTGCTATCTCACCTTCGCATAATATCCTATGCATTCTTTCAAGGACTACCGTATTTATGTCTCCCGGACAGTCTCCAAAATACGCCGGCACCTTTCCCTTTATCTGATGGCAGAAAACTATATGTCTCTTATGGTCTACCTCTTCAACCACCCACACGCAACCTGCTATAGCTATTTTCTCTCCTGGCGGAGGCGGTGCTACTATGGTGCCTAGCTCCTGGGAATCGCACTTTACATTATATTCTATATTTTCCTGGAATACTGCATAGAATTTATAACTGTTTATGACCCTCTCTCCTGCTAGTCCTACTATTATGCCACCGCGTTCTGTCTTTTGTATGTGATCAGTCTCTAAAAGATGCATTAATAGAACCTTTAGATCCTCCCTGGATACTCTTTTAAAATAATTAAGGGAAAGCACCCTTTCTGCCAGCTCGCGTGGCAGCATTTCACCTCCTGATGCCAATATGCTCATGGTCTGATGATACAAAAGACTATATGGAAGTCTTTCAAAATTTGGCGGCTCTACCCACTTATCCTTTACATAAAGGTCTACTAATGCTATTGCCTGAAGAAGCTTCCAGGGCACTGTCTCCGGTATCATGGTCCTTGATTCTGGATGCTCCTCCCTTACTACGAACCACATCTCTGAAGGTGCGCCTCTTCTTCCGGTTCTTCCCATTCTCTGCAGGAAGGAAGATACCATAAACGGTGCATCTAGCTGAAAGGCCCTCTCCAGCTTTCCTATATCTATACCAAGCTCCAGGGTAGAGGTGGTTACAGTGGTATCAAACCTCGAATCATCCTTCATGGCAGTTTCTGCTGTTTCCCTAAAGGAAACCGAGAGATTACCGTGATGTATCAAAAATCTATCCGGTTCATGCGCCGCCTCGCAGTACTGCCTAAGCGTGCTGGTCACCGCCTCGCACTCTTCCCTTGAATTTGCAAATACAAGGCACTTTCTTCCTCTTGTATGATCGAAGATATATTTAAAGCCTGGATCTGCTGCCGATAGCTCTGGGATTCCAGTGGTTCCCGGGGTTCCCGCATCTTTCGCATCTTTCGCATCTTTCGCATCTCCCGCCTGAGGTCCATTTATGTAAAAATGCTCTATGGACAGTCTCCATTTATCGCCCTTTGCTGCTATTTTCGGGGTCAGGGTGCGTCTTTTTGTGCCTCTTGATAAAAACTCTCCTGCCGTCTCCATATCGCCTATGGTTGCAGATAGTCCTATTCTTCTTGGATTTACACCTGCAAGGGCGGCAAGCCTTTCTATGATGCACATGGTCTGTCCGCCTCTATCCCCTCTCATAAGAGAATGGATTTCATCTATTACAATAAAGCGCAGATCTCCGAAGAGCTTTGGAATAAGCGCATGCTTTCTAAGGAGCATCGCCTCTAAAGATTCCGGAGTAATCTGGAGAATCCCCGACGGATTTTTTAGAAGCTTGCTCTTATGTGACTGAGCTACATCTCCATGCCAGTGCCATACCGGAATATCTGCTTCTTCGCAGAGCTCTTCAAGGCGCGAGAACTGGTCATTTATTAATGCTTTCAGCGGTCCTATGTATATTGCCCCGACCGATGCCGGCGGATTTTCCGATAGCAAGGTCAGTATAGGAAAAAAGGCGGCTTCAGTTTTTCCCGAAGCCGTTGATGCTGAAAGAAGTACATTTTCATCTGTTTCAAATATCGCCTCTCCTGCGGCAACCTGTATGCCTCTTAGAGAAGACCACCCATTCTTATATATATAATCCTGTATGAAGGGTGCATATCTGCTAAATACGTCCATCTTTTATCCTTTTTTGGTGAACCCCATAGCCTAAAGCAAAGGGATTATCGTCCGTAAGTCATAATTTTTTTTCGGCGGGGAAACCCACAGATCGCTACTGCAACCCCACGGGCTTGCCCGTGGGTATTAGCGAGATGTAAATATCTCTGACGTAAAACCACATTCCTTTAGAAGTGTACTTACACGGCGTAGGCCACCATTATATTTCAAATTCTGCGAAGTCATCTGTGTCTGAATCGCCATCACCTGTGCCGGCATTATTTCCCGCGCCGTATGGCGAAGTATCTGCAGCGCCGCCACTACTAGAGCCAAACGGTAAAGCTCCTGTGCCTCCAGTACTGCTAGTTCCATACGGTAAAGCTCCTGTGCCTCCAGTACTGCTAGTTCCATACGGTAAAGTTCCTGTGCCTCCAGTAGTGCCAGCCCCATATCCGAATGCCTCTACAGCGGCTGCTCCATAGCCAGCAAAGCCTTCTCCTATTTCCGGCTTTGCATACGAGAATTTATCAGAGGATAGAAGCTCTGATACTGAATGTCCCGGGTTTTGCATTAATATATCAAGCAGTTCTATGAAATCTCTTATTACCTCTCTTGGTGTAATAAGCTCATCTGCTCCTATTCTTGCAAATTCTATTTTTATGAAGGCTGCAAGCTCTTCATCCGTAATTATATTTTCATAACCAAAGAGCTGGGAATGGATATCTGCCAGCTTTCCAACAAGTACAAGCATTTCCTCTGCTGTAAGAGGCTCTAGCTTTATGACCGGCGCCATCATGTCACGCATCCCTTCAGATGAAAACTTTCCTTCTGAGAGCCTAGATCTTAGCGCTTCATAGCTATATATTCCTCTTCTTGTATCTTCTACGCACTGCGGAGTTCCGCTCATTATAATTCCTAAATACTTAGCTTTTCCCTGCATGGTATCATTATACATAGTAAGGATTTTTTCATAATTGCTCTGTCTAGATACGGTATTGGTGATTTTATAGACATTCACAAGCTCATCTATCATTATTATGAGTCCTGCATAGCCTGCCTGCTTAAAGAAATATGCAAACAGCTTTAAATATTCATACCAATCGTCATCAGTAATTACTATATTTACTCCAAGAACTGCCTTTGCCTCGGTCTTATTATGATATTCACCTCTGAACCACTTTACTACAGCTCCCTTTTTCTCATCATCGCCTTCTTCGTAGGCCCTGTAATACATTGAGAGAAGTCTTGCAAAGTCAAAGCCATGGACCAATTCGCTCATTGAATTGATTACCTTATGGATTTCTTTTTCAACCTCTATATTTTCAAGTTCTGCTCTGCTTTTTACATTGCTTATCCATCTATCAAGTATCAAATTAAGGGCTCCGCCTTCTGGCTTTGTCTTGGTGGACATATTCTGAACCAGCTCCCTATAGGTAGCTAGTCCTTGTCCCTTTGAGCCTACCAGCTTTCTTTCCGGCGAAAGATCTGCATCTACTACCACAAAGCCCTTGTCACAGACATAATTTCTTATTGTCTGAAGGAGAAAGCTTTTTCCGCTTCCATATTTTCCCACTATAAATCTAAATGAGGCTCCGCCTTCACTTATTATATCTACGTCTCCTAATAGCGCATCTATTTCTCTTTTTCTTCCTACCGTGACATAAGGTAGTCCTACACGAGGAACTACTCCGCCTTTAAGAGAATTAATAAGCGCACTTGCTATTCTTTTTGGCACCTTCATAAATACTTCTATTTCCTTTCAAACGCGTATACTGATCTGTTAGGGCTTCACCTTTAATCCTCTTTTTTACCTCTTTAGAGGAGTTCTTCTACTTCTTCTCTATAATCTTCTACAAAGCTATAGCCCTCTGCCCCTTCTTCTAGTACACTATCGCCGATCACATCATACATTTTTTCATTTATTGAATCCACAAGAACTGATTCCATTTTCCTGCTTTTTTGAACTATCTCTTTTATTTTTACAGCAGATAGTCCTTCCATTACAGCCCTTAGATATTCTTCCTCTATTTCAGTGAGGATTTTTACTTTGCCTATATCATCTAACTTTTCCTTCTGCGCAGCATCATCTGCATTCTGCATTTTTTCCGGATTCGCTTTTTTATCTATTCTCTCTCCTCCATTTACTATCGGCTTTTCTGCGGTATTTGCATTATTTCCTGAAGCATTTACATTATCTCCTGCAGTATTTGCATTATCTCCTGCAGTATTTGCATTACCCCCTTCAGTATTTGCTCTGCCTTCTGTTTTTGATATAAATAAGCCGCCTAAAGCTTCCTCTGCTGCATTTTCTGCCTCATCTACTATCAGCTTTTCTCTAGTAACTGCTGCATCTTCTCTTATGCCCTTTAGTTTTGAAAAATCTATCTCGACCTTTCTTTTTTTATCGAGCTTTTCCCTTTTTTCGATGGCCTCTTCTACCATTTTCAGATATTGCTTATTTTTCATCCTTTTATTTAAGGGCATCATGCCCTTTTCCTTTTTGCGCAATATCCTATCTGTTTCCTGTGCAAGAGTTCCCAGCTCAGGATTCTTTAAATTGATATTCTGATAGGCATCATAAAGGCATACTTCATCATCAAAGACAAATCTCCTTACAGGACTTATTACTACGGTCCTATTTCTGTCTTTATAGCTTTTATGATAGAATTTTGCAAGATAAAACATGCTATATTGATAGAAGGTCTTTTTTCCGAAGCACTTTTCAAAGAAATTAACTCCCATATTCGCATAATAATCCGCAAATTCAACATATACAGCAGATAGCATGCTTATTTTCTTTTCTTCATTCTTGCTGAAATAGGCTGATTTTGCTACCTTGTAATCTGAGAAGAATTCTACTGCCTCTGCTATTTCTTCATCAGTGCTATTTTTATAATTTATGAGCGAGATTGCATATTTATCCGCACTATCATCATAATAGTCTCCTAAAAGCTCTATAGGAAGGCCGTAAAACACTATAAAATCATGCTTCCAGCGCTGCAGCCTTTCATATATAGCAAGCATTTCACTCTCTGCCCACGTTTCAAGCTCATCAAACCTTTTATATACCTCTGCTGCATCTCCACCAACGCAGTTTATGAGCTCATAGGCATAAAGAGAGATGAAGCATTCTCCCTCATATCTTTTATTTCCTTTTTTGAATCTGCTTCTCCAGCCAAAATATCCTCTTAGCATTTCATCTGTCAGGTCATGATACACCGGATATCTTATATCTATTTCTTTTCCAGTATAGACATAATCATCTTCATAATCCTTCATGAATTCTGCCTGATGATAAAAGCTTTTTAATTCAAACTTTTCTTTTTCATCAAAATTTGAAAGCGCATAGGCCGGAACCTTATATAGCGCTTTCATTTCTTTTATCATTTCAGGAAGCTCTGCTTTTTGCTCGTCGTTTATATCAACATCTTCCTTTTGACATGTGCCTTTTTCACTGCCTCTAAAAAATAATGGCACATCTTCATATTCATAATTTTCATCCATTCTTATTCCCCTTACTAAAAACGCCTTTAAATTTAGAACCGGACAACGATCTACCATTTCCTTTAGCTGCATTTTTACTTGATACATCATAGCACATTTTTTATTGTACTTCAAGATTTTCGCGCCTATTTTTCAAAAAATTTCTTGAAGTAAAACATTTTTTACTCTTGCTTTTTATCCTGCCTTATTATATTATTACCATAAATATTTCGTTTATAAGGATTATTATATGAACAGACCTAATAATAAAATCAGCATTAAGACGAGGGAAAAAATCTGCTCCTCTTTTCTTTCCCTAAAAAAAGAAACGCCACACGAGACTGTAAGCGTTTCAGATATTTGTAAGAGTGCCAGTATAAATCGCTCGACGTTTTACTCCTTTTTTCCTGATACCAGGATGCTTTCTAGATTTCTTTTCAATGAAAAGGGAAGGGCTTTATCTGAGAGTTTTTTCAATACGTATCATGCTCCTTCTGATGACTCCTCTATCGATTTATCAGCTTTTTTTCTGAATATTGTCACCTTTATACAGGCTAACCAGGTTTTATTTAGCGAGCTTTTAATCCTTAGTGCTGAGGATAGTGATGAGCATAGCACTGATTTAATAAGTTTTTTCATTATTGAAGCAGATTTCAGGGCCTTTTTCAGGCTTACTACTTCAGATTCGATTTTTCTAAAGGGAGGCTGTAATGCACTTCTTTGCAGCTGGATAAAAAACGGCTGCAAGGAAGAGGCGGTGAATATTTCACGCATCCTTACCCATTACCTGAGTAATCACCTCTGCCCATAGCAGCCACTTTTTATTTCATTCTTTTTTAATCAGCTTTTACTGCATTTTCGTAGAGCGATATTTTATTTCTACCGTTTTCCTTGGATGCATAAAGTGCCTTGTCCGCTTTTTCATAAAGCTTATTGAAGGTGTTGTCATCAGAATTAGATATTGCTACCCCCATTGATACGCTCATTTTACTGCTTGTTGCGCTTACTGTCTGATTTATCTTATCAAACAATGTCTTTGTCTTTTCAAAGATGAATTCATCACTCAGATCATTATTAAAGAACATGGCAACTGCAAATTCATCTCCGCCCATTCTTCCTGCTAGATCCGTACTTCTTATGGATTCACGCAGCTTCGTTGCAAGAAGTATCAGGAATTCATCTCCTTTTTTATGTCCCATCTCATCATTATAGGTCTTAAATTTGTCTACATCTACCATGATAAGAACTACCTTGCTTCCTCCTGACATAAGCCTATCCTCAACATCATTCATGAAGGCGGCATGCGTTAGTATTCCTGTGAGAGAGTCACTTCTATACTTCACTTCCCAGCGCTGCATTCTTGCTATGGCTTTATTTCTTTCTTTTTCCGCTATCATTTCATTTACATAGGTCTTCTTTATGTCAGCTATTACAAGCTCTAGCTTATTTTGTTTTTCTGCTTCATCATAGAACCTTCTGCCATAGGTTATTACAAACAGCTCATTTCCATCCTTTTTAAGGAGGTGATGCTCTATGTATATCAGCTTATTTTTTGCTTGTTGCTCATTCAGCTTGCATAAAAATTCTGTTCTCACCTTTTCTGGCACAAGCTCCGACAAAGATATTTTTTCATTTCTGCTATATCCCGTAAAGGCCTGAAAATACGGATCTGCTGAAATTATATTCAGCTCATCATCTGCATAGAACCTGGTATATTCAACATCATGAATATGCTTATTTTCTTCCTCTACGACTTTTTCTTCTTCTTTTTTATCTTCTATCGTTATTGCAGAAACATCTATATTCTCATCTATTCCAAGTATCTGTATAAATTCAGATACCAGATACGGATCAAACTGAGTCCCTGCACATCTCTTCAGCTCTGCTACTGCCTCTTCGTGCGTCATGGCCTTTCTGTAGACTCTGTCATGCGTCATTGCATCATAAGCATCAACTACTGATATGATTCTTGATAAAAGAGGAATGCTTTCCTTGGTAAGACCATCTGGATAGCCTGATCCATCCCATTTTTCATGATGATGAAGTATCATATCTGCTATTTCCTTAAGTTCCGTGGAGCTTTCTGCTATCTGATAGCCCTTCCTTGGATGTGTCTTTATTATCTTCCACTCTTCGGCGTCCAGCTTTCCTGGTTTATTTATTACATCCTGCGGTATTCCTATTTTTCCTATGTCATGAAGCAGGCACAGAAGTGAGAGCTGGCTCTTTTCAATATCCGCAAGTCCTAATCTTTCAGCTAGCTTTATGCTATATACTCTGGTTCTTTCTACATGCTCCTTCGTCTCCTGGTCATATTCTCTTAACGCACTTACTAGAGAATTTATCAGCTCCGAATGTGCTGAGTGGCTATCAAGGAGCTTTTTGTTTTTAAGCGCCTTTCTCGCCGTTCTTATTGTCTCTACTATATCCGGCTTTTTTTCGTCTATTTCCGCTGCTGCATACTGAACATCTACAGGAATGTCCCTTATATATTCAAGTACTTCACTTTCTTGCATATGGTAGCAGATTGCAACTAGCATTGCATCTCTTCCTCTTACAAAGTAAGAGCCCCTTGGAAATATCTCACGCATAGTTTCTGCAAGTTCCTTGATTCTCTTATCTCCCGCTGCATTTCCATATCTTGAGTTTATTATGCCGAGTCCATTTATATCAAATATGACTGCCGTAACAGGGGCTTTAAAGATCTTTGAATTTTCTCTTGCAAATAATTTAAAGCTCTCCCAGTTCTGAAAGCCTGTTAATAAGTCCGTTTCAAGTGCTGCATTTGTAAATACGTATAATCTTCCAGTAAGCTGCCCCTTTGAATTTCTGAAGGCATTATAATCACATCTTAAGGCTTTTTCTCCAAATTCAAATTGGAAGGTCCTGCTAAAATTCCTTTCTTCTCCTACATCTTCTATTCCTAGCTGATTTTGGAATTCTTCAAGCGGCAGTTCTTCCCTGAAATCTATTGATGGCATCAGCTTTTTTGCTTTTTCATTTACAAGGATGAGCTGATCGGCATAGTCAAACAGAAGCAGACCCTGGTCTATATTTTCAAATACAAGGCTTTTGAAGCTATTTAACATTCCATGTGATGAGTACTTAAAGCTGATCCAATATACCCAAAAGGCTATAAAGCTGTAGCCAAAGGCTGAATAGTCAATAGGTATCCTATCATCTTCTGCTGATGCAAATAGATACATTGCATTAAAGGCAACCTCTAATATTATTCCCATTACTACAAAATAATACTGTTTTCTGTAGCCGCTAGGAACAGAAAAGGCCTTATGGAGAATAAGCATCGTTATCACTATTACAAGTATGTATACAAAGGCCAGATGCGCATAATACAGATTATGAAGATTATAGTCGTAATAGGCTATTTTCGTGTCTCTTTTTACATATCCTACTGATATTTCTACAAAGGGATTTATTGAAAATATCAACAGTTCAATCACGGTATAAATGCATACCAGCATTACTGCCACTCTATTATGCTTTACCCATTTTCTTTTGGTAAAAAAAACTATGTATATAAGAAGCATTACAGCCGAGACATCAACTCCAATAAAATATATGCTTGAGCTGATTGATGTAAGGAGATAGTTCTCTGATATTATACTAAGATAATAGCTGATACATACTACACTTGTAGCAAAGCAGCCATATCCCAAATATTTACTTCCTTTTTTATGTGAATACTTCGTAAGGCTTTTTATTCCCAGGTATATACCCATATACGCTATTATAGCCGTAACTACCGTATATGCTACAACAAAACTTGCCATACTTTTTTCCTTTCAAGCATTTATTATACATTAATATATTACCATTTTACATTGATTCTTAATTCCTGATTTCAGGACTTAACTATATTCGTATTGAATTTTGATATATATATATATATATTAGCATAAACATTTAAAACAATACCATCTACATCCAATTTTATAAAAATTAACTAAACTGCGTTCCTATATTATACTAAATAGTGACATGTTTTTCAAGCATAGTTATTTTTATTTTATACTTTCCATTTATACCATCCATTTTTATTTTACGGCTGCTTTTACCTGGTGCTTACTACATAACTCCCATGCTGCTCATCAGCCTTTCCCTGGCTTAAATACACTTATTGCATCGTATTTCACATTTTATGTAGTTGAAATATTTTTTCTTATATGCTATAATTGTGAGCAATTGTATAAAAGAAGGAGATTACGTGTGATTACTAAATATATAATTACTTTTTTTGTTTCTATGGTTCCTCTTATAGAGCTTAGAGGTGCAATTCCAATCGGCACTGGTATGGGCGTTCCTCTAAGTCACGCCATAATCATTTCTTTAATCGGCAACATGCTTCCTGTTCCTATTATCTTTTTCTTTGCAAGAAAGGTACTTGAATGGGGCAAGGATAAGAAGTATATCGGAAAATTCTTTACCTTCTGTCTTGAAAAAGGGCATAAGGGCGGCGAAAAGCTAAAGTCAAAGGCTAAGGGCGGTCTTTATTTTGCTCTCCTGCTCTTTGTTGGCATTCCTGTTCCTGGCACAGGCGCATGGACCGGCACTCTTGCCGCTTCTCTGCTTGATATGGATTTTAAAAAGAGCTCTCTTGCTACCATGCTCGGAGTTGTTCTTGCTGCAATCATCATCAGTGTTCTGACATATTTCGGTTTCAATATACTTACATAATAATAGTTTCGAAAAGGCTATCAGAATAATAGTTTCGAAAAGGCTATCATAATAATAGTTTCGAAAAGGCTATCAGAAAGCCTCAAAATTCAATTGAAAAAGCAATAATAAAGCCAAAAAACACCGAGTTTCCTCGGTGTTTTTTTTAACTGACCTTTTTTCCAATTACCTGACTTTTTATATTTTCCTTTGACTCATAAAGCAATATGTCTGCTTTCTTTACAAGCTCATTAAAATCAGATACGTCCTTAATCGAGCCTACTACATAGCCTCCTGTAAAACTGAGCTTTACCGGAGTGGATTTAACGGTATAATCTTCAAAATCCCCTCTTAATTTCTCACACTTTTTTATGAAGGTGCTCTCTTCTGTTTCTGATATTACAGCAAATTCATCGCCGCCATATCTAAAACAGCCATAGTCTCCAAAATGCTCCTTTAGGAGCTTTCCGAATCTTATGAGTATATCATCTCCGACATCATGACCATAGGTGTCATTTATCTTCTTGAAATCATCTATATCGCACATCATGACTATTACCTGCTCATTCATGTAATATGGAAGATGTCCGACCATCGCTAGTCTATTGAACAGACCTGTCGTTCCATCATGACTTGAGTAATAATCCATCTGCTCTTGATATTCATACATTTTTAAATTGCTATGGTATCTCATTGTAGCTATTACTACAAGGACACCCCATACAAGCACAAGATTTGCTCCGTTCTGAAGCGTAAAGCTATTTTGCGCATACGCGCAGATTGCATATACAAAGAATATGCTAAAAGAAGATATTATGTGTATAAATGGTATCAATGTCATATTTCCTAATATCATTATCTGAGTGAGAATGAAAATATTTCCATCTCTTCCCACCTGAAGATCCATAATTGATATAAAAACTCCATAATAAGACAATGATACGCAGAAAATAATTGCTATTACCTGCAAACTATTTTCATTAGTTTTTGTTTTTTTATAAATAAAGATACAATAAGCAAAAGTTATCAATGCTACTAGTACAAGCACACCATAAGCAATAAAATGTATCCTTTGCCATTCATCTGTATAATAACGAGGCTTTTCTTTTATTGCTACCTTGTATATTAAGAGAGTAACTATCAGACCTAATCCAAGCAGCGCAGTAAAAGCGGATACAAAGGTTAGTGCTTTATGGTCGGCCTTTTCTAGCTTATCTGATATATATTCATCATGCTTATCTAACCCCATAAATTTTTTTATTTTATTTCCCATATAATTCCTTTCGCCGTTTTGCCTATTTCGACCTGGGGGAAGGCAAAACATAAAAAGTAGTTCACAACCCTCGATGTGACCGTATATTTAATTATAGCACATCAATACCAGTTTGTGAACTATTTTTTCACTGATTATTGTTATTTTTTAGTTAAATTTTAATTATTTAAAGGCGAAAGTACGACTTTTCCTGTCTTTCTTGTCTGTTTCATATCTATTATTCGTTGATTTTCGGACCCTCTGAAGTTTAAAGTGAAGTTTTTCTTTTCTAATATGAATCTTCCATCCACAAGTACATCAATACTGTCTAATATTTCATCAGTAACTGATATATATCTCCTGCCTCCCGGCACCAGATCTTCATCATAGGTAAAACCTGAATACATCCAGATGTTCCTATCCGGCACTTCTTTCTTTATCCTTCTTATCAGGGTAACTAATACTTCCTGGTTTGATATTTCAAAAGGCTCTCCTCCTAGTATGGTGATTCCCTGATAATACGGCTTTTTCAATTCGTCTATTATTTCCTGCTCCATTTCCTTTGTGTATTCATGTCCAAAGTTAAAATCCCAGGTCATTGCATTAAAGCAACCCTTACAGTGAAGTGTGCAGCCTGATACAAATACACTAAGTCTTATTCCTACACCATTTGCACTGTCCACCTTTATTATTTCACCTACATGCATTGCATTCTGCTCCCTTCTTATTGCAGACCGCTTTTTTCTTTCTGCTGCTTCAGTCTTTATTTAAGTTTCTTCGAGCTTTCTTTCTGCTACTTTAGTCTTTATTTAAGTTTCTCCGAGCTTTCTTTCTGCTACTTTTAGCGATTTATATAAATAATTCCGTCTGCTTTTAACAGGCGGAATTATCTATGTTTTTATGCTTTACCCATTATGGGTTAAGGAGTGTCGAATTTGAAAGATGAAGTACTCTGTCTGCTATTTCAGCAGTTCTTCCCTGATTCCAGAACTGAGTTCCGATATATCCACAGGTACGTCTTGCTACGTGGAGTGAGGACTGATCACGGTTCTTGCAGTTAGGGCATTCCCATACAAGCTTTCCGGTTTCATCTTTTACTATCTGTATTTCTCCATCAAAACCGCACTTATCGCAGATATCACTCTTAGAATTTAACTCTGCATAGAGGATTGTATTGTACATATGCTCTAATACCGATAATACTGCCGGTATGTTATTCTGCATGTTCGGAACCTCTACATAGCTTACCGCTCCTCCCGGGCTGAGCTTCTGGAATTCTGCTTCTTTGCTGAGCTTTGTGAAGGCATCTATATGCTCTGTTACATGTATATGATAGCTATTGGTGATATAGTTCTTGTCTGTAACATGAGGTATCTTTCCAAAACGCTTTTGAAGGCACTTTGCAAACTTGTAGGTAGTGCTCTCAAGCGGAGTTCCATATACTGAATAATCGATATTTTCTTCCTTCTTCCACTTTGTGCAGGCATCATTTAGCGCCTGCATTACCTTTAGACCAAAGGCTTTTCCATCGTCTGTTGTATGAGATACGCCCTTCATGTAATATACACATTCTGCTAGTCCTGCATAACCTAGTGATATGGTTGAATAGCCATCATATAATAATCTGTCGATGGTCTCACCCGGCTTAAGTCTTGCTATTGCACCATCCTGCCAAAGGATAGGGGCTACATCTGATGGTGTGCCCTTTAAGCGGTTATGACGGGCCTGAAGTGCCTCATGGCATAATTCAAGTCTCTCATCCATAAGATTCCAGAACTTTACCTCATCTCCTTCTGATGAGCAGGCAACGTCTACAAGATTTATTGTAACTACGCCCTGGTTGAAGCGTCCATAGTATCTGTGCTTTCCCTCTACATAATTCTTTGCATTTGATATATTTCCTACTCCTGCATCTGTAAATCTATCTGGAGTAAGGAAGCTTCTGCAGCCCATGCATGGATAGCAGTCGCCCTTTAATTCTAATGCTATCTTTTCTGATATATAATCAGGTACCATTCTCTTTGCGGTACATTCTGCTGCAAGCTTTGTAAGATAGAAATACTTGGTTCCTTCTTTTATATTATCTTCCTGAAGAACATAAATGAGCTTTGGGAAGGCAGGAGTTATATATGCGCCGGTTCTGTCCTTTACACCAAGAATTCTCTGCTTGAACATTATCTCAATAATCATTGCAAGGTCGTCTCTTGTCTGTCCCTCTGGTACTTCATGAAGATACATAAATACTGTAACGAATGGTGCCTGTCCGTTTGTGGACTGAAGCGTAATGAGCTGATACTGGATTGTCTGACAGCCTGATTCTACTTCTTTTCTGAGCTCTTTTTCTACTATTTCGTCTAATTTATCCTTTGAGATGCTTACACCTGTCTCTTCAAATTCACTTGCTAATCTTGCTGCTATCTTTTTACGGCTGATATCTACAAATGGTGCAAGGTGTGACATTGTGATTGTCTGGCCGCCGTACTGGCTTGATGCAACCTGTGCTACTATCTGAGAGGCTACGGTACATGCCGTAATGAAGCTTTTTGGCTTGTCTATATGGGTTCCGCTGATGCAGGTTCCATTCTGGAGCATGTCATCTAGATTTACAAGGTCGCAGTTGTGCATGTGCTGTGCAAAGTAATCTGCGTCATGGAAATGGATGATTCCTTCCTGATGAGCACGGATTATATCTTCATTCTTAATAAGATATCTTCCTGTATAATAGCGGCTCCACTCACCTGCCATATAATCTCTCTGAACTGAAAGCACTGTAGGATTCTTATTTGAATTTTCCTGCTTTACTTCTTCATTATTGCATTCTACGATATTTGAGATCTTCTGGTCGATTGCTGGCATTTTACGCATTTCATTATGCTTGTAACGGTAGGTGATATAAAGACGCGCTACCTTGAACTTGCCGCTTGCCATAAGTGCATCTTCGACCTTATCCTGGATTTCTTCTACTGATAAATCTCTCCCCGCATTTGATGCATCCTTTGCTATTCCAAGAGTAATTTCATCGATTTCTGCATCTGTAAGTCTTTCTGCTGGAATTCCTTCTTCTCTATTAGCTCTCTTTATGGCTGCTGATATTTTATCATTATTGAACGGAACTCTTTCGCCCGATCTTTTCATTACATAGACTTCCAATTTATCTATGTCAAGATTCCCATCTAATCTCTCATCGTACATAACCTTCACACCTCTTTTTCTTTTAACATATTTATATACTTTACTATTTCGATCCAGCTCTATTTAGCTGATTTACTACTGGCACGCATCTCGTTTAAAGCAAACGAAATGCAAAATTGATTATAACATATTCCGCACATTTTGTAAAGTGAAATACAAAATATTGTATAACATCTTACTTAATACCACAAATACTTGTAGTTTTGTCAATTACCAATATATGTATTATCTCATCTTTTTTCATTGATTACAATCAAAGTATATTGATAAACATCGTATAAAATAAGAGATGTAAATTGGTTCTTTTTAGATTTAACTTCCAAATAAATACAGTTTTCAAAAAAAATTGGATTTTTTCAAAAAAGTGCTTTACATTTTAAATTTTGTATGCTATAATCGCTATCAGTTTATTGCTTTAGTGCATTAAATCATTAACGCGTTAAAGTGTTTTTGAAAAAGAAAAGGAGATTTTATTATGGAAATGCAAATGGAATTCATCAGAAAGCTACCTATTCCAAAGGAGCTTAAGGAACAGTATCCTATTGATGATAAGCTCAAGAAGATAAAGGAAGATAGAGACGTTGAAATAAAGAACATTTTTGAGGGAAAAGACGACAGATTCCTTCTTATTATAGGACCTTGTTCAGCAGACAGAGAGGATGCTGTTCTTGAATACATGACAAAGCTCCGCGATGTTCAGGAAAAAGTAAAGGATAAGATTTTCATTATTCCTAGAGTTTATACAAATAAGCCTCGTACAAACGGAACAGGCTACAAGGGCATGCTCCATCAGCCTAACCCAGAGGGCGAAGAGGATATGCTCGCTGGTATTATTGCAATCCGCGAAATGCACACTAGAGTCATTAAGGAAACCGGTTTTACATGCGCTGAGGAAATGCTCTACCCTGAAAACCACCGTTACCTTTCTGATCTTTTAGCTTACGTTGCAATCGGTGCTCGTTCTGTTGAAGATCAGCAGCATAGAATCGTAAGCAGCGGTCTTGGTATTCCTGTTGGTATGAAGAATCCAACTAGTGGTGATATCGCCGTTATGATGAATTCTATTTATGCAGCTCAGAATTCTCAGAAATTCATTTACAGAGGCTGGGAAGTAAAGACTCCTGGTAACCCTCTTACTCATGCCATTCTCCGCGGCTATGTTGATAGCTTTGGCAGAAGCCATGCTAATTACCATTACGAAGATCTCAACAATCTTCTTAAGCAGTATGATAACATGCCTCATCTTGTTAATCCTGCAGTTATTGTTGATACTAACCATGCTAACTCAGGCAAGCAGTTCATGGAGCAGATCCGTATTGCTAACGATGTAGTTCACAGCATGCATGTTTCTAATGATATCAGAAAGCTTGTTAAGGGTCTTATGATTGAGAGCTATCTTGTTGATGGCTGTCAGAAGATCGGCGAAGGCGTTTACGGTAAGTCTATTACTGATCCATGTCTTGGCTGGGAAAAGTCTGAAGCACTCATTCTTGATCTTGCTGAAAAGCTTTAATTTAAAAAGGCACCATTTAAGGTGCCTTTTTTATTGCAATTTTTTAACGCTTACTTTTATGTTTTTTTGAAGATTTATTTTACAAACAATTTGTGTAAGCCATTTCATACAAAATAGCTTAAAAAAAGAAGAGTGCAACAGTTTCAAGCTGCTGCACTCGTTTTTTCCAAAACCGATTTGGGCTAAGTTATTTTCAAGCTGATTACCATTAAGTATGTGTATGTAAAACCGGCATAAGGCATCTGATTGCGTTTAATACACATATTATCATTACGCCTACGTCTGCAAATATTGCAATCCACATATTGGCTATTCCTAAAGCTCCGAGCAAGAGACAGATGAGCTTTACGCCTATTGCAAAGTAGATATTCTGCTTTACTATTCTAAGGCACTTTCTTGATACTGCTATGGCGGTTGCTATCTTTAACGGGTCATCATCCATTAATACTACATCCGCCGCTTCTATTGCTGCATCAGAGCCCATGGCTCCCATGGCTATTCCTATATCTGCTCTTGATAATACAGGGGCATCATTTATTCCATCGCCTACAAAGGCAAGTACATCGTCTTTGTTTTTCTTTTCTGATAGAAGCTCTTCTACCTTTTCTACCTTATCCTGTGGAAGAAGGTCGCTATATACCTTGTCTAGCTTCAATTCCTCTGACACCTTATCAGCAACCTTTTTAAGGTCGCCTGTAAGCATGATTGTCTCGCTTACTCCTTGCTTTTTCAGTTCATGTATGGCCTGCTTAGAATGAGGTTTTACTACATCCGAGATTACTATATGACCTGCATATTTTCCGTCTACTGCTACATGAATGATGGTGCCTGTAAGTGAGCACTCCTTAAAGCCTTCAGTAGCTCCTGCTTCTTCCATCATCTTCGCATTTCCTACGCATACTACTCTTCCATTTACTACTGCTCTTACTCCTCTTCCTGCAATCTCTTCTATGCTCTCTACACTGCATTCATCTGCTTCATGCTCGTAGGCTCTCTTTAAGGATTCTGCTATTGGATGCTTTGAATAACGTTCTACATGCGCTGCTAGATGAAGGAGCTCATGCTCATCAAAGTCATGCGGATGGATTGCTGTTACATCGAATACTCCCTTTGTGAGAGTTCCTGTTTTATCAAAGACTACTGTCTTGGTATTTGCTAATATTTCAAGATAATTTGATCCCTTTACCAATATTCCTTGCTTGCTAGCTCCGCCTATTCCTGCAAAGAAGCTGAGCGGTATGCTTACTACAAGTGCACATGGACAGCTGATTACTAAGAAGGTAAGTGCTCTATATATCCACTTTGTAGGGGCCGGATCTATGCCCATTATGAGACTTATTATCGGCGGCAAAAATGCAAGTGCTAGTGCTGAATATACTACTGTTGGTGTATATACTCTTGCAAATTTAGTAATGAAATTTTCTGATTTTGATTTTCTTGAACTTGCATCTGAAATAAGCTCTAATACCTTCGATACTGTCGAATCGCCAAATTCCTTTGTCGTTTCGATTTCTAATAGTCCATTTAAGTTTATGCAGCCGCTTATTACTTCCTCGCCCTCTTTTATGTCTCTTGGCACTGATTCTCCTGTAAGGGCTGCTGTATTTAATGATGATCTTCCTTTTCTGACTATTCCGTCTATCGGAACCTTTTCACCTGGCTGCACTACTATGATTGTTCCTATTTCCACATCATCCGGGTCTACCTGCTCGAGCTGACCGTTCTCTGCCTTTACATTTGCATAATCCGGGCAGATGTCCATAAGTTCTGTTATGTTTTTACGGCTCTTTCCTACTGCATAGCTCTGGAACCATTCTCCTATCTGATAAAAGAGCATTACTGCTATGGCTTCTGTGTAATCGCCGTTATCTATAAGGCCAAGGACTATTGCTCCTATGGTTGCTATTGCCATTAAGAGACATTCATCAAAAGGCTGTTTATTTATGATGCCCTTTCCTGCCTTTATTAAAATGTCATAGCCTATTATAAGATATGGCAGTAAATATAATGCAAACCTTAGTATTCCCGTTACTGGCATGAATTTCAGGATTATCATCAAAACAGCTGATATTATTATCCTTATCAGGTTTTTCTTCTGCTTGCTGTTCATATTTCCACGCTTTCTTTTACTTTTTTAAAGTCCTAATCTGCAGCGGACAAATTAGGACTCCTTATTGTTTTTTTATTTATTACAGGAAAATCTCACAATCATCCTCTACCTTTTTGCAGTTTTCTCTGACATTCTTCATGACTGAATCTACATCTGCTCCGTCTTCGAACTCTACCTTCATTTTAAGCATCATGAAGTTTACGGTAACGTCTTTAACTCCTTCTGTCTTTCTTGCTGCATCTTCCATCTTTGCTGCGCAGTTTGCACAATCTACGTCGATCTTGTAAGTCTTTTTCATTTTCGTCTCTCCTTATTATTAATCAAATTTGATATTTGTATTTTTAGTTCAACAATTAAACAATATTTTAATTGTTGGCTTTAATATATCATTTTGCAGAGCTTTTGTCAAGCGTTTTTTTTAACTTTTAAATAAGTGTTTAATTGATGAAGATAACTTATTTGCAAGTTCTTTATTTTCTATTTCTGCTCACTCTGAGATGCCACCTCTTTTTCGGGTCTTTGACACTTTTTTTCTCTTAACTAGATTTAGAAATAATAGCACGTATCGTCGCGAAATAAAAAACGAAGATGGGATTATATTTTCCATAATTGATTCACTTCCTTAATTGTGGAAAACATACAGTTAACAGTTAAAACTAGGTTGCACTATCTCCTTAATATCCATCAACTTAATGTTCTTTTTGTTTACAGCCTCTTTGACCAAATTATCATCAAATCTCGATTCCGAGAAGAAATAATAATAATAAATATCTGAACGGCAGTTTATTGACTTTCTGCATTTCTCTGATAATATCTAATCGTGATTTACTAAATCGTGATTTGATATTACTGTATAGTATTATAAACAAGAAATCAATCATAAACTTAAAGGCATTTTTTTACCGTAACTTTAATAAGATCTCCTGAAGAATATTGAATCAATCGCTTATTACCATTTTTTGCAGCAAGATGCATTTTTAGGTAGTACAATATAGTATCAAAAAGGTATCACGACACAAAAAAGGTCTGAAATCATGTTTTCTTAACATGATTTCAAGCCTTGAAAATACTTGATTTGTTATACCAACCTCTAAACCACTTCAGGTCTATTCGAATTCATTTACCCTTATTTTACATACCGTGATATGGTATATAATTGGTACATTCTCTGCGCATCTTTTGATGCGCTTTTCATTCTGTCCGTATCATTCATTATCTGCTGTACCCAAATTGTACCCAGACGAATCATAAATAGTCATTGACAGCCGCGCTATGTTATAGTATAATGAAGATACTTGTTTGGAGGGTATTCGTATCCTCAGATATCCCACCTAATGTTGGTAGCATTAGATGGGATATTTTTTAATCATCAACCCATTCTGTATCCTTCTCGATTTCCCAGAAGGTTTTTCCATCAAACAAAGGTTGTTTTAAAAAGATTTCATAACTCTCTTGATTGTCCTTACCAGATATCTGCCAAAGCGTTTTTACCTCTGGTTCCCAAAGCTGTAATTCAAAAACATACACTTTATCTTCCCTTAGGTAACCTTGAGAAAAATACTTTTTCCCATTATACACATATATCAGTTCTTCACCGCTCCACAGTTTATCGGTAAACTCATTAATATCACCATTAATCATAGAGATACCCCCTTGAAAAATTTTTTGTACTTCTTATAGATTCCGGAATTTTTATGTAGCACCACTCCAGCTGTCCTATCAGGTTTCCCTTTCGACAATTGGCTAAATGAAGTACCATATGTATGATAATGTAACACTTTTCCTGTTCCAAGCTGGGCCTCAACATGATATGCAATTTCCAGTCTCAAATTATGATTACTATCATATACACGCATCATATTAAATGTTCCGTCTGGGTTCATCTTTAAGTAAGCGGTACTTGAATGTGAAGATTCTGGCAATCCATGTTTTCCAGTTCCTTCCATTCCTTTTAAAACCTTTACTCCTTTATACTTACCATCAGACGAAAAGTTTGTATCTACTTCGTATGTGTAAGGCACTGGATTACCAGCTGCAAATGTTCCTCTTCCTCCCATAATTATCGAACCACCTTTCTTGATTCAAGATAGTCCACAGGTATAATATTACCATCCATTTCATCAAACGGATCGCCCAAGCAAATTATTGCTTCTGGCTCAATCTTGGTGAGCATCTGATAATAACCCTTAAGGATATGTACCACGCGTACGAGATAACACGAATGTATTATTCCCACTCAACTGTTGCTGGTGGCTTACTGGTTATGTCATAGCAGATTCTATTAATATGAGGAACTTCATTTACGATTCTTACACTTAGGCTCAATAACGATTCGTTATTCAGTAAAACTCTCTTCACAAAATCAAGACTCAGCCAACCTATTCCAGATTTCAGTCTTCCCCATCCAGCTGAAGATCCATTCCCGGACTTCACTTCCACAATGGTATAAACACTGGGCGGACAGAACCGAACACGCTTGTATTCAACTCCAAGTCTCAAAATACGTTATTCCCAGATTCCATTTTCAGGATTCCATTTTACTTTCGCTGTTCCTTCAATCACCGGACGAACAAATACTTTTACTCTGTCCATCATATCTGTCATGGATACCTGTATAAGTGCCTTTTTCTTTTTCAGGAATGAGTACCATCTTTTCTGATGCATTGGATCATTCAGGAAATCAGCCCCGAATGCAGCAGAATCCATTGTCATCTGAGTCTTTCTATTCTCAAAGGTCTCTACGACAGCATTCCGAAGCTCTTCATAAGAGAATTCGTACTTTTGGGATAGAACATAGATGTCATAAAAATCCTTATATCTGCTGTTCAGATAACCGTTATGTATGATGGCTTCCAGTTTCTCCGCGATGGATGATTCCAGAGAGTAGGCGTTTACTCTCGGCGGATCCATATCAAGTATGACAGGGAAGCCCATTTTCACTGCATCAGGATAGATTACATCCCCAAATCCGATATCTATGCCGATCGGAATCTTTGTCCGATCAAGATATCCAACAGCTGAGATGTGAAGACCGTGATATTCCTTAAACTCTGTTATGTCCTCCACAGTTATGGAGTCCGTTTCAAATACAAGTGCATCATCAATATCAAGAGAAAGAATTTCCCGGAATACGTTCTTCATTTCCTCCCCGCTATTGGATATACGCCTTGCAAGCAAATCCACATCTGTAGTTGCCCGTTCATACCTGCGATCAAATACCGCATACAAGAAGATTCCGCCCTTCAAAACAAATTGTTCCGCATATTTGGACACGGAAATTCGGTAGATTGTCCTTTCCAGCCCATAATATGTAAGAGCTTCCTGAAAAGTGCAGCCGTTTTTTACTGCGAAGTTCTTAAGCCTCGCTTTTACTGAATCAGCATTCATTACACAAGTACCTCCAGATACGTTCTTACGATTTTCTCACAGCGCAGGCGTTTGGAATAGGCATAAAGTCTGTCAATCTGCCTGTCCCTGCGCTTCAGATAATTCCTAAGCACCTCAGATGTTTCCTCAATCCCGATCTTGTTCCTGTAGTAAATGATATCGACCACGGTTTTCTCGATATCGAAGATGTGGAAGCAGTTATCGCCATCCCTAACTTTAGTTACTCCGAGATCCATCCGGGATGCATCATAATAAAAAATCCTGATCTCCGGCCATTCTGGCAGTGTATTAACCTTTTTCTTCCTTTCAATAGCAACATCCACGGCATCAGGCAGAAAATTGGTAAGTTCGTAATACCGTGCTGCACTCATCAGGCATATAACACCATTCGGTACAAAAGCTTCTGCGCTGAAGAAGTCGTTTTCATCGCCCTTATAGGTTAGGTTCTCATAAGTGCCTCGATTTACCCGTGACAGTATGCCCTGCTCTTCAAGCTTGCCAATCTTGTAATATGAATAGCCCATATCTTTTAGTTCAGCGGTTGTGATAAACTTCTTATTTTCAGCGATTGCGTTCATATGAATCACCTCCGCCTATAGTATACATTATTCAAAGGAATATTTCAACTAATTTCGGCAGTTATCTTTTTCAGCCGATTTTAATCAAAATTTGTCCATATCATCCTGGCATGCCAGCTGTTCATGCGGCTCATCATCCCTCTGAAGTTCCGTGTACATATCCAGCACGGTTCCTATCGTCAGCAGTTCCAGTTCGCTGATATGGATTCCCAGCTGCACACACCTAAGCATCAGCAGCGGCGTGCTCTTTCTTGAGTTCTATGCATCTATTATAGTGTTTCAACAAAACAAATGCCGAAAGCCCGCATAAATACAGGTTTTCGGCATTTTAATCCGTTATTCCCACTCAACTGTTGCTGGTGGCTTACTGGTTATGTCATAGCAGATTCTATTAATATGAGGAACTTCGTTTACGATTCTTACACTTGCTCTGTCAAGCACCTCGTATGGTATTCTTGACCAATCCGCTGTCATGAAATCGCTTGTATTTACTGAACGAAGTGCAAGAAGATGCTCATAGGTTCTGCCATCGCCCATTACTCCAACTGATAAAGTATCAGTAAGTACTGCAAAATACTGGCTAAGACTACCTGCAAGACCTGCCTTTGCAATTTCATCTCTGAATATGAAATCTGCTTCTCTTAATATATCGCACTTTTCTTTTGTCACATCTCCGATTATTCTTATTGCAAGTCCAGGGCCTGGGAAAGGCTGTCTGTTTACAATATAATCAGGAAGTCCGAGTTCTCTGCCGAGTGCTCTTGTTTCATCCTTAAAGAGCATTGATAAAGGCTCGAGTACACCGCTGAATTTCTCCATCATTTCTGGTGGAAGAAGGCGGTTGTGATGTCCTTTTATCTGTGCTGCATTTCCTGCTCCTGATTCAATTACATCTGGATAGATTGTTCCCTGAGCAAAGAAATCCTTATTTGTAATATCGAACTTAATAGCTTCATCTAAGAATACATATCCGAATTCTGCTCCGATAATAATTCTCTTTTGCTTTGGATCTGATACTCCCTTTAGCTTAGTAAGGAAACGCTCCTGGGCATTTACTCTTACAAAATTTATATCCCATTTGCTGAAGGCTTTTTCTACTTCATCACCCTCATTCTTACGAAGAAGGCCATGATCTACGAATACGCAGGTAAGTCTATTTCCAACTGCCTCTGCTAAAAGGGCTGCTAATACTGATGAATCTACTCCGCCTGAAAGTGCAAGAAGTACTCTGCCCTCTGGTCCTATTGTATTTCTAAGAGATTCTACTGTAGATTTGCAGAAATTGCCCATCTGCCAATCTCCCTTTACATGACATACATCATAAAGGAAATTTCTTAGCATATCCTTTCCATGCTCTGTATGATTTACCTCTGGATGATACTGAGTTCCATAGAAACCACGCTTTTCATCTGCTATTGCTACATTTGGACATGCATCTGAATGTGCTACAAGCTCAAAGCCCTCTGGTACTTTTGACATATAGTCACCATGGCTCATCCAGGTAACGCCCTGTTCTGGCAGTCCCTTGAAAAGCTTGCACTGTGTATTAAAATAAGTCTTTGTCTTTCCATATTCTCTTGCTGTATCGCCCTGTGCTTCTTCTACAACGCCGCCAAGGAGATGCGCCATAAGCTGACATCCATAGCAGATACCGAGAATTGGTACGCCAAGATTAAATACTTCCTTATCATAGTGCGGAGAATCTTCCTTATATACACTATTTGGTCCACCTGTAAAGATGATGCCCTTAAGATTCTTGATTTTCTTTACCTCTTCAAGAGGCATTGTGCAAGGATGTACCTCACAATATACATTACATTCTCTTACTCTTCTTGCTATCAGCTGATTATACTGTCCGCCGAAATCAAGGATAAGAATCATTTCTGAAGCAGATTCTGTTCCAGTGATAAAACCATTGTTAGCATTAGCCATTATGTTACCTCCGGTAATGGTGCTTAATAAACTTTGTTATATTTCTCGCCTAATTCTATATATTATCAAATTGAAGATTCATAGTCAAGATTTTTTTGGTCTTTAATGAAGGATTCGTGAATCTTCACTATATTTCTACTAGTGTTATATTTCTACTAGTGTTTTATGCAAATATTGCTTGATTTTAAAAAAATATTATGTTAGAATTTTAAGTTGCGGGTATTTATAGTTTTTGTATGTTTTTCATACATTTTCTTTCCCTTAATTTTTTAGTTTCTGAAAGGAGAATTTCTTCATGTCAAACGACAAAAAAAGCAAGTCATTCGGCGGAAAATGGCTTCGCGCTGCTATTCCAGCGCTTCTGCTCCATTGCAGTATCGGTACCGTATATTGTTGGTCTATCTTCAGTCAGGAGATTGCTGATTACATCGGCTTCTCTAAGGGTGCTACAGAATGGGCATTCAGTTTCGCAATTTTCTTCCTTGGCATGTCTGCCGCTTTCCTCGGTAATGTCGTAGAACGTGACATACATAAGTCATCACTTATCGCTACAATCTGCTTTGCAGTTGGTATGGCCGGTACTGGTTTCTTCATTTCATACGGCGGTGCTCACAAGGGAAGTCTTGTTTCTCTTATTGGTATTTATTTAAGCTATGGTTTCATCATGGGTATTGGTCTTGGTACTGGTTACTTATCTCCAGTTAAGACTCTCATGCTTTGGTTCGCTGATCGTAAGGGTCTTGCTACCGGTCTTGCTGTTGCAGGTTTCGGTGCTGCTAAGGCTATTGCCAGCCCTATCATGCAGGCTCTCCTTGCAAACCTTGGTGAGGGCGGCGTTTACAAGATGTTCTACATCTTAGCTGGTGTATATTTTGTTATGATGTTTGTGGGTCACCTTCTTCTTAAGAAGCCTGACGGATGGCATGAGCCAGCTGCTACAGAAAAGAAGCCTAGCATCATGGAGACTCTTAAGACTCGTCCTATGACAAACTACATTGGAATATGGCTTATGTTCTATATAAACATCACTTGCGGTCTTGCTCTTATTTCTCAGGAGAAGATGATTGTTAAGTGTATCGGTCTTGCTGCTTCAGCTGGTCTTATTTCTACTATTTCAGCTATTTTCAATGCAGGCGGACGTCTTGGTTTCTCAGCTTGGGCTGATTCAATGAAGGATAGAAATACTATCTATAAGTTAATTTTCATCCTTTCTATCGCTTCTACAGCTCTTGTTATTGTTACAAATGGTATTAAGAACGGTAGTGGAAATACATTACTCATTGTTCTTGTTCTTGCACTTATCTTCATTGTAAATGCAGGCTACGGCGGTGGTTTCTCTAATGTTCCTACTCTTCTTTCTGACCACTATGGCATGGGAAGCATTTCAGCTATCCATGGTATTACTCTTTCTGCTTGGGCTTTCGCTGGTCTTACTGGTAACCAGCTTGCTACTTTCATCGTTAACCATTTCGGTGAGGTTACACAGATTGATGATGGCCACGGAAATATGATTTCTGTTAACCCTACTGGTTATCAGATGGTTCTTTATGCTACACTTGCTCTTTACGTTGTTGCTCTTTTACTCAGCATCTTCTTAGTTAAGAAGTCACCTAAGGCTGAGGCTGCTGCAAAGGCTTCAAAGTAATTGCGGGCATTATCTAAATTTTTGAAATGCATAATTAAAGTGCTGCAGGCAGATGCCTGCAGCACTTTTTTATCTTATTACGCTTCTTTTTCACCGTTCTTTATCTCATTCGGCTTCTTTATTCACCATTCTTTATCTCATTTGGCTACTATATTCACATTTCTTTTTCTTTTTGCATATATGTCTATAGTTTTCCACAGTTTTTTTCTAATTCAACCAAGTATTCCACTGATATCCACTGCATTAAAGTTTATTAATGCATCTGGCTTTGCTTTATGTTCTGCTATTATCTTTTCCATCCATACCATATTATACCAGGTATCAAATTTATAGGCACATTTATTGAATATTCCTATCATTTTATAGCCAAGGTGTCCATGATATTCCACGCTGTTTTTGGTGAGATGCTCATCTTCTACATCTGGGTAAGCTATGCAGGCACATACGTTTGTGACATTCATTTTTGCAAGTATTTTTTCTAAGGCGTCATAAAGTTCTTTTCCTATGCCGCTTCTTCTTTCATCTTTATCTACATATATGGTGGTTTCTACTGACCAGTCATAGGCTTTTCTTGGATGAAGCCTTCCTGCATAGGAATAACCTACAATTTTTCCTTCTCTTTCATATACCAGATAAGGATACGCTTTCAGGGTATTTTTGATTCTTTCTCTGAATTCTTCTATTGTCGGTGTGACATATTCAAAGGTTATTGCCGTATTTCTTACATAATAGTCGTATATTTTCAGTATTTCTTCTGCGTCCTCTACTGTTGCTACTCTGATCATATCATTCTCCTCTTTTGCTTTTCTCTTTTACATTCTTCTTTTTGCTTTTTTCTTTTGTTTTTTTCTTTTGCGTATTTTTCTACCTTTTCCACGTCCTATTACTTTTTATTTTACTTTACCTCTCCCTATTTTTACCAAATTTGCTGACATTTTTTTCCGATAACTTTTTTCTATTCTCTGACATATTTACCTATAACCATGCATCTGATTCTTATTTTCTGTCTTTACACACACTATTTTAGGTCCTTGATGCTATTATAAGTCTTGCTACCTGCTCGGCTGTCTCCTCTAAATTCCTTCTTGCTGTTTCTTTTTCTAATGCCTCTTCTAGAGTCGTTATTCCTCTTACTATAGGAAAGAATGCATCTATTCCTTTTTCATTGCATTCCCTCGCATCTTCTGTAACTGCTCCTGCAAAGGCTATGACACGCTTTCCATATTTTTTTGCTATTTTAGCTACTCCTACCGGTGCCTTTCCCATCGAGGTCTGGGCATCTAACTTTCCTTCTCCTGTTATTACAAGGTCTGCTTCCCTTATTTCTTCTTCTAAGTTTGTTTCCTTTATTACAAGATCTATCCCTGGGGTCAGCTCTGCGCCTAAAAAGCTCTTAAACGCAAAGCCAAGGCCTCCTGCTGCTCCTGCTCCCGGATAATCTGGATCTGCTTCTTCAAAGCTTTCTTTTGCGATTTCTGCATACTTTTTTAAATATGCATCCATTTTCTCTATCATTTTTGAATCTGCTCCCTTTTGAGGTGCAAACACCCTGCTGCAGCCTTTTTCTCCGCAAAGAGGGTTATTTACGTCACAGGCTACCTTAAAACTGCATTCTTTTATTTCTTTAAGCACATTTTTATCTGATATTTCTGCAAGCCTTGACAGGCCTTCTGCTCCATAAGATATATTCTTTCCTTCCTTATCTTTTAGATCAAAACCCAGTGCCTGCAGCATTCCTGCTCCGCCGTCATTAGTGCTGCTACCGCCTATGCCTATTATAAAGCTTCTACAGCCTTTTCCTATTGCATCCTTTATTATTTCTCCTACTCCATAGGTAGTGGTCTTCATTGGATTTAGCTTTTCTTTAGGAACAAGAGTTATTCCTGCCGCCGCACTCATTTCTATAACTGCGAGCTTTTTTTCTTCTATTATTCCATATCTGCTTTCTATTTTTTCTCCTAACGGACCTGTAACCTGAAGGCTCACTAAATTTCCGCCCATTCCGGATACAAGTGCTTCCACGGTTCCTTCTCCGCCATCTGCAAGGGGCTTTACTTTGCACTCTATCCTCTTATCTGCTCTTTTAAAACCTTCTGCCGCAGCTATTCCTGCCTCTATCGAGGTCAGGCTTCCTTTAAATGAATCTATGGCTATTACGACCTTCATTTTTTGCTCCTGATATTTTTAATGATTTTTCATTTTAATACAAACAGCTTCTTTTGTAAAGGCTCTAAAGCCTTATTATTTCAAGTTTTTTTTGACATAGTCCCTCTTTTATGGTAGAATTAGCTTTAGTTAAAATAGTTTTTAGCTTACTACATTTCGGAGGTTTTTATGGAAGACAAGCGATATGCTGTTCTTATAGATTCTGATAATATTTCAGCTAAATACATTTCTGCTATTCTTGATGAAATGACTAAATATGGTGTTATCACCTATAGACGTATTTACGGTGATTGGACTCAGCCTCAGTCTGGCAAATGGAAGGATGAGCTTCTTTCTAATTCCATCACCCCTATTCAGCAGTTCAGAAATACAACCGGCAAAAATGCCACTGATTCTGCTCTTATTATTGATGCCATGGACATTCTCTATACAGATAATGTCGATGGTTTCTGCATTGTTTCTAGTGATAGTGATTTCACAAGGCTCGCTAGCCGTTTGCGTGAATCAGGAATGCATGTTATTGGTATGGGCGAAAAGAAGACTCCTAAGTCCTTTAGGGCTGCATGTTCTGTTTTCACTAATCTCGAACTCCTTATTGAGCCTTCTGATAATTATAGCAATGTTAATAGCATTTCTCCTAATTCTGTTTTTGAGAATGTCGGAAATGGCTTCATCGATCCTTTTAATTACGAAAATCAGGACAATCGAAGCGGTAATAAGCAGGGCAAAAATAATAAGAAGGCAAAAAGCGCTCCTAATGTCATTCCTCAGAGTGATATCATCAATACCATCATCGAGATCATTACCGAAAATGACAATAAGGGCAAGGAAACCGGTCTTGGTGAGATAGGCAGCCGTCTTCAGAAAAAGTATTCCGATTTCGATACTAGAAATTATGGCTATAGTTCTCTTTCTACCTTTATTGATGAAATCGATACCTTCGATGTAAGCAAAAAGGAAAGCACTGTCATGGTTGCTCTCAGAAATGATGACAGCACCAAGAATGAGATTACCTCTTACGCTGTTAAGTTAGTTACCGAGGCTGGCAAGAACGGCATTTATTTAGCTCAGCTCGGCAAGAGAATCCATCAGAAATATCCTCAGTTCAATCCTAAGGAATTCGGTTATTCTACCTTCTCTAAGTACATTACCAGCATTAAGTCCTTAAGAGTGGGCGAAGGCGACAACCATACCAACGTTTATCTTAACTAGGATTGGGGCTTATAATAATAAAAAGGCCATCCGGATTTTTCCGGATGGCCTTTTTGTGTCTTATTTAATCTGCATTAGGACTATATATTAGTCAAGTCCCTTCCACTTCCAATTAGCTACCTCTGGCATATCTACACCATTATCATGGATGTACTGCTTATGCTCAACAAGCTTGTTTCTCATTTCCTGCATAAGGAATGCGCCTTTATTTCCAATGTTAGGAATGTTCTGGAGCATTGCGATTACAAGGTTGAATCTATCAATCTTGTTCTGAACACGCATATCGAATGGTGTTGTGATTGTTCCTTCTTCATGGTAACCATATACGTGAAGGTTATCATTATGACGGTTGTATGTAAGCTCGTGTACAAGCTTTGGATATCCATGGAATGCGAAGATGATTGGCTTATCCTTTGTGAAGATAGAATCATAATCGATGTCTGAGAGTCCGTGTGGATGCTCTTCCTTTGGCTCAAGCTTCATAAGGTCAACTACGTTTACGAAACGAACCTTGATTTCCGGCATGTGCTCATGGATGATATCTGCTGCTGCAAGTGCTTCAAGTGTTGGTGTATCACCACAGCATGCAAGTACAACGTCTGGCTCTTCGCCTCTGTCTGTTGATGCCCAATCCCAGATGCCGATACCCTGTGTGCAGTGCTTAACAGCCTGCTCCATTGTAAGCCACTGTGGACGTGGATGCTTACTTGATACGATTGCATTAACGTAATTCTTACTGCGCAGGCAATGATCCATTGTTGAAAGTAAGCAGTTTGTATCTGGTGGAAGGTAGAGACGTACTACATCTGCCTTCTTATTTGCGATATGATCAAGGAAGCCTGGATCCTGATGTGTAAAGCCGTTATGATCCTGCTGCCATACATTTGATGTAAGTACAAGGTTAAGTGATGCGATTGGCTGTCTCCATGATAAGCCATTACATACCTTTAACCACTTTGCATGCTGTGATGCCATTGAGTCGATGATACGGATGAATGCTTCGTAGCTTGCAAAGAAGCCATGACGTCCTGTAAGGATGTAGCCTTCAAGCCAGCCTTCGCACATATGCTCTGAAAGCATTGAATCCATTACTCTTCCATCTGCTGCAAGGAATTCATCTGTACCTTCATCTGTTCCGTTGTTCCAATCACGATTTGTTACATCGAATACCTTGTTAAGACGGTTACTCATTGTCTCATCTGGTCCAAAGATACGGAAGTTCTTTGAATCCGCATTTAATTTAAAGATGTCACGGATAAATCCGCCGAGCTCTATCATATCCTGCTTTTCAACAGAACCTGGAGCTGGTACATCTACTGCATACTGACGGAAATCTGGCATTCTAAGGTCGTGAAGGAGCTTTCCACCATTTGCATGTGGGTTTGATCCGATTCTCTTATCACCTGTTGGTGCTAATGCCTTTAATTCTGGTATAAGTGCGCCTTTCTCATCGAAAAGCTCTTCTGGATGATAGCTCTTTAACCACTTCTCAAGGATTTCAAGATGATGTGGCTTGTCCATCATTACAGGTACCTGATGTGCATGGAATGATCCTTCGATCTTTACTCCATCTACTTCCTTCGGTCCTGTCCATCCCTTTGGTGTACGAAGAACGATCATTGGCCACTCTGGTCTTGTTGTATCGCCGTTCTCACGTGCGTTCTTCTGGATTGCCTTGATTTCATCCATAACCTTATCAAGTGTTTCTGCCATTAAGCGATGCATTGTCATTGGGTCATCACCCTCAACAAAGTAAGGCTTCCATCCATAACCCTTGAATAACGCTACAAGCTCCTCGTGTGATATTCTTGCAAGGAGTGTTGGGTTTGAAATCTTAAATCCGTTAAGATGAAGAATTGGAAGTACTGCTCCATCTGTTACCGGGTTAAGGAATTTATTTGAATGCCATGAGGTCGCAAGAGGACCTGTTTCTGCTTCACCATCACCTACTACGCAGGTAGCTATAAGATCCGGGTTATCAAATACTGCACCGAATGCATGAGCGATTGAATAACCAAGCTCTCCGCCTTCATGTATTGATCCTGGTGTTTCAGGTGCTACGTGGCTGCTGATTCCTCCCGGGAATGAGAACTGCTTGCAGAGCTTCTTCATTCCTTCGATATCCTCACTTATGTTTGGATATACTTCGCTGTAAGTTCCTTCAAGGTATGTATTTGCTACGAAGAAGTTTCCTCCGTGGCCAGGACCTGATATAAGGATCATATCCTGATCATACTTCTTGATTACACGGTTAAGATGTACATAGATAAAGTTCTGTCCTGGTACTGTTCCCCAGTGTCCTACGATCTTTTTCTTTACATCGTCCATTGTAAGTGGTGAGCGAAGAAGCGGATTATCTAAAAGATAAAGCTGTGCTGCACCAAGGTAATTTGTTGCACGCCAGTAGGCGTCCATTTTCTGAAGGTACTCGTCTGTAAGTGGTCCCTTTTCAACGATTTCTCCCATGGTTGTCTCTCCATTTCATTTTTATTTTAATTTCTTGAGCAGACCTTCATTTTTTTTCGTACCCTCACATGCCCGAATGTGGCTGTTTTTCTACTACTTCAGAACTCCAGTATGCACAATTTGCCTCATTATATTATATTCAAATTTTTGTTTCAATGTGTTTTTTTATTCAAAATTATATGTAAAATTTCACCTAATAGTACCAATCCCGGCCTTTTTTATATCTTTCACTTAACCTTTCACAAAACGACACCCTGATACTTCGTTTTACTCTTTCATTTTTTACTTATCTTTTTCACTTTCTGCTTAAATAAAAGTATAAGAAAACACATCTTTTTTGTATAACAAATTACATCTTTTTTCTCTCTGCTGATTGTATTTCGATAGTTTTAGTTTGACATATCCGGGGTTTTGTTTTATAATTCTACATTATAACGTTTCGGGAAATACCGAAGATTGGAGATAATTTTATGTATATTACTTGTTTAGATCTTGAAGGCGTACTCGTTCCAGAAATCTGGATTGCTTTTTCTAAGGCTAGTGGAATCCCAGAGCTTAAGAAGACTACCAGAGACGAGCCTGATTATGATAAGCTTATGAAGTGGCGTCTTGGCATCCTTAAGGAGCATGGTCTTGGTCTCAAAGAAATCCAGGAGACTATTGCTACTATCGATCCTATGCCAGGTGCTAAGGAATTCCTCGATGAGCTCCGTTCTTTTACTCAGGTAATCATCATCAGTGATACCTTCGAGCAGTTCGCTAGCCCTCTTATGAAGAAGCTTGGCTGGCCTACTATTTTCTGTAATTCTCTTGAGGTTGCTGAGAACGGCGAGATTACAGGCTTTAAAATGAGATGTGAAAAGTCTAAGTTCACTACTGTTAAGGCTCTTCAGTCTATCGGTTATGATACAATCGCAAGTGGTGACAGCTACAACGATCTTGGAATGATCAAGGCTAGTAAGGCTGGTTTCCTTTTCAAGAGCCCTGATTCTATCAAGGCTGAGAATCCTGATCTTCCTGCTTTTGATACTTATGATGAGCTCCTTGCAGCTATCAAGAAGGCTATGAACTAATTTTAGGATAAGTTTTCTTCTTGATTTGTAGTTTAATCTGCAATGATATTTTAATTTTAGACAAAAAATAAGGGCTATCGCTCTAGATTTCTCTAAGCGATGGCCCTTTTAATTTCTGATTTTTATAAGAATGAATACTTTTTACTTTACTAATGTCTGTCCTAAAGCAAGATATCTTAAAAGCGCTGTTGTTAAACCAAGTAAAGATCCGAAAAGAACCTGAAGAGGAGTATGTCCAAGAAGCTCCTTCATCTTTCCTTCTACATTGATTTTTTCATCATTCAACATGTCTAAGATTTCATTTATTCTCTTTGCATGCTTTCCTGCTTCTAATCTAACGCTATGCGCGTCGTGCATTACGATAAATGCAAGTGATGCACTTATTGCAAATTCTACACTTCCGACTCCGCATTCCATTGCTACACTAGTTGCAAGCGATGTTACAAATGCACTATGAGCACTTGGCATTCCGCCATCTCCAAATATTCTGCTTGCGTCAAATTTCTTTGTTGTAAGTAAGACAATTATTACCTTTGCAATTCCTGCTAATAGCCACGCTAATGCAGTTGTCGTTAATACATTATTTCCTAATAAATCTTCAAGCCACATCTACGAATCTGCCCCATTTCTATATCTTGCTATCATGATTATGATTTTTGTATAATTTAAAATCAACGCCCAATTAGAATTTAGTATATCATTTTTTTACTTTTTCTTCAACCACTAATTCTGTAATAATAGTGTTTTTTAAAGATATTTTGCATCCGCATTCAGATATATTTCAGCGCTTTTTGTGCTTATATCATTGCCTTTTTAAAGGCTATATGGGTTACATAAGCTTTGCCGCCGGCTACATTATTCTACTATGCCTTCGTAGTTTTTTCCTTCAAGTTCTGCTAATGCGCTCTTTATGGCATTTTCGTCTACTTCCTCACCTGTAAGTCTTATAAGCACACGGTCGTGAGTACGGTCGGCTATTGCTTTTTCTACTCCTTCTACCTTTTCAAGTGCCTTTGCTACATTTGCTTCACAGTGCACACATTTCATCCCGGTTACCTTTAATTCTACTGTCTTCATTTTTAACTCCTTTTCTGGTTTTTCTACTTTTTCTTTTACTTTTTCGGGTTTCAGCTCCCGTTTTTTTTACATTTCGTTGCATTTTTCGGTGCATCTCATTTTACATACATTTTACTTTTGCATTATTTTGCACTATCTAACCCTTGCGTTTTGGGCTGGGCTATTTTATTCGTTTTTTTGAGGTTACTCCTTTTGGTTTCAAATCCACGACGCGCCTTTGCCATACACTTTCTGCTCTTTAGGTGCATTCTAACAAATTACTCTATTGATACAAAGGTATAATCCTTATCTTCTATGGCCTCTCTTATGTCTGCTTCTGCTACTTCCTTTGTAAGCTCGATTACCGCTGTTCCTTTTTCATGTGATACTGTTGCTTTGCTTATTCCATCAAGCTTTTCTAAAGCTTTCTTTACTGTTGCTTCGCAGTGCGGACACATCATTCCCTTGATATTTACTGTCTTTGTCATAATTATTTCCTCCGTTTTATTATTTAATTCAGCTTCTGCTTTTTTTTCACTTTTTACTCCTATTGGGCACACGCCTGCTCTTCCATTTACTGCATTTTCAGCTACGATTATCTTTTCTTTTTCTGCACTTGGTATCGCCTTATGTCGCATCGGCCTGTCGTGCTTTGATGAATGTAGTTTAAACAAATTGAGTCTTAGGGCATTCATGCAGACTGTAAAGCTTGATATTGACATGGCTGCCGCTCCCCACATCGGGTTCATTTTTATTCCGGTATAAAGCCCTGCCGCCATAGGTATCAGTATTATGTTGTATGCAAAGGCCCAAAACAGATTTTCATATATGTTCCTGAGTGTCGCTCTGCTAAGTCTTACCGCTGCTGAAACATCCTTTAGCTTTGAATTCATTAGCACTATTTCTCCAGAATCGATTGCTACATCCGTTCCTGCTCCTATTGCTATTCCTATATCTGAGCTTACCAGTGCCGGTGCATCATTTATTCCATCTCCGACCATGGCTACCTTGCCGCGTTTTTTAAGATCCTTTATTACTGCCTCTTTTCCATCTGGCAGTACACCTGCTATTACTTTATCTACACCTGATTGATCTGCTATGGCTTTTGCTGTTTTTTCGTTATCTCCTGTCAGCATTACTACTTCTATGCCCATATTCTTAAGTTCTTTTATGGCCTCGGCAGAGTCTTTCTTTATTACATCCGCTACTGCTATTATTCCAAGGAGCTTTCCCTTCTTTTCAAAGTATAGCGGTGTCTTTCCCTGCTCTGCAAGCTCTTCTGATTTTTTCTTTATTTCTCCTGATATATTTATATAAGAGCTTATAAATCTTTCCGAACCTGCATGACATTCTTCTTTTTTAATTTTTCCTTCTATTCCATTTCCTGCAAGAGCCTTGAAGTCTTCTGCTGTTTCTATTTTTCCCTTATAGTCTTTTTCAAATTTTGATACTATCGCCTTTGCAAGTGGATGCTCGCTCTTTATTTCAAGTGAATAAGCGGTTTCAGTAAGTTCCTTCTCTTTTACTCCTTCTAGCGGTATTATATCCGTAACTTCCGGCTTTCCTTCTGTTATGGTTCCTGTTTTGTCGAGAGCTATTATTTGAATCTTTCCTGTATTTTCAAGCGATTCACTGGTTTTAAATAAAATCCCGTTTTTGGCTCCTACTCCATTTCCTACCATTATTGCTACCGGTGTTGCAAGTCCAAGTGCACATGGGCAGGATATTACTAATACGCTTATTGCTCTTTCTAGTGCAAAGGCCAGGCTCTCACTATTAAAGCCTCCCTTTATCAGCCAGATTATTGCTACTATTATCGCTATGCTTATTACTGCCGGCACGAATACCCCTGATACCTTGTCTGCTATTCTTGCTATTGGCGCCTTTGTGGCTGCTGCATCACTTACCATCTGTATTATCTGCGAGAAGGTAGTATCCTCTCCTACTCTGGTTGCCTTTGCCTTTATATAGCCTGACTGATTTATCGTTGCTGCACTTACCTGATCCTCTACATTTTTATCAACTGGTATTGATTCTCCTGTTAGTGCTGATTCATCTATCGCAGTACTTCCTTCTATTATAATTCCATCAACAGGGATTGCTTCTCCAGGCTTTACTACGAAGATATCTCCTAGCTCTACCTCATCTATTCCGACTTCTTTTTGCTCCCCTTCTCTTTCCACTACCGCCGTCTTTGGCGCTAGCTTCATGAGATTCTTCAGGGCATCTGTTGTGCGGCCCTTTGATAAGGATTCAAGTGTTTTTCCAACGGTTATAAGCGCTGGTATCATTGCCGCTGATTCAAAGTAGAGCTGATTATGATACAGCTCCATGAGCTCCATGTTTTCTGCCCCTCCTGTGATCATGCAGGTCATCTTGTAAAATACATATAATGACCAGCCAAAGGATACACTAGAGCCTAGTGCGATAAGTGCATCCATATTTGGTGTTCCGTGAAAGAGTGTCTTAAAGCCAGATATAAAGAAGGCTCTATTTATGAACATTACGATCATTGCTATCAGCATCTGGGTAAGTGCCAGACCTAGGTGATTATGCTTAAAAAAGCCTGGCAACGGCCAACCTAGCATGTTATGTCCCATCGTGATATACATTAGCACTAACAAAAAGCCTACTGACCATGCTAGTCTTTTTGCAAGCTTTGGCGTTTCCTTATCCTTTAAGGCTTCTTCCTGGGCTTTTAGCTTTTCTGAAGCTGATACGCCCTTTATTTTTTCTTCTTTAAACTTCTGCTTTGCTCCATATCCTGCTTTTTCTACTGCCTTTATTATCTCTTCCGGCTTTGCTTCTCCTTCTACCGCCATCGAGTTGGTTAATAGGGATACCGAGACTGATTTTACTCCCTCTACCTTTTTTACGGCTTTTTCAACATGGGCCTGACAGGCTGCACAGGACATTCCTGTCACTAGATATTGTTCCATTGCTTTTCTCCTTCCAATACATGGAGTTTTTTCACTTTGGTTCTTTCTCCTTCTGATACGTGAAGTTTTTTTACTTTGGTACTTTCTCCTTCTGATACGTGGAACCTTTTCACTTTGGTTCTTTCTCCTTCTGATACATGGAACCTTTTAACTTTGGTTCTTTTACCTCATGAGCTTTCCTAAAAGGGCCACTAATTCTTCTATTGCCCCTTCTTTTTCATTCTTTATGTCTTCAACTACACAGCTTTTTAAATGATCTGTCAGAAGTACCTTATTAAAGCTATTAAGTGCGCTTGCTGCGGCGCTTGCCTGAGTTAATATGTCCGGGCAATAGGCATCTTCTTCTACCATTTTTCTCAGTGCCTTTATCTGTCCTTCTATTCTTGCTAATCTATTTAGCATGCATTGCTTTTCCTGAGATGTCCTTTCTTTTTTTCTTTTGCTGCAGCAGCATTTCTCCATTTCATTTTCCTTTGCCATACTTTGCCTCACATTCTTTTACTTTTATACTTTTAGTTACTTTAGAAGACTTATTTAGCCGCTTTCTACATTTTCTTTTTCTATCTTTTCTTTCTCTGTCTTTTCATTTTCTCTATCTATTAATTTTCTTTGTCTTTTCATTTTCTCTATCTATTAATTTTCTTTGTCTTTTCATTTTCTCTATCTATTAATTTTCTTTGTCTTTTCATTCTCCTGCCTTCTAATGCTTTAATGTCAGGTATCTTCTTTTACCGTTACTTTATAATCATTTTCCAGCTGCATTTAATATACCCTTTAGGGTATTAATACCCCCTTAGGGTATTAATACCCCCTCGGGGTATTACTCATATCCAGATTGTATACCCCTATAGGGTATTTGTCAAGTTTATTTTTTCTCATTAACGTGCTGATTCATTTACCCTATAATTCTTTCTTCTTCTTTTTAGACAAAAAAAGGGCCACTCCCTTTCGGAAGTAGCCCTTAGTTATTTCATTTTAGAGTTATTAACCGTTTTATCGATTATTCCTCTTCTTCACGCTTCTTAGCTGCTATTGTTACACCAAGCATTAATGTCATCATACCAAATGCTACGAAGTATCCGATTGGTGAGGTTCCTGTCTTAGGAAGCTTATCTGATCCGTTAACCATTCCTCCGTCATCATAGAATACAAGTACAGTATTTCCGTCTTCATCTATGTATGCATATCCAAATGGGTTATTAGGATCATCAAATTCTAAGTACCAATCCGGGCTTGTTGTTCCATTATCGGTTCTGACCTTTACTACCTTGGTATGTGTTACTACAGTTCTCTTTTCATCATCACCTGCTACGGTCTGTCTTGTTGTAACACCTGGTCTATCAACATAGATTGTTGAAACTGTTGTTCTTGCTACTGTCTGTCCATCTGTGTTTCCAGTTGTACGAGCTGTAGTTCCGCCATTTGTTGCTGTGGTTTCTGTTGTACGCTCGGTCTTTCCACCCTTATCTTCAGTAGTAGCCTTGGTTGTTGCTGTGGTTGCTGTTGTTTCACCTTCGTCTGTTGATTTTGTTGCCTTTGTTGTATTATCAGCAGCTGTAGTTGCTGTGGTTGCTGTTGTCTGTGTAGCTTCTGTGGTTTCTTCTGTGGTTTCAGTTGTTCCTACAGTTGTTACATCTTCAGTATTTCCTTCCTGAGTTGTTGTTACAACCTGTTCTGGAGTTCCTGTAGTTCCGCCTGGAGTATCTCCACCTGGGGTATTTCCTCCTGGGGTATTTCCACCTGGGGTATCTCCACCTGGGGTATTTCCTCCTGGGGTATTTCCTCCTGGGGTATTTCCACCTGGGGTATTTCCTCCTGGGGTATCTCCACCTGGGGTATTTCCTCCTGGGGTATTTCCTCCTGGGGTATTTCCTCCTGGGGTATTTCCACCTGGGGTATTTCCTCCTGGGGTATCTCCACCTGGGGTATCTCCACCTGGGGTATTTCCTCC
>OMXJ01000030.1 GCA_900315015.1 uncultured Eubacteriales bacterium | reverse complement strand
TATAAGGATTTAATTACTCACTCCGAAGAGTGGTTAGTGTACCATCGCCAATGTTAATGAGAGGTTTTATGTAAGCAACACTGTTCCTATACCTCAGAATTGTTTAATCACTAACCTTAGAGCTACAGACTTGGTACTACATCCGTAGGTAACTATATATTCTCTCTTAACGTAGTTTTCAAAGAACTTAGGCTACTCACTCAGGGTCGCTATGCAACCCCACGGGATTGCCCGCGGGTATTAGTGAGTTTGTAAATTTGCATTCACAAAATGACCTGATTTTTAGCTAGCAAGAGCACAGACATACTGCTCGATTTTTTCGATGGCGCGACTCTCATCTTCACCGTCTGCAGTAACCTTAAACTCTGTTCCTGTTGTTATGCCAAGTCCCATCATTCCCATAATGCTCTTTACATTTACAACTTTGTCGTCCTGCTCAATGTGAATACTTGAATCGAACTGATTTGCGATTGATACAAGCTCTGCTATCTTGATTGGTACAAGATTAGCCTTTTCGCTAATACTCATTACTTTTGAAACCATCTTACTCCTCCGCAATGTTAATATTATCTGTTACTCAAATCCATAAATTACAAAAAACTCCGAATTCAAAGACAATATTATATCAACATTTGGACTAAGTCAAGTCTATTTTTACTATTTGTGTAAAAATACACAAATATGCGAAATTTCTTCAATTTTTTTGTTCACTTTTTCGTATTTTCTCTGCTTCGGCAGAAAGCTTATCAAGGCGATGGCTCACGCCGCTCTTTCCGAGCTTCTCCGTCAGCTTTTCTCCAAGCTCGCTAAGGCTATCCTCAGGGTACATGATTCTAAGATTGCCTATTTCCTTTAAATCCTCAGGCAGCCCATCAAAAGCTCCCCTTTCTTTCAGGAAATTTATGTCATCTATTCTCTTACCTGCTGCCTTAACAGCTTTTCCAATATTTCCTGCTTCACAATTTACCTTTCTATTCAAATTATTTCTGAGGTTCTTGAGAATTTTTATATTCTCAAGCTCCATCATGGCATGTGAAGCACCCATTATCTGAAGCAGCGCTGAAATAGCATCGCTGTCCTTTATGTAAAGCATGCCGCTGCTTAAGGAAAGCTTAATTACATTCATATCCATAAGCGATGACAGATCAGCCTCCTTTGCAGCTAAATAAATCACCTCTGCAAAGGTCTCCGCCTTTTCCCTTGAATCAAAGGAGAAAGTAACTCTATAAGATTTTTCAGGATCATTCATGCCTCCGCACTGAAGAAATTCATATCTTATATACTCTGCCCTATCCTCTAAGGTAACACTGTTTGAAAACCTGCCGCGCTTTTCATAGCTTTCTGAAATATTAATAATCTCATTGCGCAAATTTTCGTAAAAGCTCAATTTATCACCTCTACCTGCTGACATCTCTGCTTAGATCCCTATGGTCTACCTTGATTACATACTCACCGTCCATAAGTCTTCTGCCAAGCTCTATGGCAACAGCAACTGATCTATGTCTTCCACCTGTACAGCCGATTCCTATGACAAGATTTGTCTTTCCCTCCTTCTTATACTGAGGAATGAGGAAATTAAGCAGATCTAAATACTTATTAAGAAATTCCTCTGCCGTAGGACTAGCCATTACATAGTCAAATACTTCCTTATCTCTTCCTGATAAAGGCTTTAGCTCTGGTACATAGAACGGATTGTTCAAGAATCTTACATCCATTACAAGATCTGCATCTATTGGAATACCATACTTAAAACCAAAAGAAGTAATTGAAATTACAAAATTATTAAAATCTCCATTTTCTACAAAGATATGCTCAAGTTCCTGCTTTAAATCCCTTACAAGGAGCTTTGAGGTATCTACCACATAATTAGCATGCTCCTTTAAATAGCCGAGCAGCTCTCTTTCTCTCTTTATTCCATCCTCTACATTTCCCTTTGTACCTGATAGAGGATGAGCTCTTCTAGTCTCCTTATAGCGCTTTATGAGCTCTTTAGTATTAGATTCAAGGAAGAGCACCTCATACTGGACGCCCATCTCCTTTATCTGATTTAATATATCACCAATTGTTCCAATTTCCTCTCCGCTTCTTATATCAATTCCAAGAGCAATCTTATCAAGAGCATTATTGCCCTTGATCATGATTCTTGCAAATTCAGATATAAGTAAAAGAGGAAGATTGTCTACGCAAAAATAACCATAGTCTTCTAATGTCTTAAGCGCCGTACTTTTTCCCGCGCCTGAAAGACCCGTCACTATAACGAACCTCATAATATTTCTACCTGTCTCTTCCTTCATGATACCACCCTCTCCTCAATACCTTTTCTTAAAGGCTTACACCAACAAGTCTCACCTCAGGCTCAAGCCTTATTCCGCTATTTTCATATACTCTGTCAATTACAGTTCTCATTAAAGTAACAATGTCACCTGTAGTTGCAGCTCCCTTATTTATTACAAAGCCGCAATGCTTTTCTGAAACCTGAGCATCGCCTACGCTATAACCTCTAAGTCCTGCCTCTTGAATAAGCTTTCCTGCATAATTATTTTCAGGCCTTTTAAAGGTACTTCCTGCACTCTTATATTCAAGTGGCTGCTTGCTGACTCTTTTTTCCCTAAGCTCAGCAATCAGGTCCATAGCTTCCTTTGCATTTCCTTTTTTGACTTCAAACTCTGCCGCGGCGCAGATGACTGCACTACCATTTTCTTCATGCTCCATAAGAGCGCTATGCCTATAAGATAGCTTCAGATCCTCTTTACCAAAGACCTTCCTGGTCACTTCGCCATTTTCTATCAGATAAACCTCTGCATTTACTATGACATCATTTATCTGGCCATCATAGGCACCGGCATTCATAAATACAGCACCGCCGACGCTTCCAGGAATTCCTGCTGCAAATTCAAAGCCTCTGCCTCCAAGGCGGCTCACCTTTGTCGCAGTAGCGCCGAGCATTGCCCCGGCATTTACACTTACCTTAAAAGAAGCTTCCTTTTCTTCTATTACAATATCCTCTGCATTGTCAGGGGCCATGTAAATTACAAGGCCGTCATATCCCTCATCTGCAAATAGGACATTACTTCCATTGCCAAGAATATAATAAGGCATTTTCTCTTTCTGGCAAAGAGCAATCACACTAGCAGCCTCTTTACCTGCATCTCTTCCCTGCTCCTTCACAAAGAAGCTAGCAGGCCCGCCCGTACCAAAGGTGGTATGCCTGCTCATCGGCTCATCTAAAAGAAGAGAGCCATTCTTTATTATATTTAACAATTCCTGCTTAAAATCCATCTTACTTGCCATCTCTACCTATTAGTCTGCAGTAACATCTTCACCCTTAACAATATCGAGGATGAGCTTTGCGCTTCCATAAATACCTGCATCATTTCCAAGAGTAGCAATCTTGAAATCCTTATTCTTAAGTGCAAACATTACATTTTCATTATAATGCTTTGAAATAGCATCTATGAGGATATCTCCTGCTCTTGAAACACCTCCGCCGATGATAAAAGCCTGTGGGTCGCATACACAGGCAACATTTCCAAGTGCAAAACCAAGATAGAAGCCAAGCTTATCAACAAGCTCTACTGCAACCTCATCTCCTGCCTTTGCCTGATCAAAGATATCCTTTGCTGTAAGCTTTTCAAAATTTCTAAGAGCTGTCTGTCTTGTTTCACTCTTAAGCTGCTCTGTTGCCATTCTGACAACACCAGTTGCTGAAGCATACTGCTCAAGATGTCCATGACCTCCGCAGCCACATACCGCCGTCTCAGCAGGATTAACTACCATATGGCCGATTTCGCCGCCAGCACCATTGCTTCCTGCAATCATCTTACCATCAACGATAACACCGCCGCCAACACCTGTACCAAGTGTAACCATTACCATGTTCTTATAGCCTGCTCCAGCACCCTTCCACATTTCACCAAGTGCTGCAACATTAGCATCATTACCAGCTGCACAAGTAATTCCTGTCAGCTGCTCCATCTTCTCATTTACATTAAAAATATCCCATCCGAGATTAGCACACTTAAGTACTGTTCCATCCTGCTTCATTGGTCCTGGAACTCCGCAGCCCATACCAATTACTTCATCCTTATTAATATTCTTTTCTTCAAGCTTAGCTAGAATTGAAGCAGCAATATCTCCTGGAACGCTTTCTCCATGATTCTCTCTGTTTGTAGGAATCTCCCACTTATCAAGGACCTCACCTTCCTTGGTAAATAATCCGAGCTTTACGGTTGTTCCTCCGATATCTACTCCGAAACAATACTTTGCATTTGACTTAGCCATTTTCTTAATGTCCTTTCCCGTTAAATATATATTATTTTTTTTAATACCAAAAACTTTCCTCTTTACAGATCATTTGTCTTCTATATAAATCAATCATCATCCTCGTTATGTTTCATAAGGCCGCCGGCCATTCTATTGTAGAATTCCTTAGCTGCATTATAGCCCATCTTCTTCTGACGGTAGTTGACAGCCGCAGATTCACAGATAATTGCAAGGTTACGGCCCGGTCTGATTGGAATGTTATGACAAACTATCTTATTTCCGAGGAATTCAGTATACTGCTCCTCAATGCCAAGTCTGTCATATTCCTTATCCTTATGCCACTCTTCAAGCTTGATGACAAGATTGATTGACTGAGTATTCTTTACCGCTTCTACACCGAATAAGGTCTTTACGTCGATGATTCCTATACCTCTAAGCTCGATAAGATGTCTGATATTTTCAGGTGATGAACCAATTAAGGTATCATCAGATACCTTCTTGATTTCAACTACATCATCTGCTACAAGTCTATGACCTCTCTTAATGAGCTCAAGAGCAGCCTCGCTCTTACCGATACCGGATTCGCCCATGATGAGAAGACCTTCACCGTATACATCTACAAGAACACCGTGGATAGCAATTCTTGGTGCAAGCTCGACATTGAGCCATCTTATTACCTCTGCCATGAAGGCTGAAGTAGTCTTTGAAGTTGAAAATACAGGAACTCCTGCCTCTACCGCACACTTCTTTATTCCCTCACTGACAGGAAGGCTTCTACAGAACACTATGCAAGGCATCTTAAAGGACATTATCTTCCTTACCATCTCAATGGTCTTTTCTTCTCCAAGCTGCTGCATATATGAATATTCTACATTACCGATTACCTGAACACGCTCTGAATCAAAATTCTCAAAGAAACCTGTAAGCTGAAGAGCCGGTCTATTTACATCAGTCTGAGTAAGTCTGATATTTGCATAATCCACTTCAGGGGTAACGCACTCTAATTCCATTTTTTCAATAAGCTTTGTCAATTTTACGGTGTACATAAATCCTCCATTTTTCACACGATTATTTACATTTCTTCTGTCTTGGTCTATGAACCATTTAACAACACTATTCTTCGCTGCCCTCATCGCCGCTATCTGCACCGCCGCCAGAAGAATCCTCATCAGATGAACTTTCGTCATCTCCTGAATCCTCTTCACTAGTATCAGGTACGATAAGATCTGCTGCACTAGTATGTACCTTACACTTCTTAAGCCATGAAGGGTATACATAATCTGAATCCCAGGTGTAAGAAGTCTCATCCTTACGAAGATAGATCTTTGTATATGTATTTGGACAGTATGGACCTGCAATTCCGCCTGAATCAGCACAGATTCTTACCGCTACGTGGCAGGTACAGTTCTCAACAGGCACAGTACCCTTTGCAAAGTACTCGACCTTTGTAGTTTCACCGCTTCTTTGGCCTGCTCTATCACAAAGTCCGTCAACAGCAAGCTTTCCGCACTTTGTACAGATTTTAGCAGTAACAATTGAATCCGGCATTTCCCAATCCTCTGCCGGGGTCTCCTTAAGGACTGCGATTTCCTCCATAAGCTTACGCCAGAGATTCTGATGGTAATTCTTATTAATCTGAGACAGGTTATTATCAAAACCTGTCCAGATACCAGCTGTATAATGAGTAGTAAAACCAACGAACCATTCATCAGTATAGTCATGAGTTGTACCTGTCTTACCAGCTACCTTAATGCCAGTCATTGCTTCGCTGAGATCCTTGACCATTGTCTTGTACTCATCGCTGCCAGATACCTCATCATCACTCAGGCCGAGCTTTTCCTTTACATGCTCCTTTATCATTGAATAAACTTCATCATCTCTAAAAGCAAGTCTCTTACCAGTACCCTCAGTAGTAACACCTACCATCGCATCTGTAAGGAGCCATGCAGTAGAGTTCTTGATAACCTGAGTTCCACCGGTATCATTCTCTAAAAGAACATTTCCCTTATAATCAAGGATCTTTGTATAATAAATAGGCTTGTGGTAAACACCGCCGCCTGCAATAGTTGCATAAGCTGCTGTAAGCTCAAGGTTTGTAACACCGTGAGTGATACCACCAAGTGCAAGAGGAATGCTTATATCTGTATAGCTTCTTCCATTTGCATCAGTTTCCGATTCTACAAGTGTAGTAAATCCTAACTTCTTAAGATAGCTGAACGCAAGCTCTGGAGTTACCTTTTCAAGTACACGGCAGGCTACAACGTTCATAGAATTTATAATACCCTGACGGATAGGCATAAGTCCCTTATAGACTTCACCATTCCAGTTATCAACCTTTGTAGTAGTATTTGGATAATAGTAAAGAGCATCATCTACTACAGAAGCAAGTGTCATTCCTGCTCCATCAAGTGCCGGAAGGAAGCTTGCTAAAACCTTGAAGGTAGAACCTATCTGTCTAAGAGTCTTAGTTGCTCTGTTAAGTGTAAGAGAACCTGTCTTTTCACCACGTCCTCCATAAATTGCTACAACACCACCGTTTTCCTGATTAATAAGAACAAAGGAGGATTCCGGCTGAAGTGTATAAACACGGTTGCTCTCTGCAATTACCTGATCTCCATCCTTAAGAAGAGAATTGATATATGCATCAAGCAGCTCGTCCATAAGCTCAGTGCTTACGGTATACTGGCTTATGCCAGTATGATTATATGGATACTTTGCATGATAGAAATTATTTGTCCTATCATTATAATCTGAATAATATTCAAGGAAATCAGCTCTGTTATAATGTGTCTGAGTTCCGTCTGAATGAAGAATTGAAACTGCATACTGCTTTGAAAGCTCGTAGAAAGAACCTCCGTCATTACCCATTGCAGGGAAGTTGCTCTCATCGCAGTAATATCTATCTACAACCTCCTGGATTTCTCTATCCTGAGTTGTATAAATACTAAGACCACCGTTATAAAGCTTAGTAGAAGCCTCCTCATAGGTCATTCCGAGCTTTTCCTGAAGATCTTCAATTATAACAGAAACAAGCTCATCCTGGAAATATGAATAATAGGTCTCTCCCTCTTCCTTCTTTTCATTCTTCTTTTGCTCATTATAGTTCTTGATTCTTGTATAAACATCATCCTTAAGAGCTTCATCATATTCTGACTTACTGCAATAGCCAAGCTTAAGCATTGTATTAAGGCAGGCAAGTCTTCTTTCTGCATTCTTCTCAGGGTTTGTAATAGGATTACAACGAACCGGTGAAAGAGCTATGGAAGCAATTACTGCAGCCTCAGAAAGAGTAATTTCCTCTACCTTCTTTCCAAAATAATTCTCTGCTGCCTTTTCAACACCATAGGACTTATTACCAAGGTTGATGGTATTCATATACGCTTCAAGAATATCATTCTTTGTATATACATGCTCGAGCTGAATGGCAAGGTACTGCTCTTGTATCTTACGAACGATCTTGTCATAAGCATTCGACTCATTACCATTATTGAAGACCCTGTTCTTTAAAAGCTGCTGGTCAATTGTACTAGCACCATAGCCAAGGTCGCCCTCTTTGAAAACTGAGTAGCCCGCACGGAAAATACCACGGATATCGATACCATCATGATCGTAGAAACGCTCATCCTCAATAGCAACAAAGGCATGCTGAAGCACCTCCGGAACCTGCTCGATATCGACCTCTACTCTGTTTGCCTCAGCACCGGTAAGCTTTCCTGAGACAGTACCGTCTGAGAAGTAAATGGTAGAAGCAAAGCCCTCAGGATTGATATCGATCTGGGATAGCTCAGGAGCACAATCGATTATGCCCTTTACTGCACCGTATCCGGCATATACGCCTATTATGACAGCACATACCGCTACTACCATCACCACTCTAAAGGCAAATACTCTCCATTTAGAAATCATTCTTGTAGATATTGAACGCAGCTCATGCTGCTTTTCAATTATCGCCGCTTTTGAATAATTGTAATTCATTTTCTTGATACACTTTCCTTTATTATTAGATCGTAAATATTCTTTCAGAAGGAATAAATCTTTCAATTCTTTCTCTGCAGAATTTCAGGATCCTTTCATTATTTTTTTCCGAGTAAGATGAAAAACCACGGGCACTCTCGTAAGGATATGAAGTAATTTCAGAAGCTTTCCTTACCTTTCTAAGATTCGAAAGATAAGTATCCGAAATCCTAAAGGTTCCTAGACCGCAGTCTAGAGGCTCTATCTTATTCTCCTTTAGAAAAGTCTCACACCTATAGAAAAATTCTTCATATATCTCCTCAAAGCCCTGCAGCTTTATTACCGGATCAAAGATAAGTCTCACCGGAAACCCCGCCGCCGCAAGCCTCTTTAAAGCCAAAAGTCTTGCCTCAAGAGAAGGTGTCCTATGCTCAAAGCTCTTAATTACCTTCTCTGGAGATAAGGTAATTGCTATCACAAAATTTTCTATATTTTCAGTGCTAAGTCCCGAAATATCAAGCACTGCAGCACTTTTAGTCCTAAGCTCTATCTTAAGTCCTTTATTTTCAGGCCTTGAAGCAAATTCAAAAAATCTTCTCGATAGACCAAAAAGACCTTCAAAGGCTAGCAGATCCGTATCATAGGAAATACAGTAATAAGCCTTCCTTCCATCCTTTAGCTTATCAGCTATGTCATTAAAATAATCCTCAATATTGACAAACAGCACCACATAAGCCGAAGGGTACATACCCGATAAATAACAGTATTCACAGTCGAACAGACAGTTTAAAAGAACACTCGTATAGTAAAAATTCTCATTGCCAAAATCCTGGCAAAAGGGAGCTCCCTTATAGGATAGATTCCCATGCTTTACAGCAAGTATAAGCGATAGTGAATTCTTTTCCCTGACAAAATTCTGTCTTCTTCTATTAAAAAGCCTGGTATAGGAATCTACCTCAAGGATTATTAAATCATCCCTTCTCTCCCCCTTCAGCTTATTAAGAATCTCTTCGGTGATAGGATAGCCCTTAGCCTCCTCTTCCACATATATGTGAGAAAAGTGGCGATTATAAATACTGCTTTTTAAAACTTTATCATCCATTTGCTCATATTTCATCATAAGTCCTCAAACACCTCAGCTAACAGCTGCTTTGCCTGAAGCTTTGATTTTACCACTACATCTAATTTTTCTAATCTTTCCAAATATCCGATATTGGCGCATTTAGAATACTGCAGCTTTTTCACAAGATCAAGCTCCATAGTCGCTGAAAGCCTGAGCTTTTCAGATATTCCCTTAATTTTAGCCATATCCTCATCATTTAAAAGAAGCTCTTTACTTCTCTTTTCTTCAAGAACAAGACACTGCTCGATTTTTCTAGCGGCCATCACCTCTTTTTCAAGGCCTGCTTCATCCTCTCCTGCAGAAAAAGCTAAAACTCTTGAAGAATCAAAGCATTTAATGGCCTTTTTATAGGCTTCAAAGAGCTTAAAGCTAACAGCGCCCTTTTCTTCAAGGCCCGTATCATAGAGCATGTCAGGATAAATTTTCTTATCCTGTGACTCTATGAGATTAATACAGAAGGCCTCCTTTTTACCGCAAAGCATAAGCATCATCAGATCCTCTAAGCCTGCTTTTTCAGGAATCCCTTCAGAAAAGCCCTCTCCTAAAAGAGCTTTTCCTTCAGAGCCACCTTCCTTTTCTAACCACAAATAATAAATCATATTACAATAATTATCCTATATCTGTTTTTTCAGGAATGTAAATATAGTAATTACTGAATTTACTATATTTTCTTGCAATATAGGTATATGCACCCTTACTGCTGGCAATATCTGTCCTGAACTCTGTCGTTCCATCAGAATTAATAATTCTTTGAACTAGCGGCTGACCAAATTCATTAGTAGGATTCATCACTATCCTTCTATCGGCCTTTATATTACCACCTGCTATGCGAAGGGTTGCCTCCTCGCCGCCTAATGCAATCGCATTTGCAGCAAGTAAGTCAATATCTAAAATGCCATTAGTGATATAGGTATCACCGCCGCCTTTTATATTGCCAATGCCGGTAATATTAGTACCCTCACCATGCATGCTTACTACGCCGCCATTCACAGTGATATCAATATTACCTGAAATGCTGCCTATTCCAACGCCATGCATTGCATTGTAGATAATTTCATGAACGCCCTTTATCACATTGATAGTTCCAGAACCATTCTTTAATGAACCGATACCTACTGCCTCATTACCTGATACCCTGACCTTTACATCAGACTCAATGGAGATCTTAGTTGAGCCGTCCAAAGTACCAAGTCCAACAGCTCTAGTTCCAGAAGCCGTAACATTTACTGTTGCACTATTTATTTCAATACTTACATCTCCGTCAAGTGCCCCGATTCCAAGAGCATTATCTCCGGTAGAAATAACCTCGATATCCCCCTTCATCAGCTTTATGTTACTATTTTCACTATAGAGACCTCCAATGGCAACTGCGCTGTCACCATTTGACTCAATTCTTATATTTCCATCATAAGAAATTCTGAGTTTTCCATAAGAGCTTTCAAAATTGCCGCCAAAGCCTACGCTATTATTGCCATCTGCCTTGATTACCAGCTCACCAGTACCCTGAATAGCGCATCTTGAACTTGCCGGCACCCTAATTCCTGCATAAGAGAGAGTATTCTTGCCCTCACACATAATTGTAACATAAGAATTTTCTCCAATAGTAATTGAAGGACCGTGATTACCTCTCATATTGACATCCTTAAGGTAAATTCTTCCTTCAAAATTATCTTCCAAAGTAAGAGAAAAGGTAACCTCTCTTCCTCCTGTAGTAAAGGTGGTATCCCTGGATAATACCTGCGCTCCGGTATATTTATTGATAGCCAGGTCTAAGAGGTCAACTTGCTTCTCATTTTCAACAGTATATACCCTGTCTCTGAAATCTGCAGTTGATATTGCAAGATTTATTTTAATGATATCATCCACAATGTCAAATGGAAGTTCAGGCAGAAGCTCTCTATTAGGCTTTGCAAGATAAAAGCCCTGAAGGAGATCTGCTCCAAGCTTGATAACGCTTCTTACCTCATCCTGCGTCTCAACACCCTCGGCAAGACAGCTGATTCCATGCTGCTTACAGTAAGATACGATGGTCGAGAACATATGCTGCTTTTTAATATCAGTATCGATATTTGAAATAAGGCTTCTATCGATTTTTACATATTTAGGATTGTAATTGATAAGCGTTCCTGTATTAGCATAACCAGAGCCGTAATCGTCGATTGCAAGCTCTGCGCCGAATCTGCTAAGATTTGCCTTAAGCTCCTCAAAGGCGCCCTGCTTTTCCTCTTCAGATTCAGTAATTTCAACAACTATCTTATCAGAATAATCACGATATTTCTCTATGAAATTAGAAATATCAGGCTCTACAAGAGAATGGTTAGGAATTGAATTCACAAACAGCTTTCTCTTGACAAAAAGCTCTCTCTTTTGCGGAAGGATCTCGCATGCATTAAAGAAGGTGAGTCTTTCAATATCGTAGAGCTTATTCTGCTTATCAGCAATATCAAGCACCTCTAAAGGGCTCATTCCGATTTCAGGAGTTGTACGAAGAAGTGCCTCATAGGCAACAATTTCACCATTCCTTGAATCGACAATCGGCTGATAATTATAAATAAATGCATTTTTCTTAAGCAAAGTCTTAAAAAGAGCAATTCTAGAATACTCAACTTCTCTTTTTTCAAATACTGCCTTTGAAAATTCATTCATGGTAGTAAGCTTAAAGAAGCCTGCTTCAGAAAGCGCGAAATCAGCATTCATGACAAGATTTACGGCATTTGAACCATGTTCAGGATAAAGCGCATAGCCGCACTCTACCGAAACAGCTCCGTCATTTCCCTTAAAGTACTCAAGTGGCACTTCATTCATGGCAGCAAGATTATTTGCCACCCAGGCTACTCCCGGCTCCTTACGCTTTCTGCCATCTTCACTCTGCTTCTTTGTATCATAGAAATATACAAAAAACTCATGACTCGACTTTGCTCCGACAATATGCTTAAGATTTGGATCATCCTCTGGAATTGCCTTGATGAGCATTTCATTGATTATTCGATCCTTAGTATCCTTGTCCTTTTTTCTGCTAAGGAACTCAAAATTTGAAAAATCAAAGGCAACCAAAGTACCATACTGCGAATTACTATTAATTGCAGCATCTACCTTACTTATAAATTCATTGGTCGGATATATCTCTGAATACCCAATTATCTTATTTCCCATATGTTTAATGGCTACGGAGGAATTATCAAGGTCTTCTGCAAGCTCAAACGTCTTCTTTAGCATAATGAACATAACAATTGCAACGACCGTAGAAATCCCCGCGCAAATAATAGGGAACACCATTTCCCCCACACTTCTTGTATATAAATATTGAGCAATCAAAGCTGCAAAGCTAAGCACAAAGGCAAAAAATAGTAAAACCGTGTAAACCCTTAAATAATCTGACAATTTCTTATTAGATTTCTTTGAACTATTATCTCTCTCCATATTTTGTCCATCCCATACAATAATAATCACCGTAAAAAAAGCATACTATCCCAATTTCCTATTATACTACATATCAGTTAACTTTTGTTAAGCAAATTATCTTTTTATGAATTATTTAAGTAATTCTTTATCGTTTTTTCAGCAATACTTGATATATTTCCGAATTTTTCTGGTGCATTTTTCAAAAAACTGTCGTATAATTTGTAACTGTTTGTATCTACGTCTATATATTTGTATCTTTCCCCTCGAAGGAGCATTATTTAGTGCTAGATTTACACAAAACCACAGCAGCACGAAAGGAGTACAGCAAAACTATGAAATACCGCATGCTTGTATTAGACATTGACGGAACCCTTGTCAATAGTCAAAAGGAAATAACTCCAGATACCCTTAATGCACTTTTAGCTCTTCAGGAGCAGGGCTTTTATGTAGTAATTGCTACTGGCCGCCCTACTGCTGGCGTTAGAAAGGTCGCTGAAACCTTAGAGCTTTCAAAATACGGCAATTACATTATATCCTACAACGGTTCAAGAATAGTTGATGCTGCCGACAATAGTATAATTTATAATAGAGAAATCCCATCAGCCCTCATACCTGAAATATACAGTGCCGCAATGGCCGAGGGCATTGGAATGATGACTTATGAAGTAGGAAGTGACGGACTTGAAAATGTCATCTCTGCCACTCCAATAGATGATTACGAAAGACTTGAGGCTAGAATCAATGATATCGACATCTCTCAGGTCGATAATTTCCTAAGCTATGTCAACTTCCCTATCAACAAGGTCCTTATGACTGGTGACGGCGACAAGCTTGAAAAGGTCGAGAAGAAGTTTGCCGAAAAATTCAAGGGCTGCCTCAATGTTTTCCGTTCAGAGCCATTTTTCCTTGAAATCACTCCTCTTGGCGTAGACAAGGCAACTACCATAGACGCCCTTTTAAAGCAGCTCTCTCTTAATAAAGATCAGATAATCTGCTGCGGCGATGGCTTCAATGACATCACAATGATCAAATATGCCGGACTTGGCGTAGCAATGGAAAATGCTCAGGAAAAGGTCAAAAAAGCCGCCAACTACATTACAGCAAGTAATGACGATGACGGCGTATTAAAGGTCATAAACAAATTCATTTTAGAAAAAGTCGGTTAAGAAAGCAGCTTTCTTAACTCTTCAGTTTTTCCGGTTTCAATAAAATTTTCGATTACATTCTTATAATGCTTCATGTCGTGCCTTATTATTGAAATCTGCTTCTGTTTTTGGGTTACAGTTTTATAGTACTCAGCCTCCGCAGCAAGATCTGCATCCCTTATTACACGGCTTTGTAAAAGCTCTCTCTCCCTTAAATGGCTGGTAAGATTTCCAATAAAGCAGATAAAGAATATGATAATAATATTAATTATGCGCATCTGAAGAGGAATCCTAAAACTAGCTGCCAGCTCAAATGCCAGTACAAACATCATAGAAGATACAAAGCTCTCAAAAAGGCTCTTAGAATAAACGCAGGATAAAGGAAGAATGCCTAGAATAAAATGATAGAAAATATTTTTCCTGCTCAAATTCAGATCTATGTAAAGAAGACTGATGCAGCCTATCACCTCGTAAAGGCAGATAAACAGCTCAATTTCCCTGTTCTTATGCTCGAAACGCACACTCCTTCTGATTGCAAGCATTGCAAGCACAGAAAAAGCAAAATTTTCCAAAGACATCGCTGCATAAGCATAAGTAAGCCAATCAGCAAACATATCTGTTACAGCATTATAAATTGATATAATGGCAAAAGAGACTGACATCAAGCCCGTTACACGGAACATAACAGCAGCATTTGTCTCTGCAATTATGTGACTATAGCGCTTTGTCACCTCTTTTTCCTGCCCGATCCAAAAGATTTCATTATAGAGTTTGTGCAACATGGTATTATTTTTCATACTATTCTCTCAATTATTATTATCTCTCAATTATTATTATCTCTCAATTATTATTATCTCTCAATTAATATTATCTTTCAATTACTATTTACCGTTCTAAGTTACCAGCATTACTTCAAAGGTAGAATGATGCTAAGGCTGAAGCACTTATCCTTACTATCGATTTTAAGCACCCCATTCAGCTTTCTGCAGATTTCTGTCATGGATTCTATTCCATGTCCATGAAATCCCTCATCATTTCTTTTCCTTGAAATATATTTATCCTCACCGGTAAGCTTGTTTCTTTCCTTGTTCAGGTATCCGTCAAAGCTATTTTCCATATTGAGATAAAACATTCCCTCTTTCGTCTTTGCACGAACCTTCACATATCTATCACTTTCCTTCTCCACAAAGGTGCAGGCCTCCATGGCATTAGAAAAGGCATTTCCCAAAAGACTTACAAGCTCAAAATTCTTATTATTCATAAGGTCTCCGATATCACACCTGACATCGACGTTTATGTTATAATCCCTGAATTTAACTCTTTGATCATATATAATGGCATCAAATACCGGATTTCCAGTATGCTCTATATAGTCAATGTTCGTTTCCTTTGAAACTGCATCGTTATTTTCCTTCACAAGGGCCTTTAATTCCTCTATATTGCCATTTCTCAAATGCTCTAACAGTACCTTCTTATAGTTCTCAAATTCATTCACCATAAGAATAATCTGCTCTTGCTGAGCTGAAATATTTTTATAATACTCATTTTTTATCAAAAGATCCCTGTCAATTTCAGCTTTTCCAACAAGAGTATCCCTGGTATTTTTATAGCTTGCAACGCTCTGAATGACAATAATAAAGAGCATAATAAAGACATTTAGTACAGCCAGCTTGGTCTCAAGCCCATTAAAGGCAAAGATAAAAAACATCAGCATTATGCTAGCACCAATAATCATTTCCTCAAGGAGAGTACTTACGTAAAGCCCTACCGAGGTATATAAAACAACAAAGGTATTGAAATAAAAATTATTATCCTGCACAAAACAATCAAGAATGAAGGACATAGCTAGCATAAAGACAATGTAAATACTCCTGAAGCATTCTATTCCTATCCTTCTTCCCTTTATCTCAGGTAGTTTCCTCTTAATTATCCGCGTTCCAATAAAAACTATAAATGAGATAATTGCCATGGTAAAGTATTCTGCCCTTCCAGCAAAATCAATGCTCTCTTTAGCAAAGCTATAGCCTGTAACACTTAAAATCATAAGTGTTGCCCAATAAGTAAAAGATATTACTGAGAGCACACTAAGATTTACTGCAGCTACACCTGAGCAATACTTCATAAGAGTATTTTTATCTGACAGACCACAATAACGGATAATGGATATAAGTCTTGATAATCCGCAGCTTCTTTGCTTCAAAATAAATCCCCCTTACAGCATGCCCGAAAGTACATATTTATCATAGGCCGCAAGCACCTCGGCCCTATAGGTATTACCTATCTTAACAATATCAACCCCGGCTTCGCCGCTTTTTAACACAATATTAGAACCCTCGATTCGGATAATATTAGAAAAAGAAACAATATCACTCTTTCCTGTTCTTACAAATTTATCCTTTGAGAGCATTTCTTCTAAATTTTTGATGCTTATGGTGGTAATAATGGTGCCCCTTTCGGGATCGTTTGTCACCACCTTGCTCTTTTTTCCATCTGCAATTACCCTGACTATGCTATTTTCTGAAATCATTATGTCATTCCAATTACCAGTAAGCTTTATGAGCTTTCCCTCATCCATGCCCCCGGCATATTTCTTTAACAGCTTATCTAGCTTCTCAAGATGGTCCGTCACAGGCTTCATAATATAACCTGCCGCCTCCACCTCGTAGGATTCAGTAGCAAAGCCATTGTCATTTGAGACAAACACAATAACAATATCATTATTATTCTCTCTGATTTTTCTTGCCGCCTCTATTCCAGCCGCCTCATTATTCATCATAATGTCTAAAAAAAGCAGTCTTATATTATCCTTTTCATTTAAAAGATCCTCAGCCGAATCGTAGCAGCGGATATGCGCCTCTATGTTCAGCTTTTGAGTCTCCTTCTTTAATGCATCCTCTAACTGTGCGGCATCCGTTTGATAATCATCGCATACTCCAATAATCATACGCGCCTCATTTTCCGCAAATTATTTCAACAATTTTTTCTGACGCCCTTCCATTTTCATATTCATGATATTTTTTACAAAAGGCATCATACTTTTTTCCATATTTTTCAAAATAAAGCTTATCGCCTTTTTTTATTTCCTCAATAAGCTCTCCTGTCTCCTTAACGACAGGTCCCGGAGCCTCTTTTAGAAAATCAAAATAAAAGCCCCTCATTTCATCCCTATAGGAATCCAAGTCGAAATCATAAAAGAACATAGGCCTCTTAAGAAGTGAATAATCAAACATAACTGAGGAATAGTCCGTAATAAGTATATCCGCAGCAATGTATAGATAAGAAATATCCACATTTCCATTAAAGGTATAGATAAAGCCCTTATGCATAGCCTCAAGATTGCTTGCAGCCTTATCCGAAACCAGGTAATGGTACTTAAGAGCCATGATGGCATCACTGCCAAAGGCAGCCTTCATCTTATCCATGTCCATCTGAGTAATGAACTTATAATTTTCAGCATCAACAAAGGCATTATCTCTCCAGGTCGGAGCATAGAGCATCACCTTTTTATCAAGCGGAAGTCCTAATTTTTCTCTGATTTTGAACTTCAAAATACGGTTCTTTTCTCTTCCTCTTTCAGTGAGCTCGTTTTTTGCATATTTATTTAATACATCATTTCTAGGATAGCCTATTTCAAGAAGCTCACCCTTATAGCCAAAGGCCCCAGGCAGCACCTTACTTGAAAAACTGTTCTGAGATACAAGATAATCCCAGGTGGCAGAATTTTCCACGAACTCTCTCTTATACTCCTCAATGTCCTTTGAAACTGACATATTAACACTTGTCATATCAAGGGCAAGCTTCTTAAGAGGAGTTCCATGCCAGGTCTGCACATAAGTGCAGTTCTTTCTCTTTATCATGTAATTCTGAAATCTTGTATCAGAAACAATAAAACCCGCCCTTGCAAAAAGATAATAATATAATATTCTAGAATTACGTACTCTCTTTACTGATTTAGGCAGGTTTCTTATCCCATTATTAACATTTTTCTTATCATCTAAAATATAGTAAAGCTTATAATGCTTATCGAGTCCCTTCTTTACCATATAATCGCATACCGCTCTAGGCGATCCTGTAGAATTCCTACCAAGACTGCTCTCAAAAATGACAATTCTATCATCCACCGGTAAAAGCTTTGTTCCGAGAGCATAAGCTCCCAGAACAACCTTCTTTAATACCGTTTTAACTTTATTTTTCATCTTTAAAAATTATCCCTTTTATAACTGGTAGTGCATTACTGCGCATCTTTTTTCTGATCAGTTGCTCCAATTGCAAGATCATGCTTGATCTTAGTAGTTGAAATACCTTCTGTTCTTGGAAGATAAATAACCTCGCAGTAAGGCTTAAGGAAATCGAACTGACCCTTCCAGTCATCGCCCATTACAAAGATATCAATATCATTTTCCTGAACATCCTTAATTTTCTGATCCCAGCTCGTCTCTGGAATGACCTTATCAACATACTTGATTGACTCAAGGATGATCTTTCTATCCTCATAAGGATGGTAAGAGGTCTTATGCTTTCCAGCATTGAATTCATCTGTTGAAAGAGCAACAACTAAATAATCACCGAGCTCTCTTGCCCTTCTTAAGATATTGATATGACCTACATGAAGCAGATCAAAAGTTCCATAAGTAATTACCTTCTTCATTTTTCACTCCTAAGCTTAATAGCTTTACATATTTTTATTTTTATCATTATCAGGATCGTCAGCTTTACATATTTTTATTTTTATCATTATCAGGATCGTCAGTTTCACAGATCTTAGCTATGTAAACCGGACGCCTTTTGATTTCGGTATACATATTTCCTATGTATTCGCCGATAACTCCCATGCACATGAGCTGAACACCGCCCATGAACAATATAAAACATGCAAGGGATGGATAACCAGGAACTGGATCTCCTCCATGCACAATGGTCTTTACAACGATAACTATTATCATAATAAAGGCCGCAATACAGAACAGGCTTCCAAGCTTTGTGACAAAACCTAACGGATAGGTCGAAAAGCTTGTAATTCCCTGCATTGAATATTTAAACAGCTTTCTGAAGGACCATTTTGACTCACCTGCAGCCCTCTCAACGTTCTCGTAAGGAAGCCACTTGGTATTATAGCCTACCCAGCTGAATATTCCTTTTGTAAATCTGTTTCTTTCTGCAAGTGAAAGAACCGAATCGACCATAGGCCTTGACATAAGCCTATAATCCACCTCGCCCTGAACAGTCTCTATTCCGGAGAGCTTTCCCATTATGGAATAGAACGTTCTTGAAAGAAAGGCTCTTACAGGATTTTCACCTGTCCTGGTGCTCCTTCTTGCGCAAGCTGAATCAAAGCCCTCATACTTAATTGCCTTATGCATCTCAATAAGCATTTCAGGCGGATGCTGAAGATCTGCATCTATTACAGCCACATAATCTCCATGCGCATGCGTAAGCCCAGCATACATTGCAGCTTCCTTGCCAAAATTCCTAGAGAAGGAAATCACCTTAATTCTCTTATCCTTAGCCCTAAGGCCCCTTATGAGTTCTAAAGTCTTATCCTTTGAGCCATCATCTACCATTATGACCTCGAACTCGACTTCATTCTTCATAAGCTCTGCAACTCGCATTATCTCGTCATAGAACATCGGTATAACCGCTTCTTCATTAAAGCAAGGAACTATCGCCGTAAGTATTTCCATGCCTCCTCCTTAAACTCCAAGTGATTTTTTCAAAAATTCTCTTGATTTTCCAGAGAGCTCATCAATTCTAGCAGAAAAAGCAGCTTCATCCTTTATCTTTAGCTGATCCATGGTTGCAAAATCAGATTGTCTGTAAATGATATGCTCATCAAGCCCAAGCCCCGTCAAAAGATCCACAACTCTGCTTCCTGTCTGGGTATGAAGCATTGAAATGAAAGGCTTTCTGTACATTATGGAGAAAACCGTTCCATGGAAGGAATTGGTAAGCACCATTTCTGCATTCTTTATTTCTGATAAGAACTCTCCCGGTGTATCTGTATAAAAGGAATCTATCTCATTCTTAAAGAAATGCTTCTGTCTTCTTTGAATTATAGGAAGACCTGTGGTTGATGAAAGACTATTAGCAAGAGAGATAAAGCTCTTATTAGTCTCCATCATGTAAACAAGAATATACCTATAAGGGCGCTTCTTTTCAGTATAGATTTCATCATAATCCTTTGCCTTAAGCAGAAGAGTCGGGTCAAGAACGACCTCAGCCTTCTTATCACACACCCCACCAACTGCTGCAACACCCTCATTTTCTCTGACTGATATTGCATCAAAACTCTTAAGCGCATTCGAAAACTGCTCTGAATACTGAGGAAGAAAGAAATCCCTTCCTATTGATGCAGCATAAGAAATTTTCTTTCCGCTTTTAACAAAATCAAGAGTATAAGCCCCGTCATAGCCACCGGTATGGTCGGTATTCCACACCTGATCGCTTCCCGTAATAAAAGCATCTATGCCGGAGAGCTCATTTTTAGCATCTGCGGCTAGAGCTTCATAGCTGGTATAGTCACCCACAATGTCAAGATGCTTATTTAAAAAAGCATGGTACTTATCATACTTAAGCTCCTGATCCTTTAGATTATTTCTATACTCAGCATCAAACAGCTTCTTTTTCTTTTTTTCAAAGGTATCTGCCTTAGCCGGCAGGTACAATCTGTCAATGGCATCCGTATGATAATTAATTACACACGGATCTGCTCCTAAATTCTTTATGGCCTTCTGGAGTGCCCAGGTCTGAAGGGTCGCTCCATAATTCATTGCATTATGAAAGGTTACTACTGCTGCCTTCATTAGTCCTGCGCCTCCTTTCTTGCCTTTTCAATTGTCTTATAAATATTCATAGAATAGCTTTCTGAATCTAATACCTTTACCTTCCCACTCTTAACTGCGCCGCCAGGGAAGTTCTCTATTTCTCCTTTCTTTCCTGTCACAAAGGTATAATTATCGATATGATCTCCAGCAAAATTCATCCTCTTTCTATATCTCTTCTTTCCGTCATAAAGACTCTTCTTAAAGGTAGCTGCATTATAAATTGAAATCGGTGCAAGCTTTGGACACATAAGAAGAATCAGATTATCCAGATTAGAATAATTAAGTACTATGTCAAAATGAGTACCGCCAAAATACTTAGCACCCTCGATTTCAGCAAGCCTATCAAGTTGAGAATCAATCCACTTTCCCTTAAGGCCTAACTTAAAGCTAAGGAAACAGCTAAATCTACCACCAAAGGTATAATTAACATCATACATAAGTGGCATATAATCAAGCTTCTTTCTGATAGTACCGATTCTTCTAGTAGCCTCCTGGCCGTTCTTAGCCTTAAAGGCAAAATAGAAATTATACTTAGTCGTATCAAGCTTATTAAAGCTACGGATCCTTCTGACAGTATCCTTATCCTTCTTTATGCCGTTTATGAAAATAAGGACATTTCTCTTTCTGCCGTCAAAGGCCAGCTCTTCTTCAGCCTCACCAGCCTCTAGATCACTACCATTAGCTGCGCTCTCATCGCCGCTATCCTGAGAATTCTCCTCACTCTTTTTATCAGCACCCTTTGAATCAGAATCAGAAACGCTATCATCACCATCTTCACCTTCTTCATCAGCTAGCTTTGCAAGCTTTTTAGCAAGGGCCTCACCCTCCTTTACCTCATTGGTATAAGAATAGAAAACTCTTGGCTGCTGCTGCATGTCATCAGTATTTATAATGACAAAGCCATCACCCTCTTCTTCTACAGGCATCTCATATTCAGAATATGAAAGAGCATTCACTCTGCTAGATAAAGCCTTTTCAAAAGCTTTTTCAACTCCGGCCTCATGAACCTCCTCCATGCCCTTTTTATGAAGATCGTTATAGTCTATAACAGGCTTTCCTTCCTCGTAAGAATAATCAGCGCCAACTATTCTAGCATTTTCTGGCACCTTTCCAAGGAAGAAATAATCGCAGACATCACTTGCAGTTGTTTTTGAATCATGGCTTAAATAAAGCTTTCTAAATTCAGGGTAAAGGCACTTGCCAGGCAGATATTCACCCGCCCTGCACTCACTTAAATCCACCTTACCAGAGCTAATAGCAGCCCTTGCTTCTTCAGCCGCACTATCATCATTAAGTGCATCAATAAGCGTATCAACATCATCCGCAATAGGAAATTCAAGCTTATTGATATCAATGTACATTCCACGCTCCTTAAGGTACTGCTCCCTATCGTAGGTGAAAAGCACGATTTTCTTACCTGAAACCGCATAGTCGAACATGATACTAGAATAATCAGTAACAAGAACATCCGTAGCGTTCAGGAAATCATAGGTCTCATACTGCTCAGGGAAAGGCTCGATATGAGTATAATCATCATAGGAAATTCCCTGCTTAACAAACGGATGAAGCTTTACATAGAAAATCTGATCATCATTTAGAGCCTCATCAATTTTATATAAATATTGCGCAATTTCTGCAATCTGCTGCTTATTCTGCTTTTTATTCAAAAGCCCTCTCCAGGTAGGCATGTAAGCAAATACCTGCTTATCTGAAATTTCAAGCTCCTCTCTTATTTCATCATAACGCTCATAATTAAAGAAGGCGCTGTTTCTAGGATAGCCTGAAAGAAGTATCTTTCCCTTGTAGGTGTGACGCAGCATATAATCATCAATAAAGGAATTCATTGAAAAACGGTTCTGATATAAAAGCACATCAGAGAGCATGAAATTCCTCTGAACATTACCTAGCGCATATTCACGTTGCGGAACAACTCTTCCCATTGCCTTTAACGGAGTACCATGCCAGGTATTGAGAACATGCTGTCCTTCCTTCTTGATGTAATAGCTAGGGAAGGAGGTATCAGTCAAAAGATACTCGGCCTGAGCTAAAAGCATGAGATATTCCTTAGAATCAATGGTAATGATATTGATATTCTTCATTCCATTGCTCTTGAACCAATTGTCATAATGCTCCTGAAAGCCATCTGCATCTGAAAGCGGAATGTAGATCTTAAAATCAGCATATTCCTTAAGTCTTGCAGCATCCATTGCCTTCATCATATAGAACATATTTCCGGCAACGTCCTGACCATGCTTAGATTCAAAAAGCACGGTATTCTTAAGGATAGGGAGCTTTAGATAATACTTGGTATATTCAACATCCCTAGGACGGTTGAAGATCTTAAAGAAGCTCCAATGAGTAGTAATATACTGCCATTTATGCTTTCTAGCCCAGAACTCCTTCCATTTTCTCTTCATCCTCTTTCTCTTAGCAATAAGTCTTGCACGCTTTTTCAGCATCCAAAGAGGTGTCTTTTCAGCTCTTCTTACAAATTTCAACATCTTCTGCTTGCTTTCATAGAAAGGAAGAAGACGCTTTGTCTTAGCTGAAGAAGAATACTTAAGATATCTATTTTCTCTCCAATCAGGGAATTCACCCTCAAGAAAATCCATGCAGACATCTATCATCTTCTCTTTTAGAGGAAGATTACCTCTATTATTTTCACTAAGGGCATTATTCTTGCCCTTAAAATTGAACATTACATCAAAACGCACAAGGATGTGCCTTATGCAGATATACTCAATTTCCTCCTTAAAGGACTCAAAATGCCCATCAGCCTTTGTTCTATCAACTAAATTCTTTAAAGACTTAACAATATCAAGAGTCCCCTCTGAGAAGGTATTTAGAAAGCTTCCAGTAGAAGCTCTTCTGTAATTATAAAGCCTGTCCTTTAATACTCCAATTCTCTTAGCCGAGAGCATCATAGGATACATGATGGAAAGATCCTCAAAACGGATGCCCTCAGGGAAAGGATACTTTAAAATAAGCTCTCTTTTATAAAGCTTATCCCAAGGGAAAGGTGAAATATGAGTAAGCTCGAACTTATACTCATTAATATCAAAATTATCCTCGTACTTTGTCGCATAAACCTTGCTTTCAGTACGGATAATGGTACCAGTAAGGTTCTTTTCACGAACATCGTAGTATCTGCAGATAACAACATCACTTCCATCTGCCATGGCCTTAGTATAAAGCTTTTCTACAACGTCCGGCTCAAGAAAGTCGTCACTGTCTGCAAAAAGTATGTAATCTCCTGATGCCTTTTCGACACCAAAATTTCTTGCATGGCTTACGCCATCATTCTTTATTGTGTAAACGCGGATAAAATCAGGATACTTTTCCTCATACTCCTTTAAAATACCAGGAGATGAATCGGTACTTCCATCATTTATACAGATTACCTCTACGCCATCCTTCATCGTCTGACTTATGCACGAATCAAGGCATCTTGCAAGGTATTTTTCAACATTATACACAGGTATTACTATACTAACGTTCATTTTTTCTCCTAATAAACTATACACACCGATTTAAAAATTTATTTAAATTCAAATATGATTAAATATAAATGCTAGCCTTACGGCCCTTTCCTGCACGCTTTTGAAGGTTTATCTTAGAAACGCTGCAGGTCTTATTATTATATTTAAAGGTCTGCTGAAAATCATTTACAACTGTAAGGAACTCGACATAATCCTTTTCATTTAAGGTAATTGCCTTAACACCCCTTCCGGTCTTCTTCATTTCAGGAACCTCCTCTAAGAGGAACTTGAGTGAAATTCCTGTCTTTGTAATGATAATTACCTTATCATCACCTGCAATGGCCTGCATTGGGGTAATAATGCATATCTGAACAACTTCATCATCCTTATCGAGCTTCGCTGCTGCGATCATCTGTCTTGAAGCATCAAAATCAACACCAGAAACTCTTCTTATAAAGCCCTTCTTAGTAATAAAAAGAAGCGAATTATCAAACAATTCATTAAAGCCGATATAGAATATAGGAGTCTCATCACCAAGCTTACTTAAGTTGTGAAGAAGAGTACCCTTATCCTTAGGCTTTCCCTTAGGAATCTTATCAAGCTTTATCCTGAACATATTACCTTCAGCAGTAAAGAAGCAAAGATCATCGGTATTAGAGAGCTTTAAAACAGTAACATTATCGCCAAGAATCATCCTCTGCGGACAATCCGAAGGCTTAAGCTTATTTCCTCCTGCATCTTGCTCCTCACCAGGTTCCCTACTCTCACTTCCATTAGGATTTTCAGCCACCTTTAAGTCAAAGCCAGGAAGATTCTTTTTCATTTCCTCAACATATGCTGAAACCTCATCGCCAAAGCCCTTAACAAAGGACTGCTCATCAAGCGTTTTAGCATAGCCGAAGCGATCTATCATAACAAAGAGATCCTCTTCCTTTACCTCTACCTTATAATCAACAGATGACATGGCCTCAATGGTAGTCTTTCTAGGCATGTCAAAAAGCTTTCTATATTCAAGGAGTTTCTTTTTAATTACCTTATGAAGCTCTCTCTTACTTCCAAGAATCTTATTGAACTCATCGATATTCTTTAAAAGAGTATCCTTTTCATTCATAAGCATATTAATTTCAAGGCCGATAAGACGAACAAGCTGCATTGCAAGGATAGCATCTGCCTGATTTTCAGTAAAGCAGAACTTCTCTGCAATTTTAGTAAAGGCAGGAGTCTTAAAGGAAATATTTGCTATATTACCATTAACAAGGCAGTCCTTAGCCTGAGCCTTATTTTCACAGCCCCTTAGCATCTCAACGATTACGTCGATTACATCAGCTGCCTTTAAAAGTCCATCCACAATTTCAAGACGGTTATTTGCCTTATTTAAAAGATGCTGATATTCTTTGGTATAGATTTCCTCCTGGAAGGCTACGAACTCTGAAATAAGAGAATATAGTGAGAAAGTAACCGGCTGCTTATCCTTAACAGCAAGCATGGTAACACCAAAGGTCGCCTCAAGATCTGTCTTCTTAAAAAGACCATTAAGGAGATTTGAAGCATCTCTATCCTTTTTTACCTCAATGACAATTCTTATTCCTTCCTTTGAGGACTCATCGCGCACATCTGAGATTTCATCAAAGACCTTATTTTGCATAAGATCTACGATTTCCTCAAAGAGCTTTTGCTTATTACCAGACATGGTGTAAGGAATTTCAGTAACAATGATATTATTCTTACCATATTCACCGCTCTCGATATGAGCCTTTGCGCGGAGCCTTAGCTTACCCTCACCTGTCTGATAGATATTTTCAATTTCCTCAGGATTTATGATGATGCCGCCTGTAGGAAAATCAGGACCTGGAATATACTGCATCAGCTCATCAAGTGACATATATGGATTGTCAAGGAAGGCTGCACAGGCATCAAGCACCTCACCAGGGTTATGAGATGGCATGTTGGTAGACATACCTACTGCAATACCGGTAGTACCATTTATGAGAAGGTTAGGAAGAGTTGCAGGAAGCACAACAGGCTCCTTTTCACTCTCATCAAAGTTCGGAATAAAATCGACAAGCCCATCATCTAAATGCTCAAGGCTGCTCTTTGCTCCTATGGATAATCTGGCCTCAGTGTAACGCATTGCAGCGGCTGAATCGCCATCGATTGAACCAAAGTTACCATGACCATCTACAAAAGGGATCTGCATTACGAAATCCTGACTCATATGAACCAGTGCTTCATAAATTGAGCTGTCACCATGAGGATGGTACTTACCCATTGTATCACCGACGATACGAGCACTCTTTCTATGAGGACTATTAGGATTAAGCCCAAGCTGATGCATTGCATAGAGAATTCTTCTCTGAACCGGCTTAAGACCATCCCTTACATCAGGAAGAGCTCTATCTATGATTACGCTCATAGCATAATCACGGTAAGAATTCTTCATTTCCTCTGAAAATTCTATCTGCTTAACGGTTTCTCCGTTCTTTGCCATTTTTATAACCTGCCTTAATTTCTATTTTTTAAACGTCAAGATTAGCATATTTAGCTTCTTTAACGATAAACTCTCTTCTTGGCGCAACCTCGCTGCCCATAAGAAGAGTTGTCACCTCGCCCGCTTCAACGGTATCCTGGATAGTGACCTGAGCAATATTTCTATTTTCAGGATCTAAAGTCGTCTCCCAGAGCTGCTCTGCATCCATTTCACCAAGACCCTTATAACGCTGAAGCCCCACGATTTTCTTACCAGTCTTTCTGAAGCGCTCAAGAGCAAAATCATCGAAGAGATACTCAGAAACCTTCTTTTTCTTGCCCTTTACCTGCTGCTCATAATCAACTCTATAAAGAGGTGGTAAACCTCTGAACACCTTGCCTTCTTTAATAAGCTCCGGCATGAACCTATAGAAGAAGGTAAGAAGAAGCGTAGAAATATGCGCTCCATCGACATCGGCATCAGTAAGAATGATGATTTTATCATATCTTAGCTTTGTAATGTCAAACTCTCTGTCAATGCCGCAGCCAAAGGCCGCGATCATGCTCTTTATTTCATTATTCTGAAGTATCTTTTCAAGAGGCGCCTTCTCAACATTTAAGATCTTACCTCTAAGAGGAAGCACTGCCTGAGTTTTTCTATCACGAGCCGTTTTAACGGTGCCGCCGGCAGAATCACCCTCTACGATATAGATTTCACACTCACTAGGCTTTCTTGATGAGCAGGCAGCAAGCTTGCTCTTAAAATCCTTATCAGAAATGCTCTTTAGAGCAGCATTTCTAGCCTTATCACCTGCACATCTTGCAGTATAAGAGCGCATGGAATTTTCAATTACAGCCTTAAGATACTCAACATGCTTATCAAAATATCTGGTCGCCTCTGCAGCAAAAACATCATCTACAGCGACCTTTGCATCAGTATTGCCAAGCTTTGTCTTGGTCTGTCCCTCGAACTGAGGATTTGGATGTTTTATGGAAATGATGGCAGTAAGACCAGATCTGATATCCTGACCATCAAGATTTGAATCCTTTTCCTTAAGATAGCCGAGCTCTCTTGCATACTGATTGATAATTCTGGTAAGAGCTGTTTTAAAACCCGTAACAAGAGTTCCGCCGTCTACAACATTTATGCCGTTACAATAGGAATTGATATTTTCTGAAGAATCGGAGGTATACTGGAAGGCAATTTCAACCTCTATCATGCTTCCATTTCCTGCCGCTGACTCTGAGCTGCCCTCAATATAAGCCGCCTCGCCTAAAGGAGTAAGAGAACTTGTAATGTGCTGAACATAGGCTTTAATACCTTCTTTTTCACAGAACATATGCTCAGCTCCCGTGCGCTCATCCTTAAAACAGAGCTCTAAGCCCTTATTTAGATAAGCTGTCTCTCTTAAATGCTTTTCAACTACCTCGGCCTTGAAGGTGGTAGTTTCAAAAATTGAAGCATCAGGGTAAAAGGTGACCGTAGTACCGGTATCCTTCTTAGCACAACTGCCAGATGGCTCAAGCTGACCCTTAACAAGCTTTACAACAGGCTTTCCGCCATCTGCAAATTCATCCCTATATATCTTCCCATCTCTTTTAATTTCAACGTACATACGGGAAGAGAGCGCATTAACAACTGAAGAACCTACGCCATGAAGTCCTCCAGAAACCTTATATACATTATTATTAAATTTTCCACCTGCATGAAGCATAGTATAGACAACACGTTCCGTAGGAATGTGTTCAGTAGGATGCAGATCACAAGGAACACCTCTACCATTGTCCTTTACTGTCACACCGCCATCCTTTCTAAGAGTGACATCGATGTGAGTACAGAACCCGGCGAGATGCTCATCAATTGCATTATCAAGAATTTCCCATATCAAGTGGTGAAGTCCGCGGCTACCGGTCGAGCCAATATACATGCCCGGACGCATTCTTACCGCTTCGAGTCCTTTAAGGACTACAATCGAACTTCCATCGTACTTTTCAGCCATTTATTACCCCTTTTTCCAACTATTGTTTTTTAGCGTTACTAACTGAAAATATAATAACGGCATTTTAATAAAACACTAACCTTTATTCTACCACAAAAGCTTCTGCTTCGCAAGTCTTTCCTTTAGCTGGGCAAGGAAACATTCATTTCCTGTCACCCTTATCAGAGGGCCAAAGGACATGACTTCGATTAAAAGCTCTGTCTCAATGCTTTTATTATATTTAATGAGGCATTCATAAGTATTATCATCGATTTTGGTGGTATTTTTGGCATAATTGGCAAAGTGGAGCATAGCCCTTTCCATGGCATTTCTCTCATTTCTGATAAGAATCCTTACAGGCTCCTTACAATAAGACCTTTCAATTATCTCATTTATATCGATTTTCTTTACCTCTTCAGTAACCTGGTCGTCAGATAACTCTACAGATACCACATTTTGAAGATTTAAGGTCTCATAATCCACATCTTTTTTACTATTGCCATTAAAGTGATTTAAAACATAGAGCCTCATTCTATCATTCTTCTCAGAATACTCGATTTTTCCAGGAAGATAGGATCTAATTGTACTTTTGCCCTTTGTAGACTTATACTCAATTTTTACTACCTTTTTTTCTTTACAGGCCTTAAGGAGCATTCTAAAATTAGCCCTATAGGCTTCATTCTCGAAGGAATCTCCCATCTCGAACCTGTCGATATATCTGATGCTCTCTTTGCTCCAGATAGGCTCTGCATCCTTTAAGAGAAGCTTTAGCTCATTTATTTCTGAATCATCTAGAAACAGGCTTATCTTAGGATCTAAGATGATAGTCTTTAGATAAGCTTTTAAAAGAGAGGATATAGGAGTCTTTATTTCTCCGTCAAGCCCATTTACATAACCCCCATCCTTTTTCTGAAGAATTCCCCAGCTTCCGCTCTCAAGCCTGTCAGGGATGGTAATGATGCTTTCTGCAAAGGCCTTTGCTTTTATTTCATCTAGAATTTCCTCTTTGCTGATAAAACCGTTTCTATAAGCCTTATTTAAAATGCTTCTTAATACCTGGTAATAGCAGCCATAAATCTCAGAAAATAATTCCATAACAAAACCTCATACATTATTATTATAAACATTATAGGTGACAAAAAATAAACCTATTGTATGTCATACAGCTCATACATATAATCCAGATCCCTTTTGAACCTGTACTCGATGCTCTTTTCGCTGCATTTTAAATCTACTATCCTTCCGATGAAGGTCCTAAGCCATGGCACCATTTCATTTGCATCAAAGACCAAGGCCTCATAGAGATAGAGGCCATCTGCAGTTTTACTTAGCTTTCCTCCTCTTTTCTCCCTCTCGATTCTTTCTACAATGTAGTGTTCATGAGGCTCTTCGACCTTTATGGTCATAGAAAGCTTCACTATATGCGCCGTGCCGTTATTATTAAAAGAAACTCCCCACGCATTCGGCTCGTTTCTATTAAGGGCCTCAAGCATTTTATCAAAATCCGAAAATTCCCCCAGCTCCTTCACCTCATAAATTCCATCAAGACGCTCGCAGTAAAACCTTTTTGTCCTTTCTATGAAGCCGCATACATACCTTCTTCCACTCCTGCTGCTTACATATATTTTAAGCGGAACCATCCACTCTTTTCGCTCGGTTTTATTTTTAACACTTTTAATATTTAGTTCAACCTGCTGCTTATTATTGATTGCATGAAAAATCTTTAACAGCACCTCATCATCTAAGGTAAAGACAAAAAAGGAATGCTTTATCCTAAAGACGTCATTTTCCTCATCCATGCAATCTAAAAGCTCACTAGCAGCAATTCCAAGGCTGTCAGTGAATTGAAAAAGCTTAAGCGCATCTGCAAGTCCCTGAATATTTTTGATTGCCTCATATAGTGAAAGGTCGCAGTAATACTTAAGCTTATTGCCTGATTTTCTCGATGCTAAAAGTCCCTCCTGCAAATATGCATTGCACTTTCTTCTAACGGTCTGCTGCTCAAATACTTTTCCGTACTTTTCATTCAAAAACTCAGTTATTTCCTCGGCTGTAAAGCCCTCTCCCTCATCTGAATGCTGAAGAAGCGATAATATCATAAAATGCAATACTATATCATTATCCGTAAAGCTCTTTGCCTTATATACCTTAAAAAGAGGATTGGTATCAAGCATATTAGAATCAATATCTAAAGAAATATTTGCGACCTTTTCCTTCTTTGCGCCTTTATTCCCCTTTTTTACGCAATCCTTTTCTACTCTATCTTTTTCTGCACTATCTTTTTTTACATAATCCTTCCTGACATAATCTCCAAGCCAGCTCTCAAGCCTTCTTCTCTCATTATCATAGGTGCGAGAACTCTTTTCATTAAAATCATTTCTGCTCTTAAAACCGAAAACAAAGAAATCCCTTACATAATCACGCGACTTTTGAAAGCTTTTTATTCTCTCATCAAACTCTGACATAGCTCTCTCCATACTCCTTAAATAATTAATTTAAGCCTATTTCCTCTATTATACACTCACCTAATTTTTTTGTAAATAAAAAAAAGCGGCCAGCTCTACGCCGACCGCTTCCCTTAATATTCAAATCAAATTAACTTTTCAGGCTATTTTTTTAACTTTCTGACGAGCCAGATAAGAAGACATGCACCAAAAACAGATACTACACATCCTCCAACAAGGCCTACTGCCTTAAGACCGATAAGGCCTGCTACAAAGCCGCCTACTACACCGCCTAAAAGACCAAGAATAATATTAACAATGACTCCATTTTCACTCTTCATGATCTTTCCTGCAAGCCAGCCTGAAAGTCCACCCAAAATAAGTGTAATGATGAAATTAATCATAACTGCCTCCTTGAAAATTTATTTTACGAAACAAATGATATCACACTTTTTTTGATATATCAAGTTTTATAGATATAAGTAATAGTAAAATAAGTCTCATTATTTTTCTAATATGCTAACTGCATTTCTAATGCACTGATCGCAAGGGCATAGCATAACTCCGGTATCAATTCCCTTAAGATCGCGGCATCTAACTGCACCGCTCTCCTTTTTGAACTCTTCTACCATTACCTTTGCCTTCATAGGATTCATGGAAGGGTCAATCATGCCCTTTACCATTACAGCTCCAACTAAAGCGCCGCAGGTTCCTTCCATGCCGCCCATTCCTGCACCAAAGCCTGCTCCTAAGGCTTTTATCTGATCATCAGTCAGAGATATCTTATCTCCATAAGCTCTAAGGACAGATTGAAGACAATTTGATCCATGATGCTTAAAATAGACTGCTCTCTCTCCCATATCGGTTATTTCATTAATGTTCTCCATTATTCCTCCTAACAACACATAAAACCATGCCTTTTACCATATTAAGGCCGGCCCTTTAAAAGTCATTTTCAAAAATCACGTTCAAAAATCACTTTCAAAAATCATTATACATTCATGACCTATTATTTTCAATTGATTTCACTCAATTTAAATATAAAAAACTGCGCCACTTATCTTTCATGGCGCAGTCTTTATATTTTCCCCGTGTTACGGCTTTGGCTCTAGCTTTTGGTTTTTCAAGCTTTATAAGCTTTAGGAACTTTTAGTTTTTACTACCTGTTCCAACAAGCTTTGTAAGCTGCTCTATAAGACCAGCACCCGGGCCTACTGAAATCTCTCCTACCTTTGAGCAGATTCTCTCAAGGTACTCAAGCTCCTTAAGCTTGTAAAGCGTCTGATTCTCATCCATAAGCTTTGCTGTGTTGAGAAGCGATCTTGTTGAGGCAACCTCCTCACGTCTTGTGATGACATTAGCCTGAGCTGTCTTTTCAGCCACAAGCACTCTGTTCATGATATCCTTGATATCGCCTGGAAGGATGATGTCCTTTATTCCTGCCTCGTAGAACTTGATGCAGAGCAACTCCTCCTTAGCCTTAAGCCCGCTTGCTATTTCATTAGATATATCCTCTCTGCTCTCAAGAATTTCATCAAGAGTATGAGTGCTTACTACCTCTCTGATAACAAGCTGCGCTGCTGTATAGATTTGCTCTCCAAAGTCAGCAACATTTTCTTTGAACTTTATTACATCAGCTATCTTGTAGCTTGCAGCTACATTAAGACGAATGCCGATCTTATCCTTTGTAAGAATTTCCTGACCTGCAACATTAAGTCCTCTTAATCTAAGGTCAAAAACTAACACCTTGACATCCTGACCATATGTCCAGAAGCAGTAATTACCTTTATCAAGAGTCTTTTGAAGAATGTTGTTATAGTAAAGAAGACCTACCTGCCCCTCAACTACATCATACTCTTGATACAATTTCTCAGGAACAAACTCGAGCATCTTCTTTGAAACATCCTCACCTATTTCAGGCTCTGTCATAGGAACCATCTTCACCTCATACTTATCGTATACATTCCAGAGAAGCTTTTCACCTGCATCTAAAAAAGCTACAAGATTTCCGTTTTTATACAAAAAGCCTGCATTACCATCAGGAATATTAAAACGTACAACTGATGAAGCAAAGGTCTCATCCTTTGCATAAATGTCATAAATAATATCTGAAAGACCGTTGCTCTGTTTCATTTCAACTATCTTTACCTCATAGCCTAAAAACTTTGAAAAATGGTATGAACCAGCCTTAATCATTTCCTTAAAGCTTCCATTCTTAAACACAAAACCTGCGAAACCATCCTTAATAATAACCTTCATTTTTCTCTTCCTTTCTGTGAAATAATATATTTTAAGGCTTCTTTTGAAACCGGTCAGTCAAGTTAACCTTAAACCTAGCTTCCTAAAGTATGGAAGATGAGGTAAATAGATTTCCATATATAAGGTACGAACCGAATTTACCATCCGTATGTCATATACTTTAAAAAATTTAGTCTTACCTTCAAGATACTTTAAGAAGTGACTCTGTAATAGCAGTCATGGCTTAAGGCACTTTAATTAAACGTCCATAAAATTTTCACGCTACATGTGAATGCTATAACCACTTAGCTACATCCTTGAATATAAAATCAAGTATGGTGGGATTCGAACCCACGATTTTGGTAAAAAATATCCATTGACTATCGTATAATACCAGCGACCTGACTATTAGGGCCTAGCATCACGCCGGGGCAGATGAATCATTTTTATTATTTTCGAATGATTCCTTCGATACCCTCATCAACAAATATCTTACATTTATGATTATATCCATTTTCATTTTTTAATCATTTCAAAAAAGTTGCGAAGATAAAAAAACGTTCCGGGAAGATACTTTTTGTATTTTCTCAAAACGTTTATTTTAATAGTTCTATTGCGGTTTCTATTACTTACGATATTACTTACGTTATTATTTATGATATTACTTACGATATTACTTACGTTATTATTTATGATATGGTTCGTGATTGATAATTCTAAAGCTTCTATATATCTGTTCAAGTAACATTACCCTAAATAGCATATGAGGGAAGGTCATTTTGCTAAAGGACAATTTATAATCAGCTCTAGCCATTACTTCAGGTGCTAGGCCAAGAGACCCTCCTATTATGAAGGTAATGCTACTTCTTGCGGATATCGCAAGATCATTAATTTTCTCTGCTAACTCAACGCTTGTCATCATCTTGCCTTCGATTGCCATGGCAATTACATAGGAATCATCAGGAACATTCTTTAATATCCTATCGCCTTCCTTGCGCTTTATCATTAAATCAACATTTTCAGAGGCATTTTCCACTGTCTTTTCATCAGCAACCTCAATTATATCTAACTTGCAATATCTAGAGAGCCTCTTGGCATATTCCTTCACTGCATCTGTATAAAACTTTTCATTGGATTTACCAACACATATTACTGTAATTTTCATAATTAAACATTTTTCCTGACCATTACAGGCTTTCCATCCTGATAATAGATTCTAGGCACTCTCTTTGAAACTGCACAGGTCATTTCGTAATTGAAGGAACCTGCAAGTGCCGAGATTTCCTCTACTGATATCCTATTTCCATTATCCTCACCAAAAAGAGTAACCTCATTCCAGAGCCCTAGACCAGGTACCTCAGTGGCATCGACCATGAACTGATCCATGCAGACTCTTCCTACGATATTAGCCCTAACGCCGTTAATAAGGACATAGCCCTTATTAGATAAAGAGCGGAAATAACCGTCAGCATAGCCTACTGGTACAGTAGCGATGATTCTCTCACCCGGTGCCTTATAGGTTGCGCCGTACCCAACAGTAAAGCCCTCAGACACCCTCTTTATGAAGGTAACCCTTGACTTTAACTCCATTGCCGGCTTTAATTCAAGATTTTTCTTGGTAACGCACTCTGATGGATAATAACCATAGGTACTGATACCGCTTCTTACCATATTCATTGAATACTGTGGAAAATCTATGATTCCAGCACTTGCTGCTGCATGCTTAATGGCAATATTAATACCTCTCTCCTCAAGTTTTTTGAGGAAGGAATTATAACGCTCTATCTGGACATTGGTATAGCTATTGTCCTCTTCATCTGCCATCGAAAAATGAGTAAAAAGACCTTCAATTTCAATATTCGATAGCTTTGAAATTTCCTTCACATCATCTGCATCAGCATCGCTTCCAAGATATCCGATTCTGCCCATTCCGGTATCTACCTTAATATGGACCTTAGCCTTCTTTCCTACATTTATGGCTGCAAGATTTAAAAGCTCTGCCTCCATGGATGAGCACATGGTTATTCTTAAATCATTATTTATTGCCGTTTCATAATCATCTGGAAGGATGAGACCTAGAATGAGAATAGGCTTTGTAATTCCTGCATTTCTAAGCTCAAGACCCTCTTCTATTTCAGCTACTCCGTAAAAATCAGCCACAGGGCCATTTTCAGTAGTAACCTTATCAAGCATTTTTGCTATAGGAACAGCGCCGTGTCCATAAGCATCTGCCTTTATTACAGCAAGGACCTTGCTCTCTTTTGGAACAAGCATCCTTGTATTTATCATATTAGATTTAATATTATCAAGATTTATATTTGCATATACTCTATATTTTTTATTATCGCAAATTTCTTCAACTGCTGACATTTATTTCACCTTCGTTTTATATATTTTAACGCACAGTTATTATAATACAAGCATGCTAATTATTCAACTTAAAACTTCAATACCTCAGAAATATTGTCTGCAATATCACCTGCCATTAAAGAATATCTGCCGAGTTTTTCTGCTGCCGCATCACCCGCTGCGCCGTGAATGAAGACGCCAAGTCTTGCAGCAAGTAAAGGTTCATGATGAACCAAAAGCGCACCTATGATGCCGGCTAAAACATCTCCGCTGCCGCCTGTCGCCATTCCATCATTTCCGCTGGAATTTATATAGAAGGCTTCTTCTAAATTTTCGTTATCACAGCCTATAACAAGGGTTCTATGAAGCTTTATTACAAGAATGAACTCGCCTTCCTTTGCAAAAAGCTCCTTAATTACTTTTTTATCTGATAAAGAAAGCTTTCTTGAATCAATGCCAAGAAGTCTTGAAAACTCTGCAGCGTGAGGCGTAATGACAGTGCCCTTTGGAATCATTTCATTAAGATGCTTTATTCTACTAGACACATAATTCAAAAGCTTTTCATGTATATTCTTATCATTGAAAAAGCCTCTTTCTTCTTCGATGTCTCTTTTAGCCTTTTTTTCAGTAAACACTATATGCTCACTATTTTCTGCCTCGGTCAAAAGCTCTGAAACAATATTAAGGCCATCAGCATCAATAATGAGCTTTTTATTATTAGCCCTGCAATACTTAAGGCATTCGTCTACTACCTTTTTAGCAGTAATATCCCTAGACAGACCAGGACCTAAAACTACTGCATCAGCTTTCTTTAACTCTTCTAAACACGAGTGTTTCACATAGCTTTTGACAACAGCCTCTGGAACAAGTGTTCTAACTACACTTACAGCCTCATCTCCCGTATAAACAACGACCAGACCTGCTCCGCTTCTATAGGCAGCCTTTGCTGCAAGCGCAGGAGCTCCTGAATATTCATCAGAGCCTGCAACGATAAGAATCCTGCCGAAGGTAAACTTATCTCCGTCAGGATTCCTCTTGTAAAGAAGATGCCTTGCATCCTCTAATTCATAGCTTTTGTAAAGTACACCATCAATATTCTCTATAGTCATAATTTTTTTCGGCGGGGAACCCCACAGGCTTGTCGGTGGGAGGAACCACTTTTAACCTACCTTTTTTTGTTCTATAAGATAATTGCTACACATATTTAACAACTTTAAGTTTTTATAACCTACAGATGCGTTAATATGCGTCCCGTC
>OMXJ01000019.1 GCA_900315015.1 uncultured Eubacteriales bacterium | reverse complement strand
TACTCCGACCCGACTTAAAGTTATACGACAGAGCAATGGTCTGGTGCGTCAACCAAAGGTGTCATGACCTAAATATCGTAGGCAGAATTTCTTCTGTCTTAAGTCTGGTGAACCATTTAACGGAAGCCCACTGCCTTTAGGCGGTGGGTAGTTCACTTAATATCAATAATAAAAATATCGTTCCGAAAAAATCTTCATCATGATACATCGTGACAAATTGCAAATTAGTTAAATATAATTATATCATAATTTTATATTTTTGTAAATATTAGTTTCCTGGTGTTAAAAGTTATAAGTCTTTTAATTTCAAGGATTTTCTTTGTTTATTGCCAAATTTGTGATTATCATTTTTATTAATAGCAACTGCAACAATAAATTTTTTATAAATTACTTATAGATACAATTATTATCCATTGTAACCATATTCATGTTTATTTTTCTACACACATAAAAAACGCCGGATCTTTCGATCCGGCGTCCTTATCTTTTACTGTTTTTCATTCCTAGTAAATTCCACGATACGGTTAGTCAAGCAAATCATTATCCTCTAAAAACTGAGTTGTAAGACGTAAATCATAAAGATATTAAGAAATACTTTATTGTTTATTATTTAGTACTGCCTCCTTTAGTCCTTCAATAATTACCTTATCCACATCTTCAATCTCCTCACACATTTCAACCTCGTAAGGAAGATAATGATAAGTAGCTTCCCAAAGTTTTTCATCCTCTCCTGCATTAATAAATCCAAAACCATACATTAGCTGTCCTGCAAACATTAGTCCCTTCTTGTCTGTATTTACTGTATCATACCATCCACAGCCCATCACACCATCCTTACAGATGACATACAAAACATTATAATTATCTTCCTTCTTGCAGAACACCTTTGACGCACTTGTAATATAAGATACCGCCTCTTTCGCGTTTTCATCTAGCATTTCAGTAAGCTCTAGCTGCCTTTCCCTAAGTTGCTTTGAATTTTCTATATTTTTAACTTGTAAATATCCCCTGGTAATTTCCTCTGCTTCTTTGCCGCTATAGTGTTTTATGACATACAGGTCATTTTCGTTTCCTCTTCCTGCCTCAAACAATTTCCCAACGATAATAGGCGGTAACTTATTGTAACCGCCTATTTTATCAAAGGAAAATCCTGATAGTTCAAACTTTACTATTTTCCCCATATTCTTTCCTCTTATTCTTTTTTAATTTCTTTTTTAATTATCATCCTCTGATCCATCTTCAATCTCTTCCACGTCAATGTCGAAGTAATCTATATTATAGTCTGCATCTACGATATCAGCTTCAAATTCTCTCTTTTCCTTATAGAAATCAGGATCGCTAAGTGGAAGCTCCTTGAAGCTCTTCTGAAGTCTAAGTGCGCAAGGCTTAAAGGATGAATAAGTAAGGAATCCATTTACCCCTGCTCCAAGAATCGGAACTGTCTTTGCAAGGCCCTTTGTCAAGGTCTGCTTTGCTAGCTTAAGTCCGATCTGCTGTGCAATCTTTCTAACAACCGGATATAAAACGCCCTTTTCGATTGCCTTTGTTGTAACTGATTTTGAAATCTTGTGAGCAAGTACGATTCCAACCTTCTTTACAGCGGCATTTGCGCCCTTTACTCCGAACATTACGCCAAGGAAGATGATGAAATCTGAATTTGTCTCAGGACTTATCTCTTCTTCGCTTAAATCAAATCTCTCGAATCCGTAAAGGTAAGCAAGCTTTTGCATTACGCGGAGCAAAAAGCCGAAGTACTGCACAAGGTCTGCCGGCATGGTTGCTGCCATGGCAAAGCCGCCCGGAAGTCCTGCAGCTGCTGAAACAGAGGTAACCTTTGTCGTTTCACTCTTTATAACTTCATCTGCTATCTTATTGATGGTTTCTCTAGATATATCTGCAAAGGCAGGGTTCTTTTTGATTGCAAGAGCTATAACCTCGTCTGTGCAATAATTATCGAGTTCCTTTTTCAGAAATTCCTCTCTATTTATTGCAACTCCCGGAAGCTTTGCTGCCTTCTGGAGAAGCTCTACTATATCTATGTTCTGAACCTTTTCAACGGCTGCCTTTCCACCGTCTACAAACTTCTTGCCTATATCTTTTATGTTGATTTTCTTATCATTTTCAGCCATATTTCCCACTCCTTCTTGAAAAATATTCACCTAGTTTTAAGTCAAAATGACTTGTATTATTTTAACATATAATAAAATCATTTTCAAGATGATTGTTGCCGGTTTCCGTAAAGTAATTTTCTAGATTTCATCATTTACCAAAGCCTATTTTTTTAATTTCGTTCAAATCAGTTATTATCAAATTATAAAAAAGGAACCATATATACCGGAATATAATTAATGCCATTCTCCCACTTATAATCTTTCGTATGAACAACATATTTTTCACCGATTCGGTTACTGAATTTATCACAAAACACATCTAATGATTTGTGCCCTCTGTAATTTCCGGATTTCACCTCTATAGGACATATCTTGTTTCCCTTCGAAATCAGGAAGTCTATTTCATACAAATGATTAGACTTATCACTTCCCATGGTGTAGTAAAACAAATTGTTTCCTTTTGCCACAAGCATCTGGGCAACAACATTTTCATATATATACCCCAGATTGACTTCAAGTTTGTCGGATAACAACTTATTATAAATTGTATTTTCAGTATAATTCTTATCCCGGAACGCAAGCGTCACAAACAATCCAACATCGGATGTAAACAGCTTATATCTGTCTACATCTTTTTCCAATGCCATTCCAACTCCCGGATTATTTGCGTGATAAGCTATATTAACCGTGTAAGAACTAAGCATATCTGGAAGTAAGTCTCTTGCCTGTTCAGATCGCGTGCCAGCCCTCGCCCTTGATAAAACATACCGTGAGGCATTACTGCTTAAATTTGCAGGTATGGAATCATATATGTCACCGGCCAAGCCAGAGTTATCGATTTTTGTAAAATCTTCTTCATAAAGATCTACAATGTCTCTTTTGATTTCATCTACTACCTGCAGGTTATTGTGCTCTAAATATGTTTCTACGGCCTGTGGCATTCCACCAATAAGCATGTATAACCTAAAATTTCTCATGAGATTTCTGTGAATTGTATTTCCTGCAGGTCTTTTTTTCTCCAACAGCATTTTTATCGTCTCTGCGGATATTCTGTCACCTATTGCCCACAAAAACTCCTCAAAATCCATAGGATACATAGATATTTTATGTTCTTCGCTTGGTATTAAGATATCCTTAGTATTCTTCTTAATCGATATCAGTGATCCTGTTTCGATATATTTGTATCTGCCATCGGCAACAAGATATTTGATTGCCTGCCTTGCTTTCGGAAGTAACTGTACTTCATCAAAAATAATCACTGACTCCTTCTCATACAATCTAGTTCTAGTTAGTTGTTGTAACTGCAAAAAGAAATAATCTAGATTGTAAGTGTCATCAAACAAGTCTTTTATTTCCTTACTAGTACTTGCAAAATCAATCTTGATATACGTTTTAAACTCTTTTTTCGCAAATTCTTCGACTATTGTTGATTTACCAATTCGTCTTGCTCCTTTTATCATCAAAGCATACTTATCACTTCGATTTTCCTTCCACTCAAGGATCTCTCTATAGATTTTTCTTTCAAAGACAGTTTTCCCCATACTCAAAGTCTCCTTTCAGAATACAGTATATCACAAATCCCCATTCGTGTAAAGCCATTTTCCGCGCAAATCCCCATTCATTTTAAACCGTTTTCTACGCAAATCCCCGTTCATTTAGAGCCGTTTTCTACGCAAATCCCCATTCATCAATCAAAGCCTATCTTTTTGTTTTCACATAAATCAGCTGTTTCTAGCTCGCTTATATCTTCAGCTTGTAGCTTAAGTTCGAGTGAGCTATTTACGCTTCCATCCCCCATTCCATACTTTCTGAGTGCAAAGCTTAGAATTGCATTTTCAATGAGATTTCTGCAGTATCTACCGTTTCCAGCCGTTTCTTTTTCTTTTTTCTGTTTATTTACTGCAGTCTGAAGCATTTCTAAAAGCTTCTTTTCTGCCGCTTCATCCAGCTCAAAGCCCTTCTTTTTTGCTTCAAAGCGTGATATCTGCAGCATTTCATCTGCATCATAGTCATTAAAGTTAAGGGTGAAAGGTACTCTAGATCTAAGTCCAGGATTTACCTCAAATAATTCTTTCATTTCCTTTGGATAACCTGCAAATATCACAAAGGTATTATCTCTATTATTCTCCATCTCCTGGACTATGGTGCTTATCGCTTCATCTCCATATGATCCTCTTTCATTATCACAAAGTGAATATGCTTCATCTATGAAAAGCACTCTTCCTTCAGCTCTTGAGAAAACTTCCTTTACCTTTACGGCTGTTTGACCCACATATTTTCCTACTAGATCCGCTCTTCCCACTTCTAAGAGTTCTCTTTTCTCGGTGAGGCCTATTTCGTAAAATATTCCTGCTAATATGCGGGCTACGGTTGTCTTTGCTGTACCTGGGTTTCCTAAGAATTCCATGTTAAGGGCTAATGACAGATTCTTTCCCTTTTTAGCCATATCGGTTTTCATTCTCGCAAAAGCTGCTATTTTCTTGACCTTCTCCTTTACATTTGCAAGGCCTATAAGTTTTTCAAGTTCTTCCATGCTGCTTTTATTTCCCTCTTCGCCGTAGTCACTTCCTGATGCAGAATTTCTTCCTGTTCCGAGCTCATCTGACTTTGTATTTTCATCTTCTAGGATACTTTCATCCTCCGAGAAAACTTCCTCGTCAGCTCCTTCACTGCTCCTAGGTGCTTTCTCATCTTCAGAATCTTCATCAAACTCTGCTTCTTCAAATAACTCCGGGTATTTACGGTATCTCCTTAGTACTTCCTTTATCTCATCAACGCCTTTAAGAGATAAGTTTCTTATTCCAAAGAGCTCACTATTGCTCATTTGCTCAAGCTGCTCTACGGTATTTATTCCTCTTCTTTTAAGGCAGTTGAAGGTGCGTACAGACAATCCAAGTGCTTCAACAGGTGTATTTTTGCCTTTTTCTCCCTCTTTATCTTTCACATGATTTGCCATATACTTCAAAAAACTGCCTAGCATGCTTACAAATATGGCGCCGCTTACATTATCGTTACTTTTATCTAAGTAAATCTCATCCCCTGCATCCACTATTTCCTTCATTTCCATCATCGGATAAGCAAGGCTTATTGCTGCCTTAAGCTTTAACGGCATTTTTTTAGTAAGGCTTATCATAATCTCGCCGCCATTTCTATTGCCGCCCTCTGCAAGCAGGTATATTTCTGCGCCTTCATCTATAAGCATTTTGCCAATATCTTCAAAAATAGAGTCATTTTCGTCTTTATATATAAAATTTCCTAATAATTTATTGGTTGCACCTATATTATTTGTTGCACCTATATTATTTGCTGCACCTGTATTATTTACTGGACGTATATTATTTGCTACACCTATATTATCTGCTACACCTATATTATTTGCTGCACCTGTATTTTCATAACCTCTTTTATTACCAGGTGTTTCAAGACTTTTGTGTACGAGTAAATAGTTTCTTCTTTCTTTAAAAGATTCATTAAAAGATGTTGCATCTTCAAATGTTACATCATCAAATGGTGTAGCATAGCCTTTTGTTGGTAAAAATGTTTCTGAGCTCGCTTTTTTTACAAGCTGATCTACTGCTCTATCTTTTCTCTCTTTTAATTTCTTTTGCTTTTCTACGAAGTTCCCACTGCTTTCATTGGTGCTAGAATGCTTTATGGCCTTTGCAATGTTCTTAAATACCCAATTGTAATCCTCAAGCTCTATGTCAAGACCTTCGCTTGAAATAAGCTCTGCTGCATAGCTTTTGTCATCTGCTGTAAGTCTTACTCCGATATATTCATCTGCTGATAATTCTCCGGCAGTTGTTAAAAACTTCATTCCCGCTTCTTCAAAAACCATATTGCACATTGCTTCTTTTTCTATTACTAAGTCGATTCTATTTTCATTATTTAATACTTCTGATTTCATTAGTTTAATCATATGCTGCTCCTTTTTGGGTGTAATTTTTTATTTAAATACCAGTATGCCTACTCATTTGAGATGTCCCTTTAGTCCAACTTATACTTTGCTTTTTTACTTACTTTACTTTTCCTGTATACTTTTCCTGCATACTTTTCCTGCATACTTTTCTTACCTACTTCAAGTGAGTTTTCGATATTGGTATAATTTTACTATTGTTTTGTATTCCTGCTGATTTCAAACCTCCTTGGCCCGCTCATGTCATCGCGCGGCTTCCCTAGAGGGAGCTTTTTGAAATCAGCTATTAAATTGTCAACGTTCAGGGCAGCAAAAAAACCGCTGCGAGTTAAAAATTGATAGACTACCCCCTTGGGACAATCTATTATTCTTCCTCACAGCGGTTTGAAATTCAAACTACTGAAATCTTATTTAATTTGCTTTAATAAAAATTAAAGCGTGATACCATTATACAATAATTCCCTAAAAAATCAAGTGTTTTTTTTCTATGCTTCAATTATTTTTAGCTCTGTAAGGCCCTCAAGGCAGGAGAGTTCCACACTTTCGCTTCTTGTCAGATAGAGTTCTTCTAACTTTCTTAATTCAGTAATAGGCGATAAATCGATAATCCTATTGTCATTAATAATCAGTTTTTTCAGGTTCCTTAAAAGGCCTATTCCATTCAAGTTTTTTACATTCATGCCTGATACATCAAGCTCCTTTAATTGGAGAACGCCTTCTCTATCTATTTTAATATCCTGTTCCTTCATTTTTGCTTCAACAGCCCGGCGCAGATTATTATCTTCAATCCTGCTGAGCACCATTATTCCATAAATATTAAAGCTCATTGTGCAATAATTCCCTTTCTACTTCCCTTGCCAAATGCTTTCTTACCAAGTGTTTCCTTGGCAAATGCTCTCTTGTCAACGTTTTCCTCTACTTTCCCCTTTCAGCATGCTTACAATCATTTCTGCCTTTACTTAAGTAAATTGTTAAGCATACCTCAAACGGAATTATAGCATATATTTTTATTTATGGCAACAAGCTTTTATTTAGGTTAGGATTGTTTCATAATCGAATTTTTGAATCAGAGTCTGTAAAATCTCCTATGTTAGTATACTCGCAATAATCCTTTTACCTAAAAAATGGCGCAAAGCCTCTATTTCTGTTTCGGTTTACTTGTATTTCCATTTTATCTGTGGTATTCTATTTTCATCTGAAAGGAGAAAGTTCAATGGAAAACAGAATTGATATGCTGGAACTACGGCTTTACAGGAATCCACCGCCTGATGATGCACCAGAAAGAAAAATGCCGCTGGTAGTGGAATATTACATCAATGGCTCCTGTCTGCTGGATTTGATCCGCGAGATAGAATCGCCATTTGCTGCACATGAAACGCCTCCAATGAAACCCGGTGATTACGGACACAACACACGCGGCTACATGGCGTTACAATTCAGTACTGCACGCAAACCGGGTGATTTTTATTATGATTACGGCGTGGAACTCTATTGCTGTTCCGGCTGCGGAGATCCCGGTTGCTGGTCTGTCCTCTGCCGATTCCGCGAAGACGGTGATTGTGTCCTCATGACTGATTTTCACCATAATCACCGTGATAACTGGCAATATCCCATTAGCTATCGTTTTACGAAAGAAAACTTTGATGCAGAAATGCAGAAGCTTGAAATCCCCTCCGATAAATGCTATAATGACGAAAAATTCTTGAGGTGATTCTATGCCGAACATACTGATCATAGATGATGATGCCCATATCAACGATATTGTCTCCAAAGCTCTGCAATCTGAAGGATACAGCGTATCAAGCGCCTATTCAGGAACAGAAGCATTGCTGTTGCTATCTCAGAGCAAGCCCGATTTGGTCTTACTTGACCTCATGCTCCCTGGATTATCAGGCGAGGAGCTTCTGCCGCAGATCAAGGATATTCCCGTGATCGTGGTGAGTGCCAAAACCGATGTGACAGACAAGGTCGAACTGCTGGTAGGCGGTGCTGCGGACTATATCACAAAGCCGTTCGATATGAAGGAACTGCTGGCAAGAATTATGGTACAGCTTCGGAAAAATAAGAAATATGCCGACAAATCACTTCTTACTTATCGGGAGATAACCCTCGATACGGATAAACATACCGTTTCCGCAAACGGCAGTGAGCAAAAGCTCACAAGAACAGAGTTTGCGATCATGAAGCTATTGATACGTGATCCCGAACAGGTCGTTGCAAAACTTACAATATTAGACCGTATCAGCCTTGACACGCCTGACTGCACCGAAGATTCCCTGAAAAGCCATATCTATAATCTGCGAAAAAAGCTGAAAACACTGACAGGCAAGGAGTATATTTCAGCGGTATGGGGCATCGGTTTCATACTGAATGAAAAATCTTGACTTTTTCTTGACTTTTTATTTACTGTTTTCTTTACTTTTTTGTTTTATGATGTTTTCAGAAAAATAAAGGAGGTCACAACATGGACTACGTTCTGAAAACAAACAGTCTTTGCAAACACTACAAGAATTTCAAAGCCCTAGGCGGTCTGACGATGCATGTACCGAAGGGCTCTATTTATGGCTTTGTCGGCAGGAATGGTGCAGGCAAAACTACTCTCATACGAATGGTATGCGGTATACAATTTCCGACTGGCGGAAACTTCGAGCTGTACGGTGTTAAAAATACCGACAAAAAAATTTCCGATACCAGAAGAAAAATGGGTGCAGTTATCGAAACACCATCAATCATCCCCTACCTGAACGCAAGAGAAAACCTTAAGATACAGTATGACATCATGGGAATGCCTGACTATAAAGGCATCGACGAACTCCTCGACCTTGTGGGACTTAAAAACACAGGCAAAAAGCTTGCAAAAAACTTCTCACTGGGAATGCGTCAGCGTCTCGGTATAGCTGTTGCGCTATGCGGAAATCCCGATCTTCTCGTGCTGGATGAACCCATAAACGGTCTTGATCCTCAGGGTATCATCGATGTGCGTGAACTGATACTGAAACTCAACCGCGAGAAAAAAATCACCATAATCATTTCAAGTCACATTCTTGATGAACTCTCAAAAATAGCAACTCACTACGGTTTTATAAACGATGGAAGGATCGTCCGTGAAATGAGCGCCGAAGAGCTTGAACAGGAATGCCGGAAGTGTATGCGTATCAACGTCACCGATACTACAGTGCTTGCAAGAGTTCTTGACACAATGAAACTGGATTACAAAATAATAGACAATGAAATTGCAGATATCTACGGTTCACCTAATATCACAGACCTTGCTCTCAGCCTATGGGATGAGAAATGCAAGATAATTACAGTTTCGGAACACGATGAGAACCTTGAAAGTTTCTTTATTTCACTTGTAGGAGGCGGCAGCGATTAATAAACTCATAAAAGTAAACTTAAAACTCATGCTTCACAGAAAAGATACTCTCCTTTGTCTGGCTGGTGCATTATTTTTGGCGTTCTTTGTAACTGTTAGCGATTATCAGACCGAAGAACTGAACTGGTTCACTATGTTTTCCGGACCTGTTATGCTGGTCATATGCTTTTCTGCGGTAGGCGGTATTTTCATAAACCGTGACTACACTCAGAACACTATTCGCAATAAGCTATCCGTCGGACATAAACGTATCGATATTTACCTTGCAAATCAGATTTCACAGATCATCTTCTTCTGTGTAACTATGATACTATACTTAGCTGTATCATTCATTCTTACCGCCGCATTCATAGGAACTAAGAATGCTGTTGCTTCAGATATACTGGGAAATACAGCTGTTTGTCTTGTGGCATGTATCGCTCTTTCTGCCCTAACTACGTTCATTTCTATGACTATACAGAGCGCTGCCGGCGGTATTCTTCCGCTGTTTATCATGTATCCGCTTCTTATGTTCTCTGTACTCGTTGATGAGCTTGATATAAAGTGGATGAAAACAGTCAGTGAGTTCATACCAATTTGTCAGCTGACTAGACTTTTCGCACCAGATCAACTAGCCTGCAGACACATTATCTTTTCAATTATTTTCACTTTGTTTTTCGTTATGACAGGTGCGGTAATATTCCGTAAAAGCGACCTTAAATGATCCTACAGGAGGGAAACAATGGTTTATTGTCTGTTGTTATTGTCATCAGTTGTTATTATACTGCTCTGCATAAAAATATGCATACTGAAAAAATCTGCAAGGGAAATATCTGCGCAGTTTTCTGACAGACTCAAAGACGATACCAATAACCTCATTTACATTTCAAGCAGCGACAGTGATATGAAGCATCTTGCCGAAAATTTAAACGATGAACTAAAGGATATGCGAAAAAAACAGCTTCAGTATGAATATGGCAATACTGAGCTGAAAAATGCAATTACAAATGTATCCCATGATATACGCACTCCGCTGACGGCAATAGCTGGAAATCTGTACATGATAGGGAAAACAGATGATATTTCCGAAATAAGGACGTATGTCAATGCGATCGAGGAACGCACCGAAACTATGAAACAGCTTACTGAGGAATTGCTTCGCTACTCTATCATTATATCCGATGAAAACAAACCGCAAACCGAGGATATATTCGTCAATCAGCTGCTTGCGGAGAGTATCAGCAGCTTTTATCCTGTGCTGACCGAAAAGGGCATCACACCGTCGATTCATCTGACCGATGCCCGTATCGTGCGGAATGTGAGTCGCTCTGAGCTTGCAAGAGTGTTTTCCAATCTGCTGAATAATGCCGTGAAATACAGTGACGGTGATCTGGAGATCACGCTGTCCGACACAGGCAAGATCACATTCTCAAATACAGCAAAAGAGCTGTCCACGGTCGAAGTGGAACAGCTCTTTGACAGGTTCTATACGGTTGAAACAGCCCACCATTCTACTGGACTGGGGTTGTCCATCGCCCGGACTCTTGTTGAGCGGATGGGCGGAACGATCACTGCGAACTATGATGACGGTCGGCTGACAATAATTATCATTCTTTGATATTATGGCGGCACAGAGAGCGCTCTCTGTGCCGTCTTTCTTTTTCAGCAGTTAGTTTCCCCTTCTGTATCACCATTTGGGAATTCCCAAAGCTCATCCTGGTCCGTGGCATAACCTATAAATTCACGAGATGGTTCATTATCTCTTATTACTACTGGAACGCCGCCTATTCCCATCTCTACTAACGTATTCTCTATCAGCGTTTTTAATTCATTTTCACGTCCCGGTGTATTAATGCATTTTTCTATGTATATGGCTTCTAAATTATCACCAAAGGAAAGCTCTTCGGTGTCATAAACCGTTGTATGGTGCTCAAAGTTACCTAAGAAATTTACTCTCATTATGTCTATTGTCGCACCTTCATTGCTACGTATCCCCTCCTTTATATCATCAGAGGAGGTAAAGAAGATATCCGAATATTTTAAATCCTCATCTCTTCTATTCCATGGATTACACTTTAACATCCTTACTTTCGCATTTTTCAAGATATCCACCTTGAATACGAACATTACTGGTCCATAAGCGCTTACATTATTTCCGCTCTTATATGGAATGTCAACATTATCAAAGAATATGTCATTCCAAACACCAAATTCCCTATCTATTACATCTGAATTCTGGACTGTCTGCAGATATCTCTCTTCTCCAAATTTTCTTGAAAACAGCGTCATTCTTCTGATGAAGTTTATAGAGGTTTTTACGCTATTTGCATGAAATAATCTATCACAGGCCGGGTAGTTTTCTCCTTCGCAGGTCAGATGAGTGTCTCTTCCTCTAAAGTTATTTTTTTCGCCTTTTAATACCGCTCTGATATAGCCTGAAGTAGCTGGTGATGTGTAGTGTTCTCCTAGACTTTCCCTTTCTTCATCGGTTAAGCTCCTGATAGGTCTCTGAGATAAGGCCTCGATTTCAGCTTCAGCCTGTTGAATTTCTTCTTCGATAACGCCTTCCTCGTCTTCGTCCTCTTCATCCTCTTCGTAATCGTCATAATCATCAGATTCATAGTAGTAATCATTATCTGGAATGCTGTCCTCATAGGCTCTTTGAAGATCTGCCCCCTCAGCTCCTAGCATCCATTCCCAATCTATACCCATTGCCGCCTCCTTTGGATTTTTTTGTAAATATTATAGCATAAAACTATGGGGATGACAATAAAAATATGTATCAAGGATTAGTTGGTATTTTTACTTTCTTTATCAGACATTTTTCACCTTCAAAGGCAAAGCCGTATTTCAGGATGCGCTCTGCAGGTATTCCGCGTTGCAGCAGGTCAGCATCGTATTTCTTTTCTTCTATCTGTTTTAATGCGTTCCTTGCGGTATCATCAAGGGTCTCCTCGCCTTCTTCTGCATCCCTTACCTTAAACTCCATGATGACCGCCACATTGTTTATATTTTTCGGCTCCATCACCACATCATAACGTCCGTATCCGCTCTCACGGTTCGATTTTAAGATATATTCACTTGCTTTATCCACCATAAGCCCGAGCACAAAACCATGATAGAAGCGTTCAGGCTCCTTTCGCTCCGACGGTCTGCTGCCTGCATCGAAATAGCTGAAGGTATTCAAGGCAACTTTATTCATATATATGTTCATGCTCTTTATATCACCCCGCAGCATTGCCGATATGAATTCATTAAAATCCTCCGTATGAGCAAACCAGTCTTCAATCATGTTCTCAAACATGCACTTAACTTCAAAATTGGTAATCCTAAGCTTGTAAAAAGGTCTTCCTTTGCCGTCAAATACTGCACTTACCACCTTCAGGTATCCTGAGGCAAGTAAAAGGCTCCAGATTGCATTCCGGTTTCCTGAAAGCTGACTGAAAATAATCTGTTCATCAAGCTTTTGTTCTATGCACTCCCCCTTCAGGAGCTTTTCAAACTCGGTCTTAATGCCTTTATCACCTTCCATTATCAGCTTGCTAACCAGCCCGTTCCCACTGGTGTTCGCCCAGTAGGTATCAAACCGTTTCTTTTCAAGGTATGATGTTACAGACCATGGATTGTAAATATCCTTAACTCTTCCAAAGGTAAATCCGTCATACCAGAATTTTACCTTCTCTTTCTCTGACGCAGGCATCCCCTGCTCATCCATCGCAGCAAAAACCTCCTGCTCCGTAAAGCCAAAGCAGTCCGCATATTCATCTGAGGTTGTTGTTACAACATTCAGATTATTCAGATCCGAAAAGATGGATTCTTTGCTCACCCTGGTGATTCCGGTCATTACTGCACGTTCGAGGCTGGGATTCGTTTTAAATGTATTGTTGAACAGTGCACGCATATACGATGTCAGCTCATTCCAGAACCCACTGACGTATGCTTCCTGCATTGGGGTGTCATATTCATCAAGAAGTACAATGCACTTTTTCCCATAATAACGATACAGGCAGTCACAAAGACGCTTCAGCGATAATGTTGCTGTTACATCATTCATATCTTCAGAAATCTCGCTGAAATTTTCCGAATATAACTCCGCATATTCCTCTTCTTTTAAAATCCACCTGTATTTCTTATACACGTCGGAAATCATTCCGTTTATTGCTGCCCTTGTTTCATGGAAATCAGTATATTTTATTCCCGCAAAGGAAAGGAATATAACCGGATATGTTCCCTGCAGCGCACGGTATTTTTCATCCTTCCATATTTCAAGCCCTTCAAACATATCTCCCCTGCCAGCGTACTTATTCGAAAAAAAGCATTCCAGCATGCTAATGTTCAAGGTTTTTCCGAACCTGCGCGGGCGTGTTATAAGAGTTACTGAATCAAGTCCTTCCCACCATTCTTTGATAAATGCTGTTTTATCTATGTAAAAAGCGTTCTTTTCCCTCAGTTCACTGAAGCTCTGGCATCCTGTCGCTATTTCCCTTGCCATAATCAATCCTCCATAAATCATACATTCAGTTATATATATCACGACTATCTTTAGAGCATTATATCAAAAACCAGTAAACTTTTCAATTGAAACCGAATGTGTGATTGTGTCAAGTATTAGTTGGCATTTTTTTGCAGTTTTAGTACCTTTCAGTTCTACCTCTGGGCTCTGCCCAGCACTCTCTGTTCTATCTCATCCGCATCATAATGTTTTCTTATGCATGCTTCTTTCTTTTCATGGAAGTCATGGCTGTCATCCATGCCTGCCAGCATTATTTTGCCCACAAGTGCGCTCTTTCCTGCTTTATCTTTCTCTTCATCCCAGCCTTTGTACATCGTGAATGCCTTCATTTCATGCTTTTTGTCTTTTTATGATGGCTATCCTGCATTTTCAGCCATACTCCATCCATCTCCTCAAAAAGCACGGGCGTTCCTTCTTTGTCCTCTATCTGGTTTCCCTTCATTAGTGAGACGTCTCCTTCTTCCTCTTCGCCAATCTTTTGCCCTATTTTCTGGATCAGGTTCCACACTCCTCCTGCGCTTATTGACTGTCCGCTGGTCTCCGTCTTCCTTTTCGTATGCACGACGTCTGTATGTCACTTCCCCATAAATTGTCTTTATGCTTGTTTTCCTCAGTCCCTTATTCCTGTATTTTTTCTTGTCCCTATTTTCATTAATTTCATCATCCCATTTTTCAAGTATATAACTTGTAAGAGATTCTCCTATCAGACATATAATATTAAAAATATTCTTCTCTAACTCCTTGATAGATTTAGTATTTTTGTTTATAATAGTATTCATCACACAGTCTCCTTTATGATTTTTCAGCGACTTTCATAATAAACTAAAGCTGTGTGTTTGGGAAGTGCTTTTTTAGCACTTCCTTAATTTTTTTTTTTTGCCAACGAAAATTATACACTAACAGTGATTACCCACTAAATTTGACGAAAGGTCACTTTTTAATTGCGTCGCTGTTTACATTTAAGATAATACCGGATTCTTCGCTGGATTTCTGGAATTACTTCACTTTCAAGATTTTCAATTTTCTTATTGCGGATTAGTCGCCATACATCCTCAATAGCAAGTAACAGAGTATAGCCGTAAAAAACGATTGTTCTCGCAACGCACGTTGACTTTTCATAATCAGCAACATCGAGAGACAAGCCATCAGAACCTTTTTGCTTGATGGTTTCTATGAGATTCTCAAGCTTTTTCTTATTCTTGTTATTGAATAAATCAGGAATAAAAAACCAACTGAATTGATCATGCTTTAACATCTTCGTAACCTCCGAAACGCATTCATCATAAGCTTTCTCAGACAATATTTGGTTATACACTGCGAATATTTCCTTGACCATATCTTTGAATCTACTGTTTGCAACGCCAAGATTAATAAGTGGTACTTTGTCCCAAAAGCCTTCCATAGCAAGCTTCTCATATTTGGAGATAATCTTTTCGCATTCTTCACGCTTGAGGACGACCTTGATTTGCTGTCCAGCAATAAAGCTGCCTTTGATAAAACTTGGTAGCATTTCTAATGTTTTATCTACGAGTTCCTCCAAACCAAAAGCAGGAATTGAGCTACCGCCACGAAATATCTTATCTTGTGCAAGCACCTCAATGACAGGAATATCTGTTATGCCGTTTTGCTGATTCAGCTTATTTATTTCATTAACGAACTCATCACCTTCTTCAATACACTGAGTAACAATAATAATAAACGGAACTCCAATAGTATGCAGTTCTTTTACAAATTCTGCTTCTGTAGGCTGGTATCTGCTTCCTCCCTGATTAATGCAGTACCAAATAGCGTGAATATGATCCACTTGATCCTTTGAAGCCTGTTCCTCAATTGTTTTTTTGATTTTAGTAATAGATGCTTTTGTTTTTGAAACACCGTTATTATCATTTCCGATTTCAAATCCGATGGAATCCCAAATTCTAACTGGCACGCTATCATTTCGATACTCTCTTATTTCTTGCGTAACAGGACGTCCCTTTCCCGTCGCAGCAAAATCCTTTCCGAAAACTGCATTTATAAGTGTACTTTTTCCTGCACCTGTAATACCTGCAATAATTATATTGGCAGTTTTAAAAATGTCATTTGCCTTTACTTTTTCATTGTCAGTCGCACTCATCATCAATTACCTTCCCTTTCTTAGATTAAGCTGTTGTCTTATGCGTTCCGTCATGATTTTTTGATTACTCAGATCGCTATACTTTGAATGCTTTATTGCATTTGAAAGCACATCAGCATATACTTCACCTACAGCTTCTACATAGTCTCTTGCTACAGCTGAACTTAAAAATGGAACAGCCATAAACGGTGTTGCCAATAACCCCACTATGATATGTGTGAATATATTAGCCGCAAAGTCTTCACTTGATGATAAGCCGTATATATCGTGTAGTTCCGCAACCATTTTTATACATAACCCATGTACGAATGGAATACATCCAGCAGGAAGCCAACCGATTTTTTCTGCCTTATCAGCATAGTCTTCAATACATTTTTTTGCCTTGTTTTCATAATTGTTTATATACCATTCACTAACATCTAATTCTTGCTGAATGGCATTAAGTTTCGATTCGAGGACACGCACTTTCATTCTGTTGTATTCTGTTAATGATAACGCAAGTAGGTCATTTAAGCCATAAGACTTAATGGTTGTGCCACCTCTCAAGGTATAATCTTTAGCCAATATACGGGCAGTAACAGCTTCAGGCATTTCTTTTTTGATGCTTTTTTCAAACTCTCCGATTTGATTGTCGAGGCATTGTGTCATAACAATTACGAACGGGATTTCATATTCATATGATAACTTGCGTATCAAGTCGATTTCAAAATCCTGGAAACGTGAACTCCTGTTGTTGATGCAAAACCATACGACATTCACATCAAAGGTAGAAGATTGCATTTGTGATTTTCTCAAATGATCTTCAATATCAATAAGAGTCGCTTGCGTTACTTTATCAGATAATTCTATTCCGACAGTATCATATAGGTTTAATGACCAATAGTCATTGCCTAACCTGTAGGACGTGGAATAGATTTGATTCTTTGTGGTTACTGCGGTTCCTTTTCCGGTTGGAGCAACATCTTTTCCCATTATCGCATTAACGATAGTGCTTTTTCCATTGCCTGATTGCCCCATAATAACAATATTCGCCTTCATTATATCACCATCTGATCAAAATGCGATTTTAATAGTTTGGTCTATCAATTCTTCAAGCCCAAAAGCGGAAACAATAAACTCTTTTCTTGTGTAATCTTTTGCTAACACTGAAATTACAGGAATGTCGTTTAATCCTTTAGCACTATTAGATTTGATTATTTCGTTCTCCAGTCTATCATCTTCTTCGATAGCATTAGTGAGAACAATTATCATAGGAACACCGAGAGAATGCAGCTTAATGAGTACATCGTCTTCATACCTACTGGAGAGCGAATTTATGCAATACCATATAACACTTGGAGGATTGCTTCTTATAATAGCACCTACATCAGATATTACATCATCATTATTAGCTGATTTCAGCTGAAGTCCGACAGTATCATAAATAACAATACTATCTGAATCATTACTATATCTATCGTTTTTTTGGGTTACAGCTCGTCCACGTCCGGTTGCTGCTATATTCCATCCGAAGATTGCATTGATTAGAGTACTTTTACCCGAACCGGTCACACCCGCAACAACAACATTTAGCGATTTTGAAGTTTGTGTACTGTAATATTTTGCAGGTGTCAAGGTTTCTTCTTCAATATGAATGGGCTCAACCTCAATCAGTTCAAACGGCTCATGAATTGCTCTTTTTAGGTCACTGAACATTTCACCTACTACGCATTTTGCATCTGCATTAAGGTTAGCACTGGATAAAGCTGATTGAATAGCTTCACCGTTCTCTCTCACAATGCGTTTTTCCGTATCCCAGAGATAAAAATAGTTTTCCATTAAAGAACAAGTGTAGGCAAGAAATCTACTTCTATGAGCGAAGCTCTGACAGAATAACAGGATTCTTCCGACACTATCTTCTGGAAGAGCGAAGATTTCATCAGAATAGGACTTGATGTCTATTTTCCTCGAGAAATCAAAACCCATTTGTTCCATTGTTTCTTTTAGCTGAATCAGTTTTTTTGTATCTTTTGCTGTTCTGTTATCTATTAGAGACATAATATCTATCAAACTGATCAAAGGAGTATTAACATCAAATTTGTTATTTCGTATCTCGTTCAATAAGAAATAATAATTATCAATGCTGATGATTTTCTCGTTTAGCTTGTGTGCCAGTTCAGTTACTTCATCGACTACTACATCAAGATCACGACGTACAACAGCAATTGCCCTATAAAGATCATAAATACAGTCACCGTGTTCATTCATCATACTGTTCATCTTAACAAGTATTTTAACAGTATATTTGGTTAGCTGCTCTCGTTTTGCCTGCATTTCCCTGACTGTAGCTTTATTCCTTCCAGTCAATCCATACCATATACGTTCAAACCAACGCTGCTTTTTCATATTCTCATATGATGCTTCATTTCCTTCTATAATCGCTGTCATGCCTGCGACGATCTTACTGACTTCTTCATCCGAAGCATTCCTATAAGCATTTACAAATTCATCAATATTTTTATCAAGCTGCTTTGAAGTCAATGCATCCATAGCTCAAATTCCTTCTATATAGTTGTGTAAATCTCCTATTTTTTCACCAAAAGCACTTTCACTTTGATTGATATAGGGACGTAGTTTTGTTGAAATATCATAGTCTATTCGTTTCCATTCAGACGTTGCACGTTCAAAAGCAAGCAGAAGTGGCTTATACTCATCTGAAAACTGTTTCTCGACGTGTGCCTGCTTAACAAGCTCATAGAAGCCACCGCTAAATATATGTTTCTTAACTATATTCAATATAGTTGTTGCGACAATAGAGCCAACTATAGCACCCAATCCCGATACAGGAATAAACATCTGTCCAGCAAATGCACCAACTGCACTTATAGACGCTTCTGTTGCTACTCCAAGAATGTTATACATAAAATCGTCAAACGTGACTTCATTCTTATACAACTTAATAGCCTGAGTTGCTACTCCCAATGTTGCTGAAACAATAGCAGCAGCGAGAGGCGCTGACATTTCTGCAACGTTTGTTAATGTATAAATCACACCGCCTGAGACACCACCTTTGACCGCTCCAATGCCAGTTTCCTTAAATATTTGTTGCCAGTCTTCTTTAGTAAGCTCAGACAGCTTTTTCTTTTTTCCTTTAAGTATGCTGATCAAAGTTGTTGTAAAAGAAAGCACGGCAGATATTGCTGCTGCAATTCCAGCAGCTTTCAAGCCTTCTTCGATAGATTCTCTCGACATTCTCCAGTATTCTTCTCTTTTATCTCCGTCAACATCTATTATTTCTTGCTCTTTACTATTAATTGTATCGCCAGCTCGATTAAGCTGAACTTGATCATAATTGACTTGTGATGGTGTTATGAGTTCGGAAAAGCTCTTGCCTGTTTTAGCTTCAAGCTCATGAATTCTTTCAACAACATTCCTGGCAAGTCCACCGCCTTCTGATGCAGGAAGATTTGATAATTCTTTTGGCGATAACTTCATCCACTCTTCGATCTGTTCATAGAAATCTTTAGGAATGCTGTATGTTCCGCCGTTTTGTACAAAATCAGGGTATTTATCCAAATGCCCGAGAACTGCGTCCATTGAGAGATTGCTCTGAACGAATTTCGACTGAACAGGAAGATTATTTTTTAGATAATCTTCCGCCGCAGTTCTACCAACTCCATCAAAGGAGTAATTGGGAACTTCGCCTCTGATCAATTTGTCAGCATTTCCAAATCTGACATCAAATACTTCCGCTACTTCACCATGTTTCGTGACAAATGAACCAAGAATGTGTTCAGGACTATTAATAAACTCACGTGCCTCATTAAGCTCGTTTATCGCTTTTTCCAAGTTAACATCCTGAATACTAATATTTTCTATATACTTATCAATTCTTATTTGATTGATGACATCTATCTCTTCTCCAATTCCTTGGACGATAATATTATCCGCTAACTTACCCATATTCTCCTCCTGAACTATCTTTAAACTATATCATTAGTTTCATCACACGCCATCAAGTGCATAACAAATCCTTTTCAAAAACAGGCAATCTACTATCGTAGTGGACTGCCTGTTTTTATTCATTCATTTGACCGTGAATAGTAACAATCGGTTCTGTCTCTAAAACACATCCCTCGGTCTTATAATCATAAAAATCTCAAATCCAATCACCACAAATATAGTATAAGCCAAAACATTTTCCACTATATTTCCGTTATTAACATATTGTTCACTAAACGAGATTATGTTTTTATAAGATCCTGTTTTAATAAGTTCAAACACGCTTACTGCTGACAATCCTATCATTACTCTTTTTAATATCTTTGCAATTTTCCCTTTAACTAACGAATATATAAGCAATGCAATATCGATACCTAATACAATACAGAGTGATATTATTTCCCAGTTAATTAGAAATGTATGTATTTTGCCTACGATTAAAGCTTTAATCTGTAAAGAAATTTTATCACTATTCTTCCATATGTAGATAAGTATTCCAGTTCCTGATAATAATAATGCAAAGATCAAGTATATCATTCTAATAATCAGCACCGCTTTCATGAATTTTATATATACAACCTTCTTAGGATTATGAATACTTAGACCAACATCTTTTATCCCTTTAATTTGCTTTGTAATTGGTCTTGAATATATAAGCCATATAAGCATCAAAACTATAGCTAAAACCCCTGGATACATATTATTTTCTTCAACTGTAATCGCAAGAATCGATAAAAGAAATGCAAGCGTATTTATAATTACGACAATTTTATTTTTAGATAACCTCTTCATAGTATTTAAATCACTTCCATCACAGTTTTATTCTTGGGTTGAATTACTTCTTTCGTTGTATCTGACGTGGAAGAATCGGCAGCCTTTTTCAAATTGTCATTCATTTTCCTTAGTACTTCTTCGTTACAAAGACTCGCCTCAAAATAATTGTCAATTATATATTTCGAAGTTATTCCATTTAATGCATCCATTGAAAAAACAATATCTTTCATTTTGATATTCTTTTTAGCTAACATCTCATTCGCATACATTCTTAGGTAAAAATCGCTAATGGTAGATCCTCCCTCCACGCTTTTTTTTGCTACTAATCTTGAAAGTCTATTAATCAAGCTTCCAAAGTTATCACCTATCGAAGTTATCTCCTTTAGTTTTGAACCCTTACCACGGTTATATTTTGCAATGGGTATGCAAGCAAAGCCATCAGCACTTATTATTTTATCAACACATTCTTCGCTATATGCTTCTATTTTCACTTCAACACCAGATTGTACATATTCTTCTTTTATTCTAAGACATAAATAATAATCTCCATACAGTATTTCTGTTTTTAGAGAATCTTTTATCAAGTATGTGTTAGAGGCAGATTTAAAAATTCCTTTGCTTATTATAAATGTTTCATCTGATATTACTATATCCATCCCGCTTACTATTCCATCTCCATAATTTCCATAAATGGCATTAAGGATATCCCATTGATTGGAATGCAACGAATCTAGCATCTCTTTTCTAAGAAATGAGCCTTTTTTAAATTCCGGCATTAAATATTCCATATGCTTTTACCTCTCACCGTCAAAGAACGTTTCCTGCATATCATCCATGTCAAATGAGCCAAAACAGTAATTACCCTTACACAGTGTTCCATCTTCTTTTCTACACACTGTGAGTATATCAAATCCATATTTTTCTTTATTCGGATAAAAGAACACGTAATGTTTTCCGGCATCAATCAAATCCGACTCTTCTTGTGTAATATGTCCATTGGTATACGCACTCAATTCTTCTGGATCTGTTGCTGTATAATTCTCTTTTCCAAATTGATATTCATATTTTTTCTGAGTCGATCCATCCTCGCTCTTTATCAAAAATTCACATTCATGCATCATAGGAGTAATTCTTCTTCTACGTGCTTTTTGTTCCCAGCCTTCCTTTGCATCAATCATGCATTTTGCTTCAGAATTATCCATCAAAGCATCAACTGAGTAAGGTATGGATTGAACATCATCCATTACAATCGGCTGTATTTCTCCTTTCTCTATGGAACGCATATACCTGATAGCTCCCTCTACACAAAGAAGTTTCAATTCTTCTGAATTACTGCCCGCATTATTGCCTGCTTTACCCTTGAATTCACCGCCATATCTAATCACTTTACCAGGTAAAAATTCCTTCAACGAGTCAATAAAGATACCTATTTTTGTAGATTGCCCTGATAGTCTTGTCTGCTTATAAGTTGTAAGTAAATTTTCTTCATAAAGCTTGTTTAGGAATTTTCTAATCATATAATAAATATCTCCCCTTAGGAGCTTATCTATTTCTTTCGCATTGAAAATTATATTTTTGTAATCCTTTTGAACAACAAGAACACCATCGGCATTTCTTACTGAAAGCGGCCAATCTTCAATCTTCTTTACCTTAAGATCAACATCTTCTATATTATCATTATTAAATGAATATCTCGATACTGACGTATTCTTATAAAACGCTTTTTTCATTTCCTCTGCTAGATTCCACAAGAAATAAAAATTATTTTTCACTTTTTCTCTTTCTGAAACTGACTGATTTTCATATTCTTTAAAGCGCGTTGGTATTATCCCTTCTGATGCCGCGTACTCTGTCTCCACTTTATTATAAAGTTCCTTATATCTATTTTGAACTTCTTCGTCAGTTTCTAGATTATCTCCTTCTATCTGCATAAAAATACTATTATTATCCACAGGTATAAGCTCATCTATGTCAATCCTACGTCCTGTGGATAGATGTGTAGCATATACTATTTTCATAAACTGCATTATTCTAAAGGTAAGATTATTGCCTCCAAAATTAACATCACCATTCATATATTCTGTATTGATTTTAAGGTCAGAAATACCTTCCTCTTTTTCTATTTTATAAGTACATGATGCAAGATCAGAAGTTCCACCACCACAATCAATAATCAAAGCCTTTCCTGAATCCTCTCCATCACTGCCTAAGTTATTCATTTTTTTATCAATGATATTATAAAGAACACATATACCTTCATCTATTGCTCTATCAGTTTCAACTATATAACCATAAGGCTCTAAAATCGCATGTAGAATATTAAGCATTTGCTTTTTCATTTTTACTGGTGTAGATATGTGTAAATACTCAAATTTGCACTTAAACTGATTTTCCGCTTCTTTTATTACATGCAATAAAAATTTAATCAGTATTTCTTTCCTGCTAAATTCTAAAACGTCCCCATCAATATCCTGCACCATTTCTGTTTTATCTAAATTTTGAACCCATCTTTTTATTTCCATAAAGCAGGTAGCCTTCGGACAATAATTATCTTCCTTAATTCTCCTTGCCGCATCATAACCAAATTCAAAAGTCGCATTTTTTTCATCCACCAGAACATCCTTAGTATAAACCTGCGTTGGAAACAACTTCTTATAGGTTATTTTTTTAATTCTTTTACCCTTATCAAAATATCCATCCTCAAACGTAACTATATTATTTTTTTCTAATTCTATAGTTCCATTTAGTTTTGCTATATTAGAGACATTTTTTACATAATTACTGGAAAGATAGCAACCCACCGTTGTATTTGTAGTTCCAAAGTCAATGCACAAATGAGTCTTGGTTTTTTCCAGTTTTTTCATTTCTATTTCTACTTCAGTAGAATAATACTTTCCATCTACTCCTGTAAATATCAAATAGAATTTTGCATTATTATATTCATCAAAAATAATGGATTCTTTACGCGCAGTTAAATAATACCCCTCTTTCCCTTCTTTTTCGACATATACAAGTTCCATAAAACCTATTACTCTGGAATTCCCATTTATTATAAATACTTCTCCGTTAACACCCGTTTCCTTGATTGCTTCATCTGTAAATGATACGAAAACATTATCTTTTACCGTTATATCTAAATCTTCATATATTTCGATTTTACTTGGTAATTCAACTCCTATTTTATAAAATGTAGTATTTCCAATTATATTCTCTAACGCTTCTTTCTCTTTTTCATTTAATTCACCCCTTATATATCTAATTGCATTCGTGAAGAGAAAGCCTGTATCTTGTTCATAAGTCTTTACGTGTTCCTGTTCACGTCCATTTTCAATCTCTTTTACAAGTTCCTCAACACCAGCCTTTTTTTTCTTTCCAAAAATAATATCCATTATAGAACCTGCAGTCATTTTCTTTTTCTCCTTTTCTCTCTCTATCTGTTCTGCGATTTCTTTTTCAATTCTCGCTTTTTCTTGTCTTTCTCTTATCCTACTCAAATTCACTGTATTATAGTTCTTGTCAAAATAGCTAGCAATATCATTAGCTTCGATCCAATAATTATTTACTTCTAATCCTTTTTCTTTTATGTATTCGGCAAGTAACAAATCAAAATTTCCACGATCTAATTTAATTCCATTTCTGTATTCAATGTAATTTTTTAAATATTCATAGTGCTGTTTATCACCTTGAAATGATTCCTTAAAGTCCTCGAACATAATTCTTCCTCCTAACATTACATATTAACTGAAATCAGTCCAATCTTCATAGTCTTTTCTATTTCTATTATCCCAGGATGCTGATTCTTCCACATCACATAATCTTGTACGAACATATCCTTAAACAAGGTCTTTATCAGCTCATACATCTTCTGGTTATACTCATTTTCTTCAGCATCTACATAAATATATATAATTTCATCATAAGAATCATCATATATCTGCACAGTTCCAAATAGTTCCTTTAAAGCCGTATCGAATAAGCTCACTCTGTTTTCCCTTTTTTCCTTTTCGACCAAAAGATTTAAAATTTTATACTGATTTTCTTGATTAAGCCTTAAAAAAAAAGAATTTAATTCATCATTCAGGTATTTATGAACTTCCTTATTCTTCATCTGAATCATTTCTTCTTTTCTTGTAATTCCCTTTAAAAGATCGAGCTGAGCCAAATAATGTAAAAGAATATTGCTTATCCATTTATATTTGTCAATATTTCTATATTTATCCTCTAGCTCTTTGAAGTCTTCAGAATCTTTTATTATCCCTTCCGGAAAGAATATGTTTTCAAATCTTTTAAGCACATTAACCTTAATAGACTCACCCCCATCATCCCATATTTCCACATAAGATGATGTGTTTTCTATATCTACTTCAAAGCGCCTTTCATAATTATAATTTTCCCATATATATGCCATTATTCAATACCTACCCATGTATATTCAGGATAATAGTAATTCATAAAATCCATTATATAGCTTACTTTATCCTCAAATTGTTTAGAGTCACCATTAGTAAATTTCAGATAAACTATGCTGCTGCTTTTTAGTTTTTCTTTAACAGGATAGTAATACTTTCTTCTAGTTTCATAGGTTTTAATTGATTTTCCCTCTTTATAACCGATACTATCAATATTCAGATCAGGTCCTAGAATATTCAATACCTTTCTTACGTCTCCCTCAGTTCTGATTCTATCCATCAGCTTTTCTGGTGTTTTTTCATTTTTCCATATATAATTACTAGTAACTATGTTATTAATACCTTCCAGCACTTCATTCATTTTAACTTTGTAATAAGTTAAATCTTTCAACAACTTTCCTTCTACCCCAAGATATACATTTCCTTTTATCCTTTTCACTAAAGTCGAAGGATCGTCTATAAATACATATTCATTTTCATCACATTCACAGTCATATATTACGTATTTAAGTCCGAAGTATGGTATTATCTTTTTTTCCGTGTTTTCTTTGAATCGTCCTATTAAATCGTTTGAAAGAACACTTAAATTCCACATAAGCTTATTTCCTGCCATAAGAACTCCTCTAAGACCATTTTGATCTAATTCAAGCTCTATTCTTTCAAAGTCTTTTTTTAGATTTTGTGCTGTTTCTATATATACAAATACTGCTCGTCTTGAAAACGGCGAGTATATGTAAGGTCTTTCTATTTCATTTTGGGCTGCAGTTCTTTCTAGCACTCTCTCCTGATTAATATAGAGATCAGTTAATTCCAAACGATATCTAATTTCTTCCCTTTTACCCTCTCTTGTTACAGCATACCCGCAGTAATCTTTGTCTAGATACACATCTAATTCGGAGTATTTACAATCCAGATATGTCACTCCCGCACTAAAAAACCCTTCTTCATTTTCTATAAGGCTACTAGTCTTCATGTCTTCCAATACGTATAACAGATAATCTTCTTTTACAGGTCTACCTAGCATTCTTTCATCTACATTAAAGATGAAATATGGACAAAGGCCATAATTAACTGCCTCTTTTTCTCTTTCAACTGGCACTAATGCTGTCACTATATTCCATATATTTTTTTCGCTATATTCGTTTTCCTCTATTATCCTATCTCTTAGCTTGTCTAACGTAGACCTCTGTTCTTCTTTTAAATTCAACAATACTTCTTTAAATAATTTCTTTTCATATGCATCAAGATTATTATCATTTTCAATTATATTTTGAATGTCATATTCCTGACTCATTACTTTCTTATCATTCATATTATCCATAAAGCACCATCAGATTTTCACTTAACATCAACCCTTTTTGCAGATAATGTTATATTGCCGTTACTAATATCTAATTCAGCTTTCCCCTTAACATTAAATTTTTCTTCATCTACCAATATCTCAAAAGCTTTATTTTTTATTTTTAATCTGTCATTTAATAATTCTACCAGCACACCATTACTAGCTATTACCCTTGCATTTACATTCTCACATTTTTTTCCATATTTTACTTCTCTATTACATCCTATTGCTATACATTTTCCTTTTACGTAAATGCACTCTACTATTTCATCCTGCCCCGGAATAAGAACTATTCCCTCATTCTTATCTGTAAATGTATTAATATATGAAATCCATTCACGATTCCCATCTAGACTATCTTCAAAATCCAAATATTCCACCTGGATACGTCCTAGTTTTTCCGGATCATCATTATTTACTACTTTGCCTCTTCCTAGCGGAACTATTTCATTGGAAAACTCTTCCTTTTTATCCTTTAAAAGCCTTCTCCTAAAAGCATAATGGTATTCTTCAATATCATTATTTTTCTTAACATCTACTTTCTCCACTACATAACTAAAACCTCTATAATCCACAGTCGTTCCAAGGTCTATGAAGCTATTAGTCTGACAATTAATCATTTCACTCGCTTCACTTATCTCATAATCAATGGTTATAACATTTTCTTCAGCAATGCTCTGCTCCTTACTATTTAGCTTTTCATCTATGCATATTGTTATATCATTTTTATTTGTATCATTTACAAATACCTTTAAATCCAATTTTTTAGCTAGTTTTTTCAGAAAAGAAAAATCTGTTTCATTATTTTGTATAACGGTATTTACAGCTTTCTTTTCTGAAAAATCCGAGCCGATCTGATAATGCTTATTTCCTTCTTCAATGTTCTTTAGGATATCTTTATATGTTTTTTCTGTTAACTGAAAAATTCTGCTTTTTTTATTTTTATCGCATTCAATTGATTTAGAGCTTGCCTCCACTGTCACAATTAGCGCCGCAAACGCTTTACTTATTTTTACATTAGTGATAATGCCGACAAATATCAGTCTTTCTGTATTTTCTACTTCAAGAGTTTCTCCGACATATTTACTATACTTAGCATAATAATTATCATTTTGCTCCTTAATATAAAAGCTTACACTGCAGCCGCTATGTTCGTTTACACTTTTCTTAAGCTCCGCTGCATATAAAATTCCTAAATCATCAATATTGGTTTTTAACATATCATCTTCCTATTTTATGTTGAAAATACATCCTTTTGTTTCGAGCCAACCTTCTGTGCAATAAACAATTCAAATTCACCGCTTTCTGTATCATTGCCATCATCATCTTTATCATTAAACTTTTCTACATAATCAACTACAAACATACCAGTTGCTTGGTATCTTCTCAGAGTTTCACCGCTGAAATTACTTTGTGTGTTTATTACTACTTCCACAGTACGATACATAGATTTTTCATTTGCATCAATTGCCCAATTCGCCAACATCTTTGTCTGATCTTTATTAGCAGAATTAATATTTCCCTTAATTACTAACTCATATCTAATCGAATCTGATTTAGATTTTGAATTATCATCTAAGGTATTTATTTTAAATTGAACATCTGTAATACTCTTATCAGCTTCTCTTTCCGAATCTTCCATAGTAAACTTAATCGGCTCAACATTTTCATTCTCAATTGTTAATGTATAACCATGCATATATTATTCCTCCTTGTTATTAAGTAATATTTCCACGTCTATTGGCGAACCACCATTGATAAAGTCAACATAAAGTTTATTATCGTTTGCATCTAGCCTAATATCTTCGTTTGCCTTCAGTATCGCATTGTCATATTTCGCCGCAGTACCTTCAGCTTCTCTCTTCCACTGAGCAACTTCTTTCTTAATAAATCCATCGATCTTATCTTTCTTAAATTTATTTTCGCCGCCCATGGTCATTGCATCAAGTCTTAAATACTGCATTACAAAATCCATTGTCAGACGTTTATAGATTGGTTCATAGTAGCCCTCTGGGCTCTTGTTCATATTTCTAGCTAGATATACATATGTATTTTTTATTCTTTTTCCTTCAAAATACTGTGTATTACTGCAGAAGCAAAATCCAAACATATCCTTACATATTTCTTCTTCCGCGTCAGAAGGCCACATCACGCTTCCTTCTCTATTCATTTTTGTCAGAAGCTTAAATCTATTATCTCCATCTTCTATATCCATTCTTACATCCGGATTATTAGGCTTTATCTTGAATCCCTTCTTCTCTAAATATTTAGGTGTCTGTATTCCAATCATCAATCCCGCCGCTACATAGGAGGAGTCAACGTAAATACCAGGTATATCCATATACTCCTTTGTATCTTCACCAGTATTCATATCTGTTATATTGGATATTGGAATATAGGTTTCCTTTTTAGGTAGTATCGTAAAGTTAGGGTATGTAAATACTGCATATTCATTTCCCTCAAGCGACTGTAATTTTGAACGATAATTCTCAACAATAGCTTTATTAAATTTACTAAAACCAGTAGTTTCATTTGCCCTAAAATTGAAGAAGGTCGTTATTTTTCCATTCTTCAATATTTCCAAAAGAACTTTTACGTTATTAAGATTAACAAGCACATCACCATCGGTTGTCTTTATATCCTCTGCTTCATCTTCCGCATTCAAATCAAGATCATCTAGACTTTCTTCTACATCAGGATTATCTATGAAGTCAATATCACCTATTGCTGGAATAACTGCAAACCAGATTTTTTTATCGTCCTTTTCCATCTTGTTTTCTCTTATAAAGACATCAAACTTATCTTTAACCTCTGGTTCGCATAGTTTGCTTGCTTTGCAATTTGTTACAATTATCGGTGCTACTAACTCCTCACCGCTTATAGTAGCGTTCTCAAATAGAACTTTAACATTCAGTATTTTTTCTATTGCCGTGCTCACCGCTCTTATATACTCTTCCATGCACTGTTTATATACTGCTGCATACCTATCTCTTCTTTGTGTCAGTTCTTCCTTATTTAGCCTCAGTTCTCCTTTTTGTCCCGCATAATTCGATACAATTATATTTCTTAAATACTCGCTCTTATTTTCATTATTCTTTTCATAATCATCTGTCAAATACCCGGCTATTTTATCTTCTATCAGTGCATTTCCTGATTCGTCTACAACCTCAACAGCATTATTCTCTATTGGAACCACCTGTAGTTCACCTTTATCATCAAATTCCACTTTGCAAGGTAAAAGCAAAGTATCTTCCTGAGTTCCAATTAAAAGCTTATCTTCGTTTTTCTTAAAGCCTTCTAACTTTTTTTCAGTATCAGCAAGGGCTAGTTTTATTATTGCACTAAAACTATTCTTGTACTGAGATACTATATCCTTTCTTATCTGATTAATCTTTCTAATGCATTCATTCTTTTCTGTCTTTGCTGTCGGCTTTATTTCATCTAGCTTCTTAAAATTATACTCTAAATCCTTTCTCATCTGTTTCGCATTTTCCATTACCTTTTGTGGTGATAATAGTTCTACTACTTCAGAATAATCAAATTCAAAATTTGATTCTCCACTAACCGATTTCTTTGAGTATAGATTCATTACCATCTTATAAAATTCATTTTGATCTATTTTTAATTCATGAGCTCCCTGAACCTGTTCAGGCTTTTCTAATGAATATCTAAAATTAAATCCCAAACCAGAATTAGGATCTTGTTCCATCCATTCCCATACAGAAGGCATAAATTTTTCTGTAAATTCCTTAAAGCTTTTTACTTCAAGCTTATTCTTGATTATTGAATAGAAGTTTTCTTTTTCATCTACATTTTCATTTCTTAAAAGAGTATACAGGTCATCTGTTTCCCCTCCTTTGTTAAACTCTTCAATTAATAAAGTCCTGCTTGTCTGTTTAATCTTGCTTAATGGCATATCCTAGCCTCCTTCATATTTTTGTATATGTAATATCTTCTATTTTCTTTTGAATCAACTTATTGTAAAGACCTCCAGTAATATATATATTATTATCATCAACTCCAAATATCCTGAACATCTTATACCTTCCAACCATTTTAGATATTATTTCAATTCTCTCCGCCCGCAATACCGGAACTAATCCATCTTCAAAGTCCCATTCACATTTCACTTCTGATTTCTTAATATCTAGACAGTCAATTCTTGGAACTACTGTAATCCAGAATTTTTCATGTATACCGTACTTCTCATCTATAAGATTTATTTTTTTATAAAAAATATAATCAAGCATTTCTTTTTCAAGAATCTGTTTTAAATAATCAGAAATAATATGAATACCATTAATTGTTACGAAATCCGGTATTTCAAAGCCACTATCTTTTGATAAACCAGCTGTTATTTCACTTTTATCTAAAAACTGATATTCTGCTTTAATCGCTGGAATCTTTATTTCACTTGTGTCAAATACAATTCTCATGTATTCTTCAGCATTGCAAAGAGATTGCATTATGTAAAATTCATCCATCTATATTCATCCCTTTCATCCTCTCATCGCAAACAGCCTTCACTGATAAATTGGTGCCAGTATATTTTTGTAAAAATGCTGTTATAAGAGCACTTTCCCTATACAGCATTTTACAAGTTTCTTCTGACTTATCTTTCTTTTCTATTGTCAGTATAAAAGGTCCTATATCATCAGAATATTTAAAAGGTAATTCATAGGATAAATCCTCAGTCATAATAAAATGCTGAACATTTTCGCAGTACTTCACAAATTCCATTCGCCTTTCATTTGAGACTTCAAATATCGGAAAATTATCATTGATTATCATATTACCTTTACGTTTCATTATTCTGTATTTTCTGGCAATAATATGATCATTTTCATTAGTAAGGAATATTACTTTTTTTGTATCTGGTATTTCAAATGCATATTTTGCAGATATTTTAGATACATAGTACGGATAACTGGATTTAGGATTTTCTTTAAATTTCAGTAATTCCTTTTCTACCCTTCTTGATAATCCGTTCATATCAGCAATAAATTTATTCCTGTACTTTGCCTTTTGTTCTTCCCAGCATATGACTTTCGAATATTTCATCAGCAGCTTATCTAGTTCCACCTGCATTATTTCCACGTAATTTGCCCATACTGAACCCGTTCTATTTTTTATTTTTAGCAGTGGATTTTTATCTAATTCCTGCTGCATACTGTTTAATTCATCCTTATCAAAACTATATTTATGCCCTCCAACATGCCATTGCCTCCTGCATAGCGACATTACTTCATACGCTATTGCGTTTTTTTCTAGCAATTCATTGTCACCAAAACCTTTTTCATTTGTAGGTAGCAGAATACAATTTTGGTCATTATTAACATCATAGCCAAAAAAATTTGCCAGTTTCACTAAACTACCATATATTAAATTGTCTTTTTCTTTTGAATCTTCGTTCTTCTTTAACAAAATCTGATTTCCTGAAATAATATGATGGGCAGCTGTATTCCAGCCTCCATTTTCGTATTTTTTTTCTGTTTTTTCTTTCTCGTTGAAATAGTCATCCCATTCTTTCAACCTATCTCTTTTAAAATTGTCTCTCAACTTTGCTGAATCATTATTAACTGTAAATACAGCGTTGTAATAACTACATTCACTACATTTACTACAATTTCTATAATCACATAAGGTATAGGATGAATATGGATTTTCATATCCATTACGCTTATCCTTTTTATTATCAGTTTTTTCTGTATCACTGCTTAAATCTTTATTTTGAACTGCAACTGCTAACACTTCGTTTTTTTCTCTATCTTTACCAGTCGCATCATTTCTTTCTATAGAACTATTTTCCATGCCCACATTTTCCTGAGGCATTTTAATTTCGTTTAATATATAGACATTAGAACTATTTTGAACTTTTTTTATTGTTCCCCCATGGACACAATGATTAACAGATTCATCTGTCAATATCCCAAGCCCATTAATTTTGATTTTATCATTTACCTTACTCCAACCTGTTAAGAGCATTTGACATGGCACAATTGTTCCTCCAGCCTCAGCCGTCAACCGCGGGCAAGGCATTGGATTCTTTACTGTACAAGTACTTTTTGTCGTAAGTACTGGTTTATTATTATCATATACTTTACTGCTGTCTTGTGCTTCTATCAGCACTTCAGGATTAGCGTCACAGCAAAATATACATTTATTATTTAATATACCTTTTCCCATATTTTGACCACCTTCACTTGAATCCCATTTTATGGTCACTTGCTAAACATTATAAAATAATTATATTCACCCATTTTACATTACGTAACAGTTACTTCCGAGCATTTTAACCCAACATTCTCATTTCATTATTTTAACATATTTTTTACATTTTATCAACCTTTTTTACAGTTATATTATGTGTCAAGTATTAGCCCACATTTTTTTAGTTTTGGGTTCTTTCTGCTCTACCTCTTGGCTCTTTCCAGCCCCTCTAATGTAAAATTTGATGATTAAACCTAAAATTTTATCTATTTCTTCTTTCAGTTTTATTTCCAAATTATTAATCCGACTCTCTCTACGCCTTTCAAAATAAGTGTTCTGCGATATAAAAAGAGTATATCGCAGAACAAGTTTACATTTTTATACTAATTCACCAATCTTTTTTGTCTTGCAATCACTTTATTTTAAATACTTTTCTTTCCTCCACCCCATCTCACAAATCTTAATACGACTCCGAATACTTCTTATTAATGTTATAAGTCTTAGTTGTTCCATCAAAATATTCTATCTTCATTGTCTTTACTTTCATATACGTAATTACATCACTTTGGAAAGTGTATTCTCCCTTATAATCCCATATTCCTATATCGTATGGTTCAACTGGTCCTATAAGCGTATATGTCTTTTCTTTGACACCATAATTAGAATCATAATTACCTATCACATCATCAACCGCATTAAGGTAGCTTACTGTAATATGCACATACTTTATTCTCTTGTTTGATGGATTAGCTATCTCAAATTTCGGCTCCGCATAACCGCCCGATGTCACCCTAAAGGATACAGATTTTAGTATATTCGTAGACTTTACTGTAAATATGTACTTAGTCTGCTCAAGTCCTTTTGTTACTTTTACTGTTGTTTTTCCAGCATTTATTGCCCTTAACACATCAAATTGAAGTATTCCGTCAAAATTTACTGTATCCTTTTTAATAATAGATTTATTTGCTATTTCAACTTTTCCGGCTTCAGAACTGCCGGTTGCCCATAAGGTGAAAATTTCGCAGCTATTTATACTTTCATTAATTGTTTTTACCTTTGGATTAACTACTACTGTGTAGGTTACTGTATCTACACCATTTGTATACTCTATTACTGCTTCACCTACCTTCCTGGAAGTTACCGTTGCAGTTTTTCCATTATTTTTCGTTAAGCGTACACAATCCGATCCGGATAAGATTTTCCAGCTTCCCTCACCAAGCCCCGGCTTTAAGTCAACTGATCCAGCTCCTTTTATAGTTTTCTTTGCTGTTTTATTAGTTGGTAAAACATTAATTGTATAGATGGCAGATCTTGCGCCTTTTTTGTATGTAATCTTTGCTTTTCCGCCGCGTTTTCCAGTCACGGTCATTTTTCTTCCAGCTTCTTCTACCTCAAGGATGTTATCAGGATCTTTGACTATCCATTCGCCGCCCGCTGGCAAGTCTGCGCTAAGCTGAATTTCCGTTTTACTCTCAATTTTCTCTGTCTTCTTTACTGGTTCTGGAACTTTTTCTACTGTAATTGTGCAGCTTGATTTTATTCCGCTTTTTGTGTAAGCAATTATTTTTGCCTTTCCTGCTTTTAGAGCTGTTACGTTTCCTTCTTCATCAACATCTGCTACTGATGTTTTACTTGATTTCCAGAACACTTCCTCAGTTGACTTATCTGGTAATACTGTAGCACTTAACTTAAAACTTTCCGTTTCATAAAGATGCTTCTCGGTTTCTGATAGTTCTATTTTCTCCGCCTCTATATCTATTACATTCAGTTTTGTCTTAGCTATTCTGACTCCATTTAATGAATAATAAATGTATGTTGTTCCGCGCTTATGAGTAATAAGGGCATTTTTTCCTACTATTGATGCTATTTCAGGATTTCCAACGCTAAAATCTAATTCCTCTGTAGGCGCAAAGCCTGAAAACTTTCCCTTTATTTTTATATCCCAATCACTAATAACAATACTTGTTCCGATCACTATTGATTTCTCTTTTGGAGTATCCACTTTTTCAATAGGATTTTCTACTTTAACTACAAATTTTGCAAAAAGACCGTTCGGAGTACTGGCTGTTATCTCCGCCTTTCCTGGTCCTACTGCTGTTACTTTTCCATACTTATCTACAGTTGCAACAAGGACGTTATTGCTTGAATAGCTTACCGTTTTTGCTGCTTCTGCCGGAATTACTATGAGCTGATTATCTTTGACCTGATATATCTGCATCGTTACATAATCATAATTTCCATATGGATAATAAATATTATTTGCCTCTACTCTTACATTTACCTTACATACGGCCTTTTTTCCATTCTTTGCTTCAGCTATAATATTTACTGTTCCTTCGCCCACTGCATATACAATACCATCAGTGCTTACTCTTGCAATCTTCTCATCCTCTGATTTATAGGTCACTGTCTTATCTGTTGTATTTGAAGGAGATACTACAGCATATAAATTCGCTGATTTTCCTGCAACAAGATTTAATTCATACTCATTTAGAGTTACATATTGTGGTAATACCTCTCTTACTGTTATCATGTATGAGGATACTTCCTTTTTATTATAGGTTATAACGACCCTCTGTTCTCCTACCACTGACATGTCATATCCGCTTAGCATTTCAGGCTTCATACTGATTTTATCGATGCTTCCATCCTTATATAAAATGCCGATTAAGCCTCCTGTCGCATCGATTTCATCAAAGGTATCGTATTCAATTTTAGCCGGAAATGTATCAACATAAACTAAATCTACTGTTTTATACGCTGCCTTTACATCAATGATATTGATAAGCTGTAATGCGAAGATAAATACCAATAATACTACCATACTTCTTAACACATTAATTTTTCTACTCATAATATCCCTCCTAAATTACCTTAAAACTATATTCTTTGTTTCTGCTTCTGCTATTTCGCATTCAAAATACAACGGCTTTCCTCCAAGTCTTTCTGATTTTGGAACCATAACAGTGAAATGATAATTTTTCTGGCTCAACGGCTCCATTGAATCAAAAAAATATACAGTTTCAACCATTGTACTATTGCTTGTATCAAAAATCGTGACCGTCTTATCATAAGCAACGTCTCCAAGATAAAGTTTCTTTATCTTTAATGCATCAGATATATTTGCTGATGACGTACTAATATTCTTGATATTTACACATATATCTACAAATATTTGATCCTCACTGGTAGGCGTCTTTTCCAAAAATAACCATGACGGAGAATCAGGACTTATTTTTTCCTCAAAGCCAACAGATATTAACTTAACTTCAAACTGGCTTCCTTTTATTACATCTCCAACGTTGAATTTATGACTTTCTATTTCCTTTAATGCTGCTATTTCCTCCTGTGCTGCTGCCAGGACGTCATAATTATCTACTTCCGCCTTCTTTTCATCAGGGAGTGCTTCATAGTATGCCGCTGCATTTTCTACCTTTGATGCACTTGATAGGTTTACAGTTCCGATTTGCATTATCAAATGCTTACAGTGTGTTACAATTTCTTCTTCGTAGGTAGAAATGATATTCTTATATGGTGCTTCTGCTTTGATTAAAGATAGCTGACTAGATGTAAGGGCTTCATAGCTTGATTTTAAATCAGTTACTAATTCTTCAGACTCCCAGGTTATTTTCTTTGATAGAGCCTCTGATACCTTTTTATCAAATTCATTTGCAGCTACTTTATCTATTTCTTCAAGGGCATTGGTGAGCCATACTTCATGTTTAACACTTTTCTTTTGCTCAGAATTCAGCTTCTCATAGGCTTCAGTTGCTTTTCTGACATTTTCTATGGTCCAGGCTTCTTTATCCTCTAAAACAGCTATCAATTTATTGGCTTTATCAATCAGCATTGCATTTAAGCTTTTTTCTGCGGCTTCAAGAACTGAATATTTATCAACATATTCCTTTTGTACATCCGTTAATGCATCATATGCTTCTCTAGCTGCATTCACTGCCTCAATGCTATTTTCATTTACCGGACCTATTGCTGCTATCAGCTCATTTACCCTATCCGCTTCTTTTTCATTCAAATGATTTTCTGCTTTATATAATAAATCTGCCTTTAAGAGGAATTTCTTGTCCCAATCGGTTAGATTTTCATAGGCTTCAATTTGACTTTCTATAGTAGTTAAATCATAGCATTCTATATCATATAAAAGGTTCTTTATATAACTATTCACCGACTCCGTAGCCGCCCTGTCGTAATAACGCATTGTATCCGCTTTTATTCTTTGATTTCCTATAGTTACAATTATTATTTTCTCATCTTCTCCGGCTCCTTCTTCCACACTGACCGGATACTTTACATTCTCGTATTTATTTGAAACACTTTTTAATACTATGCTATGGCTTTTATCCTTTCTTTTTATTTTATAAGTATAAGCAAGCTCTTCTTCTCCGTTTTTGAATACATAAGCATTCCCCTGGTTGAATCTTATAGATTGTATCTGATCATCTCCCATATAGGTGACATACAGGCCTTCACCTTCATTAAATTTACTTTCTATCGCTTTTTTATCAAGCCCGTTTTTCCCTGTGATTATGCAAAGTATTCCTAACGTAAATACTGCTATTGTAAATATCACTGTTGCTGAAAAGAAGGTCAGTTCACCCTTATTGTTCTTCCTTTTCATAATATCACCCCCAGTCAGCCAAATTTCCCATTAAAACATTTTTTTAATATGATTCCATATTTTTGATCCTACATATATAGTTGCTCCTATTGATGCAATATCCTCTATGGTATCCGCTATGTCTCTGTCCCTTTCTCTCTTTGCACGATATTCTGCTTCTTCCTGTGCCATTCTTCTGGCTTCGTTTGCCTGCTGCTGGCTTCTTCTTAGCTGTTTCTGCTGCTCTTTGATCATTTCCTGCTGTTCCCGGATCATCTTATTCTGTCGATCTATGATTTTCTTATTCTCAATCTCAACCTCGTACAAGGATATTGCCATAGATAGTTTATTTACTCTTCTTACAGTTACTATTCTATATAGCCCATCTATATCCTTTGAGTTCTGATATTGTTTCGGTAAAAAATCAAAGTTATATTTTCCCTCTATCTCATCAATTAAAGCTTCAGTTTCTCTTTTTTCATTCAACAGCCTGGCCATATTCATATTATATTCGGCTTCCTTTTTTACTTTTAGCGGTGCTAAAAGATGCACTGCAATTATTTCAAGACCAATGAATCCAAGAATAGGGAAAATAACAAACCATGAACCTGTATAAGATATTCCCGACAAAAGGAACATATTACAAATTATAAGGTTTATTAAGGTCGCAAAGATAATTTCAACTGATATTGATACCTCGCTGGATTTGTTGCTTTCATGCCTTTCTATCTCCCTTTTCAGATATCTACATCTGCCCTCTGCTCCGTTCTTTTTATCCAGCGGCTTCTTTAGTGATATTATCCTATTTGCCAGCTCAGTAATTTGTCTATCCATTATGTCTTCTGCATTTCCATAGTACTTAGAATCCGTCTCAGGATTAGCAAAATCAATAATCTGTCTGCAATACTCACATCTGACTCTTGCCGCTCCCGCATTTACCATTATAGGTGCCCCGCAACACGGGCATATTATTCTTTTAATCTCCATACCGTCCTCCTTCCGGATTCCCTAACGAATCCTATTTATCCTGTCTGGCTGCTCTCAATTTCCTGACTTCACCTCACAGATTCATTTTATTTATCCTATCTAGCTGCTCTCTTCCATCTTTTATCAGATACACCCTCGTGGTGTTCAGGTTGCTATGTCCTAATATATCCGCAACCTCTGATATGTCTCCGTACCTTTCGTAATACTCTCTTGCAAAAAGGTGTCTGAAGTTGTGCGGGAATACCTTCTGCTCCTGCACTCCCTGATGCCTTGCAAGTTTCTTCAGCTGCCTCCAGCACTCCTTCCTGGACACCGGGTTTCCTGCTCTGTCTACAAATACCGGGCCTTTGTTTATATGGACCTTTTTGCTGTAATCAAGAAGCTCCTCCCTTACCTTTTCTGATAGAAGGATTTTTCTCTCTTTTTTCTTGTTGAATACCACTATCACGTTCCCTTTTAGATTTTCTATGGTTATGTATTTCAGCTCGCTTATCCTGATTCCCGTAGCAGCTAAAGTCTTTGCAAGCATCACCGCCTTATCTAAACGCTCGCTTCCTTTTTCATATCTGTCTACAGCTATCATCTTTTCATATTCCTGCCGTGTCAGCATCTTTTCCTCTTCGCAAAAACTCTTTCTCTGGCTCTTTACGTTCTTTATCTGCAAATCCTCCCGCCCTATTACCTTTAGAAAGTGATTTATTGATGCTATGTAGGAATTTACCGAGCTGGTCTTTAGCTTCTTTTCCTCTATCAAATAGGTCTTAAATTCTATTAGTATCTCTTTATTTAATATATTCTCTCTTTTTCTTATTCCTGATCTTAGCGCCAGCCTTTCTGCATAGCTTTTTAGCTCCTCTACATCATGAAGATATTTATTAAGAGTTGCAGGTGCCTTTTCCTCTGCTTTTAATGCTAATTCATATTCCCTGATTGCTTTATTGGTCAATAGATATTCTCTATTGTCCTTCCTTTCTGTTGCGATTAACTCCTTTTTTACACGTTCTAATATTTCCCTCGTTATGTCGCTTATCATATTCTCGTACTCATAATTAAATGATGCGTCATAGGTCTGCTCGTTTTTTTCTATATTCTTATCCATTATTTTTATCTCTTTCATAGCAGCTCCTTTTCTATCAGGGGGCATAAGAAACATTATGTCGCAGGAATGAGGAATAAGTCAATTTGATAATATAATTTTATTACATGGAAATCTAAAAGTCAATGATTAAATAGCAAAAATATAGTTATTTTATATTCTAAATAATAGTTTTAGCAGATTGCATTAAAATAAGAGCCAGGTCCTGCAATTTGCTAATAAATAATATCAGAACATAACTCCATAAAAAGTAAGGTGATTTAGAAAAATAAGAGGTTCTAAGGAAAAAAGAGACATAATGTTTCTTATGTCGCATCTTTTTTGCCCCTCTCTTTATCCTCATTCTATCAAAATCCCCGCCATTTTCAATAGTCCAGAGCCCATTTGCATTTTTTAGCTGCAACTTGCATTTTTTTCTCCCTCTCTTAACTCTTATCTCTTTTTTTCATAGTTTATACTTTTAATCAACTGTTTAATTGACATTGATATGCCCCAAATATATAATAAAAATATAATTTTTAGCAAAGGAGAAGATGCTATGTTCATCAGAGTTACAGCTAAAGGATTTCCGGGAAGGGTCTGCATCAATACTGATTTCATTTCTTATATTGTGCCTCTTAATCCTACAGATTGGGATTCTCAGAGCGGTTGGGCCTATGATATTAATGTTTATGCACTTGATGGTAAGAACCGTTTTGAATTTTTCAGAATTAAAGAAGATGATGCAGAGAGAATATTCAAGCTTATAGGTGTTTCAGAGGAAGTCGAAGCTAGTACTACCAATGCCAGTACTTCTGATTCTAGTATCGCAAATGCTGCTTCTACTAGCACCGCTAGAGATCGAGCCTACTTTGATAGCAGCACTATAAAAAGCACTACACCTGCCTCTAAAAATGATATTGATCAAAAGAGCCGTTTAGAAATGCTTAAAAAGATTGCCTCCTCTAGAAAAATTAAATAATTTTTTCTTTTTTTTGCCTAGTTTTCAAAAAACTAGGCCTTTTTTTGCTTTTTTGGGTTTACTTTACCTTTTTTATTTGGTATACTACATTAACTTGGAACTTTTCCAAGGGTTTTATATTATAGACGGGAGATTTTATATTATGTTACAGGTAAAAAACATCAAAAAAGTTTATGTTACCGGTGATTTGACCCAGACAGCGCTCAATGATGTCAGTGTAAACTTCAGAGACAATGAATTCGTTGCAGTGCTTGGTCCTTCGGGTTCCGGTAAAACCACACTTCTCAACATTATCGGCGGTCTTGATCGATATGACAGCGGCGATCTCATTATTAACGGTATTTCTACCAAGAAATACAAGGATAAACACTGGGATTCTTACAGAAACCATTCTATCGGTTTCGTTTTTCAGAGCTATAATTTAATTCCGCACCAGACCATTCTTTCTAATGTAGAGCTTGCTCTTACTATTTCAGGCATTTCCAAGTCTGAGAGAAGAAAGCGCGCTAAAGAGGCTCTTACTAAGGTAGGTCTTGGTGATCAGGTGCATAAGAGACCAAATCAGATGTCTGGTGGTCAGATGCAGAGAGTTGCCATTGCAAGAGCTCTTGTCAATAATCCTGACATTCTTCTTGCCGATGAGCCAACTGGTGCCCTTGATTCAGATACAAGCGTTCAGATCATGGAGCTTCTTAAAGAAGTTGCTACTGACAGACTTGTTATCATGGTTACTCATAACCCGGAGCTTGCCGAAGAGTATGCAAACCGTATAGTCAGGGTCCGTGATGGTAAGATCATTTCTGATACAAATCCTTTTGAGGTGGATGAAACCAAGCTTGAAGCCCCTGTTAATAAGAGCATGGGAAAGTCTTCAATGAGCTGGTTCACTTCTCTTGGTCTTTCCTTTAATAACCTTAGAACTAAAAAAGGGCGTACACTTTTAACCGCCTTTGCCGGTTCTATAGGCATTATTGGTATCGCCCTTATTCTCTCGCTCTCTACAGGCGTTAAGAGCTATATCACAGATCTTCAGAAGAAAACCATGACCTCATACCCTATCACCATCGATTCGGAGTCCTTTGATATTTCTTCCTTTATTACCATGGGAGGTTCTGATGCTTCAGTTTCTGTTTCTTCTACTGATGGAACTACTGAGGAAGATGATACCAATAAAAACCATGAGCTTGACGGCGTTTATACTAATCCTTCTTATTTTGAGGAACGTATTTCCATGCAGGATGCTTATAAGCACAATAATCTTACTGCTTTTAAGAAATACCTTGATGACGAAAACGCTGAAATCCATCAGTTCATCGGTGAGAATGGTATAGTTTATTCCTACGATACAGCATTTAGTGTTTATGGCTATGATCCTGAGGGCGTTTTTGTTAATACCGATGGCTCTACCATAAATTCTTCATATTCCGCAAATAACGAGCTTCCTTCTTTCTCTAATTCAGAGACTAAAAAGAACTATAATTTTTCCGAGCTTCTTCCTGGCGGTAACGGTGCTTTAGTCAGCCCTGCCATTATTGAAAGTTACGAAGTGCTTTCTGGAGACTGGCCTAAGGCTTATAATGATATCGTACTTGTTGTTAATCAAAAGAATGAAATCGCTTCCTATACTCTCTATGAGTTAGGAATCCTTCCTATTTCTGAGTTCGATTCCATTTCACAGAAGATAGATAAGGATGAGGATGTCGTCTTCGAGCATGCTAAGATCAACTACGAAGACATTGTCAATAAGAAGTTCTATCTTGTTACTGAGTGCGATCTTTATACTTTAGATGAAAGCGGCTATTATTCAAAGTTTACTAATGGTTCTAGTGAAATCGAAAGCATTGCTAAGAATTCTCTTGAGCTTAATGTCTGCGGTATCATCCGTGCTAAGGCGGATTCCGATTTTACTCCTATTAGGACTCCTTTTGGTTATACAAAGGCTTTAACTGATTACATTATTGAGCATACTGATGAATCTGCTGTTGTTAAGGCTCAGCTTGCAAGTCCTGAGCGCAGCGTTATTAACGGCGCTGCCTTTGTTTCCTCTGATATGAAGGAACAGCTTGCTGCGGCTAAGGCTTACCTTTCTTCTCTTTCAACAGAGGATAAGTCTTTCATCTATCAGAACATTATGGCTACTTTATATTCTAGTGACCAGAGTTCTGAAATGCTTCTTTCATTAAGCGATGTTGATCTTGCTGCTATGTTTGATGAATTTATTTCTAGCGATGATGCAGCTATCGGTGACCAGATTCTTGCCATGTATGATATGTATATTCCTACTGAAAGCTATGAAGATACGTTGACAAGACTTGGAGTTGTTGATCTTAACTCTCCTGTTTCTATCAGCCTTTATACTGATAGCTTCGAGGGTAAGGATGGAATTACTGACTGCATTACTAAGTACAACGCCGGCGCTAAGCCTGAGGATGCCATTACTTATACTGATTACATCGGTCTTCTGATGTCTTCTGTTACTGAAATTATCAACGTTATTTCATACATCCTTATTGCTTTCGTTGCGGTTTCACTTATTGTTTCTTCTATTATGATCGGTATCATTACCTACATTTCTGTTTTAGAGCGTACCAAGGAAATCGGTATCCTCCGTGCCATTGGTGCTTCTAAGCATAACATTTCACAGGTTTTCAATGCCGAGACCTTTATTATCGGTATCTGCTCCGGTCTTATGGGCATAGGTGCTACTTTACTTATCCTTATTCCTAGTAATGCTCTTATTCATAGCGTTGCTAAGTCTAATGACGTAAATGCATTCCTTCCTCTTTCTAGTGCAGTGATTTTAGTTGCTCTTAGCACACTCCTTACTCTTATCGGTGGATTTATCCCTGCTAAGAAAGCTGCTAAGAAGGACCCTGTTGCTGCTCTTAGATCTGAATAATTATCGAGGCGTTCTTATGAATAAAGAAACTGCGTTAAAACGTATTAATCCGGCTTTCCTTAAGGGTATTTGCCACAGAGGCCTGCACAACGACCGTTTCAGTGAAAACGGTCTCAAGGCCTTTGAGAATGCCATTAAGGAAAAAATGCCGATTGAACTTGATGTTCACATCACCAGTGATAATAAGCTGGTTGTTTTTCACGATTCTAACATGAAGCGTATGACCGGTAAGGATGGCATCATCGAAAGGCTTACCTTAAATGAGATCCGTACCAATTACAGGCTCCTTGACGGTGAGATGATTCCAACCTTCAAGGAGGTTTTAAAGCTCAACAACGAACGCGTTCCTATGGTTGTTGAGATGAAGGTCTATAAAAGTAATCACAAGAGGCTTGCACGTGCTGTTAAGCTTACTCTTGCTAAGTACATTAAAAATAAGGATAATGTTATTCTGATTTCTTTTGATCCGAGGTCTCTTTTCTATTTCAGGAAATCCGGCTACATCAGACAACTCCTTATCAGCTATTCTCATAGCTTTATGTTTATTTTCAGGCACTTTTTCGAAGGCATAGATTACGATTCAAGACTGATGAACCGCAAAGCATTTAGAAGGTATTCTAAACATCACCTCACCAATCTTTGGACTGTTGATTCTAAAGAGGCTATTTCTCTTGTTCTTCCTTATACAGATATCATTACCTTCGAACACGTTAATCCAAAGCACATTAAAAAAAGGCTCCTTCATAAAAACAGCAAGTATATCTTCAAGCCGTTTTCTGAATGGAACAGAAAGTACATAACGCTACGGGCTGATGAGTCTAAATAGCACATTAGAGAGATGCGATACTGAATTCATATGCACAAGTTGATGCCGCATTTTAGTCTAAATATCACATTAGAGAGAGGAGATATATGACCATAAAAAACATCAAAAAATTAAGACCTCTTGCCATCGCTGCAGTTCTTATTTTATCAGGCTGCACCGATAATAAACCGAATTCAACAACGATAAATAGCTCAGAAGCTATAACCACAGCACCAGATTTGTCGACAACTTTGTCAACAGATCTGCCGACATATTTGTCAACAGGCAATACCAGTACGGATGAAAATACTCCTGCGACTGATGATAAATCACAGGAAGAATCCTCTTCATCCTCAGAGAATGCCACTCCTGAAGAAGTGACCGATTTCTATTTAGGCGAAATTGCAGTACACGCTGAAAACATCTTCGGAAATCACTTCAGTGCGATAGTACAACATACATACGACATAGATATATATAACCGTCTTAAAGCTTTGCGCGAGAGCTCTGAAATGCAACCTACGCTGGAAAGAAAAGATGTCCTGTTTTCTGTAGATGTGAATAATACGCTTAATAGTAAATACATATACTGTACTGACGGTAGCTGGTATTATTCAGATATTAACAACCACGGGTCTTTTATGATACCTGCTGATAACGAAAAAGCGGCACTCATCGCTGATGAAATAATAGCGCACACTGCCCTTGATATTCTTGCTAAAGATGGTAAATATGGTATCGGCTCCTCACAAGAGGCTGACACTTCAGAAGAAAAAAACGAACCTCAGCTTGATACAGATACATCCTCTATATTCGGCGAGACAGCTTTCTTCTATATAGATGACCGTTCAACGAAACTCTTCGATTTTGCAAAAAGCGGCGATGATATCTACTATCTCGAAGAAACCAGCACGGAAACAGACGTAAATATCAACAGTTCGCCTCTTAGTACAGATTCCGATGTGTACGAATATTTCGGAAACTCAGATGAAGCCTATTTCCGCCGTGATTTTTACGATATATTTTATCCTGCTGACAGTTTCGAGGGTACATTTGAAACAGTCCCTCTTGCAAAACGTATTGCAGATAAATATACATTCGCTTATGGATTCAATGCATCGCTAAGCACTGGTGATTATCTCTGCGAGGTGTACAAAGGCCCTGATGATAATATCGCGGTGCTTCTTGATGATGATGGAAAGATAGTTTCAGGCTGGCAGTACGGCGCGGATGGACTTGCGGTCATGACCGCTTTACTAAGCGCAGATGCAATGCCTATTGATATTAATGAAACTCTTGAACACGCACGTACTCATACAAAGGAGATTGCAGATCAGATAGAGCTTGATAAGAAAAAGACTGTAGAAGACTGGTATAAGGAAGATACTGCAAAATACGATCTTCCGGATCTTCTTGGCGAGATAGTCGAAGGTGAGGCTATATCTAAGCCTTCAGTGGTACAAAAATACCTTGATTGGTTTAAGAGCTACAAGCCATTCACTCTCGAATGGCGTGCAATAGGCGGTTTCAGGAGTGATTACAACTATCTGACTTATGACGGAGCGGATTTCTATGAGAACGAAATCGTATCTTCTCATGACAATTCTTTTAATTATCAGATTAAGACCATTTATAAAGGAGATTATATCTATAACTCTGACGATAACGGTGGTTTCAGACGCTATGATAAGGGTGATTTCTACACGCCTGAAGAGATATGGTATCATCTTCCTGACTCACTGGAGCCTTTGGATGGTTTTACATATATCCGCTCCTTCAAGGGTACGATAAACGGTGAAGAATATGACATTGAAAAATGGGAATTCCAAAATAGTTCCCCTGTTTTGTTCTTCTGCCGTAACGATGAGCTGGTAGCGTTCAGATATAATGTGTTCGACCGCAAAACAGTTTTCTATATCACAGAATTTTCAGAAACTGCCAATTCAGAGCTGATTATGGCACCTGGAAATGCAAGTGAAATAAGTGACTGACAAATCCTTATTTTACAAAGAAAACGGAGTCCTTATATAACATTAGGACTCCGTTTTTAGTATTCATTCTTTTATTTACAGCAATAATATTTGCCTTCACCTTTCTACATTCTTCTTAATTATTCAAGTATGATCAATACTTTTCAAAGGTTTATACATACTTGATCTCCTTCAATTTATTAATATCCGATTTCAAAAAGCTATAGATATAATCATCATAAAAAATTCCTCTATATTCATGATGCTCCCGCAACTTTGCATCAACGCTAAAACAGCAATACTCCAATAATTTTCTTGACCTCATAAAATAATCCGCATAAAAAGTTATTACTATTATTTATCAACTCAGTGAACAGTTTAATGAACCCTTCTTTGTCACGGTTCATAATAGGTCTACAGGTCATAAGTTCTCTATCAAATTCTCCTGATTCCCTTAATTCCTCCAGTTCTTCTACTGTAACATCCTTAATTACAATAGAATAGCTATCCATGCTTATATATATAGGAAAAGCATTTCGAACCATATCAAATGGATTATCAGTTCTCTCGTATTTTTTAATACAGTCTTCTCCTTTTGTGAACTTGTTCCTTTGCATGTGCGTACCCTCCTGATTCTCATTTTCAGAGTATACCACATGCCAACTTTTAACTCAAGAAGAATGTCCGGTTTTATGCCTATCCCAGGCTCAATATATTACTGTCCTATAAAAGGGTCTGCTCAACTTTCAACTGTCCACTCTTTTGGGTACAGTATATTATCCACTTCAATTGTACTTCAATATCACTTCAATATCTACTTCAATATCACTTCAATATCTACTTCAATATCACTTCAATGTCACTTCAATATCTCACAACATTTTGGCACAATCGTTTCTACTCCATTTTAAAAATCCTTTTTACCATTTTGCCCAATAGGGTAATAAAAAGACACCTCCGCCTTGTCAACAAAAATGATATGGGCAGGCACTTATATTTTAAAGTATATTTTTGCTGTTTTGTTTTAAGTCTCATATATAGATTTTATAACTAAGTCTCATAAAGTCTCATTTACGCATGAGACTCCGTGAGACTATGGTGAGACTGCAATGAGACTTTCCTGTGTTTGTCAACCCCGAAGTGCATAGAAAGGCCTCGAAAAAGTGCATAACCTTTCAGCACTTTTCAATTAATACATAGTCTCATTTTGATGAGACTGATATGAGACTTAAGTATTATAATTTCCACACAGATTCATTTTTATCATAAACAGCACCTGTGATTTCATTTTTTTGAAGTGAACAATATACAATTCAGAGGTTTCGGTCTTCATTCCAATATGTATAAGGAATTGGCACATACATTTACAGAGTGCGGCTATGTATCTGCCCGTTACGACAAGCGCGGCACTCACGGATCGGGCGGCAGTTTCAACAGTGCAGGACTGTCAGACCTGACGAATGATGCGATCTCTGTGATCCGTTATCTGAAAAGCCTGCCGTATGTTGATGAAGACAGAATACTCGTCTGCGGACACAGCAAGAGAACGATGATTGCAACTCTTGTAACAGAAAAAGAAGAAACAGCAGGATTGATCCTGCTGGGCGGTGCTGGAATGTGCATAAAGGACGCACTTTATTATCAGAACAAACGAATGGCTGAGGAGCTTCCCTCCATGAAAGGCTTGACAGGGGCGATCTTGCGAAAGAGCTTCGATCTCAATAAACAGCTTGCAACGATTGATGATATGTTCGGGAAAAGCAAGGAAACAACCAAAGAAAAAGTGTATGTCAATGGCGCAGGTGTGCCTGCAAAATGGCTGCGGGAACACGGAGCATATACCTCGGAGGATTTTGCTGAGATCCTGAAAAGATATGGCAAGCCCGTACTTGCGATCACAGGCAAGGCTGATTTTCAGGCAGACTATCACAGACTTGATGCACTTTGGGCAGAAAGCCACATCAGATGCTTTGCTCCCGAAGGACTTACACATATTCTGCATGTAAATGACGGGGAAAACAGTATTCTGAATGTGAAGAAAACATATCGCAGACTCATAAAGGAGCCGCTCGATACCGGACTAATAAGGACGATAAAAGAATGGCTTGACGGTTAACCGCCGCTCAGGTTCGTCCTGAACGGCGGTGGTTTCCTTTTGTAAATCCATTAATCTTCCCTCGCGATATCCATCAGTTTTTCATAGGTCTCATTCAGCACGCCTGATACTCCATCAATAACATCATGATCGATATCATTGTATTCAGGACTTGCAATATCTTTTACCTTTCCATCCAAAAGAAAATATGCCCCAAGTTTTTCAAAATCAAGCCATAAACATCTTTTAGCAATTGTACCGCTGCTGAGTTTTACCTCATCAATATTCTTCTATCCTCGTAGTCACATTACATATTTAGGCTATTTTCGTTCAAAAAGAAATCATACAATCCCATAAAAGTTATTCCCTGCTCGTTTCTCCATAATGGCGAGATTCCATTAACCACTATTATCTTCTTAAAAGAGTCCGGAATTCTTATAAGCGAGGCCTGTTCTTGATCTATTTTTTCCTGTGTTGGAAGAGCAAATGCTGATTGTATATAATATCTTACACTACCTCGATTAATCACAAAATCAACTTCAAGATGTTTACGGATACTTTTTCCATTTTCAGAAACTCTTGTCTCTACAACACCCACATCAACATTAAACCCACGATAAATCAATTCGTTATAAATAGCATTCTCCATCAGATGAGTTTCTTCATATTGCCTAAAATTAAGTAATGAGTTTCTAAGTCCCAAATCAGTATAGTAATACTTTGAAGGTGTCCCTATATACTTTCTTCCTTTAATATCATAACGATCAGCTTTTTGAATAATAAAACTCTCCTGCAAATACGCAAGATAACTTGATATGGTTGGCATAGTAATGCCCTTATTTCCTTTACTTTTAAATGTATCTGAAACCTTTTGGGCATTTGTGAGTGAACCTATATCAGAAGCAAGTATTTTCATCAAATCTTCCATACCCGCTTCATCTCTTATGCCATAACGTTCTACAATATCTTTCAGATATATTTCCCTATTAAGCCTTTCAAGATATGAATTTTTGCTTTCTATGTCCGGCTCTTCCAATATATGAGGCAATCCTCCATAGTATAAGTAATCTTTCCAGGCATCTTGACGTTCTTTCCCTGAGGCCGGATAAAATTCTGAGAATGAAAGTGGCGCAATATGCACCTCATCTCCACGTCCTCTGAATTCTGTCATTATATCAGAAGAAAGAAATTTCGAATTACTTCCGGTTACATAAACATCTACGTTCCTTTTCCTAAGAAGACCATTCAACACGCCATATAACCTTATTGGAATATCCGGATTCTTCATTTCCTCTTTCGAAATGGCATACTGTGCTTCATCTATAAAAACATAGTAATTTTGTTTACTGTCCTTAATGCGGTCTTTTATATACTCGTATAATTTATGTGGATCACAATAAGCAGCATAATCATAGTCATCTAGCGGTATAGCTATAATATTATCTTCCGGTACACCTAAATTAATCAGATAATCATAAAACAGCTTAAAGAGAAGATACGATTTCCCACACCTTCTAATACCTGTTATTACCTTAATCAATCCGTTATTTTTTCGTTTTATGAGTCTGTTAAGATAAATATCTCTTTTTATTTCCATCTCGCACTCCATTTTAGATTTCTGGTAGTTAATCCATTTTATTAAAATATATCATAGTTTTATCTCATTTGCAACTTTTATTTTATTTTTATGGTCAAAATGCCACTTTTCTAAAATAATATTTGCAATTTCACTTTTTATAATTATCAATAATTGGCAATCAAACTGAAGGAAAACAAAACTCCGGCATTCATTAAAAGATGACGAATGCCGGAGTTTTTCATAATAAATAGAAAACTCTTAATTTACTGTTATTCTACTTTTGATCATTTTACAGTTACTTTTACTTTCTTCATAAGTCCATTTACCGTGTATACGTAAATGTAGCAGGTTCCTTTTGATTTTCCTGTGATTTTGCCGTTCTTATTAACGGTT
>OMXJ01000014.1 GCA_900315015.1 uncultured Eubacteriales bacterium | reverse complement strand
CTACATTATTAGTGACAGTTGAATAAAAAACAACTCTATCACTATAAGATAATTTATGATATGCATTTATGAATTCTTTTAAGTTCATAAGGACCTCCTATATTCAATGCTATGGATTGATTATAACACAAAAATTAAGAAAAATCAATTATTAAATTCAAAAAAGCCTACCTTGTTATTTAAAATAATACAATTTTATCATACCAATTTTGCAGACTGGTAAGATATTATTAACTTTTTTATTCTTTTTCTTAAGGTCTTATATTTGACGAGCTATCAAAATCCTCATAATCATCCTCATACTCATACTCATAATCATCTTCATAATCATAATCATCCTCATAATCATCTTCATCTTCATAATCACAATCATAATCATCATCATAATAATCATCTTCATAATAATCATCGTGAAATAAACAAACAAAACTAATAAGTCTAATATAATATAATATAATATATAACTGCATATAAAAAACTCAATATAAAAAACTGCATATAAAAAACTCCATATGACAAGAGCTTGCCCTCGCCATATGGAGTTTTTCCATATTCTATCTATTCTTATATAATTGTATTTTGATCCATTACATTTTTTTAGCTACATCAAATTATAATTCACTTAACTATAGTTTCTTCTAGATTACAAATGTAGCGGCCATACAATAAACTACAAATTTCTATTATTATCTAAAGTTTCCGTAATAGAATACACCTACAGTTCCAGGTCCAAGGTGAGATCCGATAGTTGTTCCAAAGCTCTGAATGCCAATCTTGCCCTTCATCTTTGGATATTCTTCTTCAAGCTTTGATACAAGAAGCTTTGCCTCATCAAGCATAGCTGAATGATTTACTATCATTACATCATCATATTCCTTTGGATCGGTAATACTTGCTCTTACCTTTTCAAGTGCTGTCTCCATAGCCTTTTTACGGCCACGAGCCTTTGTAACTACCTCGATCTTTCCATCATTATCTATGTGCATAAGGGGACAGATATTGAGCATCTTTCCAAATACACCTGCTGTCTTTGATACTCTGCCTCCCTTGATAAGGAAAGTAAGATCTGTTGTATAGAACCAGTGGCAAGTCCTTAATACATTTTCTTTAAGCCACTTGTAATTTTCTTCTATGCTCATTCCCTGATTACGGAGAATTGCAGCCTTTACAGGCTGAACGCCATAACCTGCTGCGCCGGCAAGAGAATCTATAAGTAAGATTTTTCTATCTGGATACTTGTCTGCGAGCATGTCCTTTGCTGTATTTGCTGAGTTGAAGGTGCCTGAAATTCCAGAGCCAAGAGCTATATGAAGAACATCCTTTCCTTCCTTTAAATAAGGCTCCCAGGCGTCTATATACTCTCCTGTACCAACCTGAGCTGTCTTTGAATCGCTGCCATCCTTAAGCTTCTGATAGAACTCATCAAGAGACATTGTCTTCTCAAGATCGTCATTATATTCCTTTCCATCTAATATGTAGTGGAAAAATATTGGCTTTATATCATACTTCTCATAATAACTTACTGGGATATCTGCAGGTGTACAGCAACTAATAATATACTCACTCATCTAACTTTTACCTCTCTCTTTTCTATAATAATAATTTCTGCCCTTTTTACGAACTCAGTATTTATTTATACATTTTGTAAAATCTGTCTAATTATTTCTACATTCATTCGTTCTTGTCTATCATATTATATAGTTTTAAAAACTATATGTCAAGTACTATTTACAATCTCTGTTGCTTTATTTATTTGCTCTGTTTTAGCTTGCTGCGCATTTCTATTCTCTGTATTTATATTCTCTGTAATTATATTCTCTATATTTATATTCTCTGTAATTATATTCTCCGTATTTATATTCTCTGTATTTATATTCTCTGTATCCATTGTATTGTATTACCGAGCTTCTTTTACATTAGGTCAAATCGAATAAAAAACAGCTGCGTGAATCCTATGTGCTTAGAAGTATTTTTTATCTTTCACATTACGTCAAATCGAATAAAAAAACAGCTCCATACGGATTTCTCCGTATGGAGCTGTGAGTTATTTTATTAACTCGGCTCTAAAAGCTTTCGCTTTTAACAACTTATAGCCTTAAATTACTTTCTAATTGTAAGGTTAACTGTTGTTGTAAGAGTCTTCTGAATCATACCATTGTCAAGAACATATGATACTGACTTGATAACAAGTGAGTTACCAACTGATACAGAATCAATCTTGTATGAACCAGCTGCAAGTTCTGCACCGTTGAATACAACCTTGATAGCATCTGAGCCATCGCCTGTTGTTGAATCAGCGATCTTTGTTACTGTAAGAGCAGGAGTTGAATCCTTAACTGTTACTGTAGCATTTGCAAGGAACTTCTTTGTTGTACCATCAACACTGTAAAGAACAGCATTGTATGTTCCAGCTGCCTTAACTGCTGATACTGTTGTTCCATCCATTGTGTAGAGATCCCATACATTATCAGAAGCGTTAGCTACTTCTGTTCCAGCAACCTGGATTGAAGCACCTGAAATTGTTGAAATAGCATCGTTGTTGATTACGAAACCTGTGCTATCAAGTGATACAACTGTGAAAGAAGCACCAAAGTTCTTTCCATTTGTATAATTGCCATTTTTATCCTTTGTTAATACATTTGTATCGAATGCGCCATCAACATTCTGTCCACCAACATTAAGCTTGTAAGAAGCTACTGTTGAAGCAGCCTGACGGAATCTGATTGTCTTAACTTCTACCTTTGTTACACCGTTGTATGTGTATGAGAACTTAAGAGTAACTGTTGCTGTCTTGCCTTCGTCAACACCAGTAACTGTTACGCCCTGGTATGTTCCACCTGAGATAACTGCAGGAACTGCTGAATCACAGCCAGCTGATGTTACAACTTCTGTAACAACTGCTGCTGAATCAACATCTACTGAGTTAGGAGTGAATGATCCCCAGAATCCGAAGTAAGCTGCACCAGCGCCTGTTGAATCAGCTGTGTAGTTAACACCGTTAACCATGCTCTGACCATTACCTACCCATGTATCACAAGCATATGAACCGAAACCTGTGATTGTGTTGTTAGCAACAACTGTGATAGGAAGAACTGCTACTGCTACGTCGCCGTACTTAACGATGATTGAAGCTGAACCAGCCTTAACACCCTTGATTACACAAGATGTTCCGTCGTTACCTACTGCAAGAACGTTAGAATCTGTTGATGAATATGTTACGTTTGAAACCTGATCAGGATATGATGTTGTATCCTTTCCTGAAGCCTTTGCTGCAACCTTGATAGCAACATATGAGCTATTTGCATCTGCTGCTACAACTGATGTAACAGGTGATGAGTAATTTGCTGCTGAGCTATCTGGCTTTGAAGCAACTACTGTGTATGTAGCAGCGCCATAAACTGTTGTTGTCTGTGAAGCTGTTACTGTAGCCTTAGGATCTGATGTGAATGTTGTTACGTTTCCGTTTGAATCATATACAGTGTATGTAACTGTTACATCAACTGATGCTGGTTCAATGAAATGTACTGTATTACCACTGAGGTAGTACTTTGTGCCCTCTGTTGCAAGAGCGAATGTGATTGAGTGACCATCTGTAGCAGCCTCAACAGCTGATGTGATGTCAACGCCTTCTGCGTTAAGGAATGTGTATGATACAGGGATACCAGCATAGCTGTTAACGTCTGAATCAACATAACCTGTTACTGTGTTACCAACGAGCTTAGCGATAACTGTGCTTGCACCAACAAGTGAAACCTTAACTTCTTCTGATCCATCTGTTGTTGTAAGAGCGAACTTGTATGTCTCGCCTGAAGCAAGTGGATTGTAAAGAACAACCTTTACAACTGAAGCATTGTCAGCATCGATTGCTACTGACTTGATGTTTGTCTTAACATCCTGGTTAGCGATAACCTGGTATGCAGCGAAAGCTGAGATACCTGTGTTAACAAGCTTAGCTGCAGCACCTGCTGAAGAAATTGTAAGTGCTACTGTGTCTGATGTAAGCTGCTTAGCTTCCTGGATTGAACCACCAGTAACCTTAACAGTGTACTCAACTGATGGAAGTGTAGCTACAGCCTTAGTTGTATCCTTTGTTCCATCAAGTTCCATCATAGTAAGCTTAAGTGTTGCTGTACCAGCATTAACACCTGTGATCTTACCATACTTGTCAACTGTGAAAATCTTCTCGTCTGATGACTCATACTTTACATAGTCTGTAACTACTGGATTACCAAGAGCCTTCTTCCATGTAACGTTGCCGTCAACATCTGTTCTCTTAACTGCAAGGTAGAAAGACTCTTCTACATCAACACCCTTTGTGATGTGTGTCTGAGTTCCCTTACCAAGCTCAACTGATGCAGCGTTCTTCTTAACCCAAGTCTTTGTTGACTTTGTAGCTACGATGTTTCCATCTGCATCTGTAAGTGTTACAGTGATAGTAGCTGTACCAACACCTACTGCCTTAACATAACCCTTACTTGAAACTGTTGCGATTGCTTCATTTGATGAAGCGTACTCTGCTGTGTATGCATCCTTGTCATAGCCCCATGACTTAACATAACGGCCATCCTTAGCATACTTCTCAACTGCTGTACTTCCGTTAACATAGAGAATGAAACCCTTAGAAACATTAAAAGTTACATCCTCAGCCTTAACAGCCTTTGCTGGTAATAAAGTAACTACCATAGCAAGTGCAAGTACAAGAGCGAGCTTCTTGAAAATATTCTTCATATTTTCAATCCTCCTGTTATAATATTTTTCTGCTTTCCATCTATTTGATCAGGAGTAATTCAGCGACCTCTGCGAAAGTAAGATCCTGCGACGCGAGCCCTTAGTCTGCAAGCAAACCTTAGACAGGCAGCCTCTTATTCTCACAGAAGCTTCGCGTCTAAGCTGCAAAACTGCCGGATGTGACACATTTAGCAGCAGCATCCGCATCCTTACTTCTTTCCATTTAGACTTCTAGCGGTACAAATATAACACTTATTTATGTCAAAATAATGTCATAAAATAGTTTTTTTTAGATTTTTTTCTTATTTTGCGCACTTTTCAGCGTTTTTGTAATTATTTTCCTGCATTTTTTGTTCATATTTTCTTCATTTTGTAAAACATAATAATTTATTAGATACTTTTTAATCTACTATTCTTTTATAAATTAAGACCTGGTTTTATTATCTGATAACAAAACCAGGTCTTAATCAAAATCCAGATATAACTTAAATATCAAAGCGAATCAAGAAGTTCTTTATTTATTATTATCTTTGTGGTTGCTTCCCATTCTTTATACTTTTCCTCAAAGGCCGCATCTAAGGTCTCCATTATCATTTCAGTCTTTTTCTGAAGACTCAGATTCTCATCCTCGTATCTTTTGCAGAAGAATATGAAATAGCCATCTTCAGTCTCTATTACTTCACTGACCTCATTCTGCTCTAGTGAGAATACTGCTGCCTTAAGTTCATCCTTTACATCTCCAATGCAGGCTGTAATTTCTACCTCGTCCGTATCATCGGATACTGTCTTAGCATAGTTATAAAAAGCTGTGCTTTCATACTTTACGGCTTCTTCGACGTCTTCCGAAGCCTCTTCCTTTTCCTTATTCTTATCAATATCCTCTTTTACGGCCTCTACTGCCGCTTTTCTTATTTCCTTTGCTGACTCGGCAAGCTCAGCTAGCTCTTCATCGCTCATCTTCACTTCGCTTCCATCTATTTCGAATTTCTTCTTAATAAGATAGATGTAATCAAAAACTCCGACTCTTGCCTCTTCTTCCGTGACCTGCTGATCCACATTAAAAGCAATGCTCTCATACACCTTCGTCGCAAGCATATTATTATAGTAGGCTTTTTCTACGGCATCCTTTGTAATTCCAAGTCTTGCCATTTCACCATCTGCAAATTTCGAGCTATATTCAGTCACCTTACCGTCAATTTCCATCTGGTCATCCCCGTTTATGGATACGCCTTGCTCATTTGCATGAGCACATACAATAGCTATATACTCCGCCTGCTTTATGATTTCACTTTTCAGCTTGTCCGAATAGCTCTCCTTTTCAGCTCCGCTTCCAATTTCAAGATCAAATACCCCGGCGCCGTAAAGCGCTTTCGCTTCTCCCTTTGAAACTAAGGTATAAAGCCTCATTTCATCAAGAGTCATTTCAATTTTTCCGCCTTCGTAGTCACTGCCGGTAGAAAAGGCTGTTTCTGTGCTAGCGGCTATCTTTCCTGTGCCGTTTTTGCCTTCCGTTGCATTTGCGCCGTCTGCGCCATCTCCTCCTTCAGAGCTGTAAGCGCCATTTGCTCCTTCTGAATTTCCGCCTGCTATAGCACTTAAAACAACAGCATTTCCGGATATCGGTGCACTCTTTTCGGTATCAGGAACAATTCCCGCTGTATCTATGGTGACTGCTACTGTATTAGTTACTACTTCACCATTTTCATTAGTTGCCACTGTGGTAGGCTGCGTCGTCCTCTGAATCGCCTTTACGGTCTGCGACTGCTTTCCGCCGCATCCCGTAAACATTAATGCCGCGGACAAACCCATCGCTGATATTTTTAAAAGCTTCTTATTATATAAGCTCTTGTAATTCATTCGCAACCTCCTTAAGCAGTCTCATTATTACCACTGCGTTTCTAGTTCCTTTTGGCAATTTATACACAAAGCCCTGCTTCGTCTCATTTTTTCCTGGCACTAAAACCACCAGAACGCCTTTGAATTTTTCTAATACTGCTCCTAGCTTTTCTGTCTTGTAATCAGGCTTATCCGTTACATACAGCTCTACCCCATCCTCTTCCTGCTTGATATGATTTACATACGCCCTATGAAAGAGAGTCTTTATATATACCACATCTATCAGGTTCTGAACCTGATCCGGCACTCCTCCGTATATGTCACAGAGCTCATCCACCAAATCACTGCAGGCCTCGTCCATTTTCTTTATTGCAGCCTTTGGATCGTCCTCAAAGACAGGAAGACCTTTTTCATCCTTACCTGTCCTAAAGTCTGTTTCCGCAAGGTCCGCAATCTTTTTATACATACGGAGCTTCTGCTCTTCATCAGGTATGTAAGAATCCGGAATATATGCATCAATATTTATGTCTACCTTTGTTTCAAAATTCTCAAGCGGATCCCTCATTATTCCCTTTTCATCTTGTACCGCCTCATTTAAGAGCTTGCAGTACATTTCATAGCCGACCTCTGCCATATGTCCGCTCTGCTCGGCACCTAAAAGATTTCCGGCTCCTCTGATTTCAAGATCCTTCATTGCGATCTTAATTCCGCTTCCAAGCTCTGTATATTCCTTTATAGCTGAAAGTCTCTTTTCCGCAATCTCTGTAAGAATCTTACTTTTTCTATAGAATAAGAAGGCATAGCCCTGCCTTGCGCTTCTTCCTACTCTTCCTCTTAGCTGATAAAGTCCCGATAAACCAAAACGCTCTGCATCATCTATTATTATGGTGTTTACGTTCGGAATATCAAGTCCTGTCTCGATTATGGTAGTTGAAATCAGCACATCTATTTCTCCCTGAACAAAGCTTAGCATTATCTTCTCTAGTTGCTTTTCAGGCATCTGGCCATGTGCGAAAACGATTTCTGCATCTGGCACAAGCTTCTTTACTGCATTAGTTACCTCTTCTATGTCATTTATCCTGTTATGAACATAGTATACCTGACCGCCTCGTGCAAGCTCACGGGTTATCGCCTCTCTGACAATTTCCTCATTTTCTTCAAGCACAAAGGTCTGAATAGGAAGACGGTCAATCGGAGCCTCCTCAAGTACCGACATGTCCCTTATGCCGGCAAGGCTCATGTGGAGAGTTCTTGGGATAGGCGTTGCTGAAAGAGTCAGGACATCTACTTCATTTTTCATCTCCTTAAGTCTTTCCTTATGTGCAACTCCGAAACGCTGCTCCTCATCTACTATAAGAAGGCCTAAGTTCTTGAACTCTACGTCCTTTGATAAAAGGCGGTGGGTTCCTATTACTATATCCACCTTTCCTTCCTTAAGCCTTGCAATGGTTTCCTTTTGCTGCTTGCTGGTCCTAAAGCGGCTCATCATTTCAACAGTTACAGGAAAATCAAGCATTCTCTGCATGAAGGTGTTGAAGTGCTGCTGTGATAGTATGGTGGTAGGAGTAAGCACTGCTACCTGCTTTCCATCCATTACCGCCTTGAAGGCTGCACGTATGGCGATTTCAGTTTTTCCATAGCCTACATCACCGCAGACAAGTCTGTCCATTACCTTTTCACTTTCCATATCCTTCTTCACATCTGCTATCGCTTTCAGCTGATCGTGAGTTTCTTCATATGGGAATAGCTGCTCAAATTCCTTCTGCCATCTTGTATCTTCGCTAAAAGCATGACCCTTGATACGCTGCCTTGCTGAGTAAAGAGCAACCAGCTCCTTGGCTATATTCTTAACAGACCTCTCTACTCTAGCCTTGGTCTCAGCCCATTCCTTACCGCCTAGCTTATTGAGCTTTGGCTTTCTTGCTCCATTTGCTTCATACTTCTGAATTTTATCAAGAGCAGCTGCAGGAATGTAAAGATTGCTTGCTCCTGCATATTCAATTTTTATATAATCCTTAAGGGCTCCGCCAGATTCTATCTTCTCGATTCCCTTATAAATGCCCATTCCGTGGTTCTCATGAACTACATAGTCGCCTACCTTTAAATCCTCAAAACTTCCTATGCTGGTTCCCTTAAATTCACTAAAGGCGCTATATTCGCTCTTCTTTCTTCTGACAGTTCCAAAAATATCACTTTCTGAAACTACCACAAGTCCTGCATCAGGATATTCAAAGCCTCTTGAGAGCGCACCTATTACAAGCACTACCTCCTTAGGCTTTGCCGCAAGCGATGCATCCCTGATGGTCGCCGTAATTCCATTATAATCAAGGTCATCTCTAAGTCTTTCTGCTCTTGCAGTCGATACAGAGACTATTACAATTCTATAATTCTTCTTTTTCCAGCTTTTTATGTCTGAAGTAAGCTGCAGGAAATTCTTGGTATAGCCGCCCATGAGTCTAGCCGACATACCGTAATTTTCCTTCACCTTCACGCTCTTTTTCTCGGTGATCTTAAGTTTTTGCGGAAGATTGCTTATTAACACAAGCCTTTTATTAGCAAGTCTTTCTGTAATTTCCTCTGCAGGGTATACTGCATTAAGCTGCCCCGGAAGGACATACCCTCCCTCAAGCCTTCTGCTCTGACTATCCGCAAACTCGGTATATACAGCTTTTCCGGCACCTACAGTACGCTCCGGCTCTTCCATAAATATGAGGCTTTCCTCATCAAAATAATCAATAAGGGAGACCGTATTATCATAAAAATAGGTAATGTAGCTCTCTATGCTAGCAAGCGCCCCAAGATATTCAACGTCATTAAGGAACTGCTCCACCGCACTTTTAAGCCTGAAGGCCTCCTGCGTCTTCATATTTTTCCTGAGCGCTTCATTAAGCTTTTTCAAATCTGCACGAATTTTCTCTTCGCCGTCTATTCTTCTTGCTTCATCAAGAATTATTTCTGCTGCTGGATATATCGATATTTCAGAGATATTCTCTATAGAACGCTGAGTTGCTGCATCAAAGCGTCTCATGGAGTCTATTTCATCTCCAAAGAGCTCTATCCTGACTGGCACCTTCTCTGAAACAGGAAAGATGTCTATGATATCGCCTCTTATGGCAAACTCACCAGGACCCGTTACTCCTGTAACTCTAACATATCCCACTGCCACAAGCCTTGCTGAAAGCTCTGCAGTATCCTCTATCAGGGTATCCGAGTAAATATTTATTACCTTCTCCTGGATCATGTTAAGAGGAATAAGTCTATCCATGCAGGCCCCGAAGGTTGTTATTATGGTAACCTGCTTTTTGGACACAAGATTTCTGAGTGCTGTCAGTCTTTCATTCATGATGGCTTTTCCATGCACATCTGCTGAATAGAAAATCATATCCCTTGCCGGATAAAAATACACATTCCTGTCAAAGAGCCTGTAATCCTCATAAAGCTTCTTTGCATGTACCTCATCAGCTGCTATTACAAGGCTTGCCCTCGCCCCGCTTTCAGAGACAAGTTCAGACATCACATGTGCATTTTCCGAATCCTGACAGCCAGAAATGGACACAGGAAAACGGGCGAGCTTTATATCACCAAGCACGCCTGCAAATACGTTATATTTTTTTAAAGAAAATACACCCATTTAAATTGCCCTCTTATGTTTGTACTGCCACATTGTTACTAATATTATATATTTGCTACTCCTAAATTTTTCGTTCCGCTATTATACTTACTATTCTTTTATTCTTACGTTTAGATATTATATTTTACTATTACTTAATTCTTACGTTAAATTTTCCCATGGCCTCTGATACGCCCTTATCTAATATTTCAGGAACTGCCTCTGTAACTCTGCCTAAAACCTCACGTATCTTCGGCTCATCTTCATTTGCAAAATGTCCTAGCACCCAATCTGCGAGGTCATACTGCTCCGGCTTTTCGCCTACGCCAAGGCGCACTCTTGCAAATTTATCGCTGCCTATACAGCTTATGATGCTCTTTAGGCCATTATGTCCTCCTGCTGAACCACTAGGTCTTATTCTCATCTGTCCAACAGGCTGATATATGTCATCCACCAGAACAAGGAGCTCGCTTACGTCTACCTTATAGTAGTTCATAAGCGCAGCTACGCTTCTTCCAGAATTATTCATATAGGTCTGTGGCTGCACAAGCTTGACCTTATAGCCATCTATTATGCCATTTCCTGTGACAGCCTCACATTCCTTAGTTCCAAGTCTTATTCCAAATTTGTCAGAAAGAGCCGTAACTCCGTCAAAGCCTATATTATGACGGGTTCCTGCATATTCCCTGCCAGGATTGCCTAATCCAACTATCAAAATCATTCTGTAATCGCTCCTTCAATTTACTGAATTTCGCTATAGTACCTCTTTACAACCTCTTCAGCCTTCTTAAGGTGAATATTGAAATTCACATCCTTATCAGCCTCTTCCTTTGTCTTATATACCTTTGTGCTCCAATCCCACCAGAAGAAGCCCTCGAACCAGTCTCTCTTGCTCATTACCTTTAATACTGATTCGTAGAAATCCGCCTGCTCCTGCTCATCTCTTGGAAGATCTCTATGAGCAAAATCCCAAGGCATTGCAGAACATCCCTTTGCGCTTCTGCAGCCGATTTCCATGAAGATTATCTTCTTGCCGACTCTCTTTGAAATTTCTTCAAGATGATCTGCTACCTTTTCCCACTTCTCGATCATGCCCTCAAGAGTTGCACCCTCTGACTCACCTACTCTAAAGTAAGCTGAGGTTCCAAGATAGTCAAGCTCATCTATCCACTTTGCGTTTTCTTCACTTCCGTGATTTGTATTATATACAAGCTTTCCTGTATATACCTTCTTTACCTGTGCTATAAGCTCTCTCCAGTACTTTTCCTTTCTTTCAGAAGAAAGCATCTCGCAGCCAAGGCAGAGCATCTCGCAGCCAAGCTTTTCTGCATACATTGCGTAGTTAAGAATGAATGCAGTATAGCTCTTGAACCACTTGCTCCAATAAGTATCTACTCCGATCATATTTCCATCCGGGAAATTGATGTCTGCACGCCAAACGCCATCTGCGCAATTTACCATAGGCTTAAGACATACCTTTACATTTCTTGCATGCGCCATTGAAACAGCCTTTTCAATATCGATGTAAGAAAGATCTGTCTTATAATCAAATCTGATTTCTGTTGATGCAAAAGTATCCTGTGTTAATGCTACAGGTATGCATACCCAGTTAAGTCCTAAATCAAGGCACTTATTAAATGAATCAATTACTTCCTCTGTGAAGTATGCTCCCGGCTTTGTACCGTAGCCAAATGTGTATCCTTTAAATTCCATGTTCGCTCCTTTAGCCCTATCTCAGGCTCCATTATATTTTCCCTCTGCCATTTCACTAGGCACAATACCACGCATACTATTTTAACACCTTTATTTCAAATTGCAACACATATTTATTGTGATAAATTCGCATTTTGTTGTTATTTCTTATTTTACCCGTCTTCCCTATTCATTTACCTGTGATGCCGGCTCCCTTTTTTTGGCAAATATGCAGCAGCTATTTCCTCATTTTTCCAAGTAAAAAATTTCCGTTAATTTCCTTTTAACTTTTTACTTAATTTTGTAGCTAAATACAAACTTACCCATCTATTTCCAATTTTTGTATCACAAATTATTAATTATGTCTACATTTTTTCTTTATTTCATACTAATATTCTATACTTTTTTTCCCTTGATATTTGTCTTATTATGTAGTAGAATATTTGGTATAGCGTTATTTTTATATCTTTTCATTTCAAGCAGTTTTGGGCAAAATGCATTGAAATTAAAAGATATTTTTTGACTTTAAGTTTTTTAATAACATTCTTGAGAGGTATATATATGTTTTGTCCGGATTGTGGGAAAAAAATAAAAGACAATGCAATGTTTTGTCCTTATTGCGGCCGTAAAATTTCTGCCGCAGCAAGAGATGCCGCTAATGCAGGCGCAGAGAAAGAAAGCAAATCAGTTTATGCCGGCAGAGATGCTGCCGAATCTCCCGAGCTTGAAAAGGCGCAGGTCATCGACAAAAAGACAATCAAAGAGCTCATGACGACTGAAGAAGATCCTTCTAGAAGCGATTATACTCCTAAGGTAGATGAAAATTCAGCTTTAGCTCATGCCGAGGTCTATGACGATGATGTTGATAAGCAGAAAATCAAGATGATGAATGATAAGCGTCCTACCGAATATACAGACAAGGTTACAGAAGGCTCTGCTCTATCTAAGGGCGTAGCTTCTTCCGATGCAAATGCAATCTTCGTTGATGAAAAGCATTCAGGTCCTTCAGCTTATACTGATGTATCAGGTCTTAGCGCAAATGCTGTTAAGGAAGCAAAAATCCAGCAGCAGCTCGATAATATGAAGAACAGGAATAAGAACCGTGCAAAGGGCACATCTCCTGCTTCTTCACTTAAGACACCAACTACAGGCGGTGGTACAAACAGTGACAAATCTGCTTACGCAAGCTCTGCTGACAGACCTGCCTTTAACAACATCAGAAAGAGACCTTCAGCTTACGGCGAGGCTTCAGATTACGGCGATCAGCGCCCTGAATTCAAAAAGTCCAGTGACAATTCTGTCAAGCTTGGAAAGCAGCCTGATTTTAAATCAAGAACTGCTGAAAAGAACGCAGAGAAGGCTGCAGAAAAAGCCGCTGCAAAGGCTGCCGCAAAGACCGCTGCTGAAGCAGCAGCAATGGCAGGAGCTGCAAGTGCTTCTTCAGTAAAAGATTCTTCAGCTGCAAACGCAAAAGCAAAGGCACCAGACTCATCCAGCAAGGCTGGTTCAAGTGCAGCTGCTAGATCAGGATCTACTACACCAACGCCATCAAGCAATTATACTCCAGGCGGAAGACTTTCAAGTCCTTCTGCAAAGAGCACTGCTCCAGTTCCTCCAGTATATAACCAGGGTTCATCAAGCAGCTCTTCAAATAGTTCATCAAATAATGGAACCTTCAAAAAGAACGATCTTTCATCTCTTGGCAAGGATCCATATGCAAGTCTTTTCGAAAGTGATCTTTCAGAAAACAGATATGTAAAGGTTCCTAAGAAGTCCAATTCAAAGAAGAACTTGATTGCACTCGTAATCGTGGCAGTTCTTGTACTCGGAGTTGGTGTAATCATTAACATTACAGGTAAAAAGAGCGTTGAAGCAAGACAGAATGCTACAACTACTGCAGCACCTACAACAAAGGCAACCGAAGCTAGCACCAAGGTTGCTGATGCTACCACAGTTGTAACTTCTGATGATGCATCTAATGATGCAACTGCCCCTAACACCGAACCTACAGATGCTACAACCGAAGCTACTACAGAAACTACCACAGAAACTACTACCGCAAATCCTCTTGCAGGTACAACCTGGTACATTTTCATGACTGTAGAAGGCGGCACAATCACAAACAAGGATGCTCTTGGAGCAATCGGCATGGATAAGTACACCATCACCTTCAACACCGATGGAACAGCTTCTCTTTCAACCGGTGCTCAGGCTTCAGAAGGTACCTATGAAATCACAGATGGAAGCAAATATTCCTTCGTAACTGCTGTTGCAACGCTTGAAGGAACCTATTCAGATGCTCAGGTTACACTTACTAGCGGAGACTTACAGTATATATTCCATAAGGAAAACTAAGCTAGGGAACCCGTAATATTTAAAAAGCTTCCAAAACTTAATATTAAAATAAACTAAATCCTCTGCACTATTATGCGCAGAGGATTTAGTTTTTTAGTTCATTTTTTTGCCTTTACTATTATTTTTTACCTGTTTTTTTACTGGTCTTTTTACTGGTCTTTTTACTGGTCTTTTTACTGGTCTTTTTACTGGTCTTTTTACTGGTCTTTTTACTGGTCTTTTTACTGGTCTACATTATTGTTATATACTACTGCTCTTTATTTTCTGCCCCTTTCAACCTGCTCATTATCTGCTCATACTTCAGCTCGTGTACGCCTGCTATCTGTATTGCAAAGGCCAGTCCATCGGCAGGTTTTCTTATTATCTTATAAGTCCTCTTCTCCGGATGATCTGGATATACATTACTCATAAGACTCACTGTTTCAGGTCCGTGAGAGGCAAGCTCATCAAGGAAGGTTACCACAAGACACGGAGCGCCGAGCTCAGCAAAGCTGTCCATCATGTAGCCGCCCATGGTAAGGGCATCTGTCAGTGTCGTTGATGAAAATATTTCATTAATTATAATTATGCTGCGCTTTGTCGCCTTTCCAATAATTTCCTTAAGTCTAACAAGATCATCCTGAAGCTTTCCATCGGTACTCGCATTTTTTTCTTCTATACCAAAATGGGTATAGATTTCATCAAAGTTCATGGTCGCTGCCGCACTTCCTGGCACAGGAAGACCTAGCTGTCCAAGGTAATTTAGCTGTCCGTACTGCCTTGCAAAGGTAGTCTTTCCGCCGTTATTAGGACCTGATATTACAAAAATCCTCTCCGGGCTCTTAAATTCAAAGCTATTAGTTATAAGAGACTTTCTCTTTTCCCTTGCAAGCGCAAGATCAAAGCCATCCGTTACAAACATCTTAGACGGATCATCTACAAGTTCCGGGTAACAGAAGTTAAGCCCGAACAGCTTCATGTCATACATCATGTTAAACCAGGTGAGATAGACCATAATTTCACGCGAAAATCTTACGATGGTTTCATCTACAAAACCCGAATACTTGTCGCAGAACTTCTTAAGCTCATTAAATTCACTTTTAAATATCTTAGAAAGTCCCTTTAGCACCTGATTTTCATTATCTGTACTGAGCGGAGCCTCTGAGAACTGCTGCAGGTAGGTTTTATTTGAAACCGGCTTAAATCTCTTAAAGAGCTCAAGCACCTTTCCCGAAATATCCTCTTCCTGCTCATATCTACTTACCCTGATATTATCCTGCCTTATGTACATACAGTAGTGCAGGCCCTTGAACTGGTCTCTTAGCTCATCTATGTCCTGACTAAAGCCTCCGAACTTCGGATCGCTCTCGTATCCCTTTAAATAATTCACAAAGCCCTTAAGACCTTCCGATTTTATCCTTCCTTCTTCCACAAGCTGTTTAGCCTTTTCATTAAAATCCTTTATCGAATCGCAGTACATTCCTGCATACTGCATGAGCTTTCCTCTTTTTATGAAAACACCGTCATCTAGGGCCTTTCCATGATACATTCTCTCAGAGAGCTCCTCTCCGCTCTTTTTTATGTATTCACCTATAAGAAAGAGCTTCGCTGAAAAATCAGCAAAAAATTTCTTAATTTCCTCATCCTCAAGATCTCTTGAAACGGCCTTTCTATATTCTAAGACCTTCCTGTCTGATACAGGTGTATAAAAATATTCTCCAAGGTCATATTCCTGCTTGCTCATTAGTATAGACTTAAAAATCTGATCTAAATTCAGATCTATGAAATATGCCGGGATTTCCTTATTTCTAGGCACGTTGTAGCTCGCCTCATCCGGGTATAAAACGCTATAAAACATATTTTACTCCTTTTCGAATATCTTCTTGTAAATGTCACCGCCAAATACCGTAGCAAGAGGCTCTCCTTCAACCATCCTAAAGGTTCTTACGCCTTCCCCTGTTCTTTCAGCGCGAAGATACTTCACCTTTTCCTTTTCATCCTCAAGTTCTCTAAAGGAAATCGCGTAGGAGTAAAGGTGCGTTACTATCATGACCTCTATGTCATTATCTATAAGGGCCTTTGTCACCTGATGGCAGATTTCCGAGCCCTCTCTTTCATTAGTGCTCTGGAAGGATTCATTCATAAGAAGCATATCACCTGGCTTTATTTCCCTGATTATTCCATCCATTCTGACAAGCTCCTCATCGAGCTTTCCAGAGGTCATGCTTCTATCCTCTTCCTTTCTAAAATGAGTAAATACTCCAGTTTTTATAGGCGCCGTAAAGCCGCCGGCAGTTAGCATGCCGCAGTTTTCCATTAGCTGCGCCTGACCGAGTGACCTTAGAAAGGCTGTTTTTCCGCCCTGATTAGCCCCTGTAATCACATAAAGCAGCTTATCTCCCTTAAGTGCCACGCCTGTATTACCTATTATTGTCATAGCAGCTCCGCCATCCTTCTTTTTCTGAATAGCTTCAGCCACAAGCGTCAGATCTGCAAGATTCGACCAGGCTCTAGAATGCCCCTCTGAAAGCTCAGGAATTCCGCTATTTAGCCCGGTTTGTCTAAGAGCATCTGTAAGATTTAGGTTTCCGACATAAAAAGCAAGCTCTAAACGGAGCCTCTTAAAGAAGCCCTGAAGATTATCAGTTGCACACGCTAATGCATTTGTCACCTCATTTATCGCCCTATCCCTTCTTCTTTCAAGGTCATGCATCGAGGTCTCATCATTTTCAGCTATAGTAAAGCTATAAGTCTGAAGTTTTTGCACAAAGGAGAGCTTTGGCGCTCCCTTGCACATTGCATAATTTACTCCCGTAAGGTCCACGCCAAAATCAGCTGATATGTATATGGTCTCAGTGTCCTTTAAATCCTTGAACATCTCCTTGACCTTTCCTATATATTCATCCGAAACCTCCTCTGACAAATCCTTTATCAGAGTTGTAAGCCCCTTCGAGTGAAAGGTATTAAGATGCTTTCCTGCCATTTTTCTCATTTTAGCAAGCTCATCGAGATATATGGCAATCAACTGCATTGCACTAGAATAAGTACTTGTTAGATAAACCGACGGGAACACCGCACGGCTTTCCTTTCTCTTTCTTTCAACCTCTATGGTCATCTGATAAATATCGCGGATAAGTTCCCTATTTGCAAGTACATCGCTCATAATTTCCTGCCTATAGCGCACTGCCTGCACCATATCAAAAAGCTCCCCCGGCTCCCTCGTTCCAGCCTTTAAAAGATTCGCACGCACTACCTCGCGAATCACTTCATCCTCTCCTGACATAAGCTCGATAATGCTTTGCAGTCCTAAATCATTTATCAGCTCCTTTTGATGCTCCGTCAGCTTTCTTTCATCGTAAATTCCTGCATCAAAGTCCCTATCCTCATACAGTAAATGTACATTCATCTAATACCCCTTTTCTTACCACGCGTAAGTTTTTATATCTTTCTTATTCATTAAATTATACCAAAAGATACATTTTTATACAACAAAAGAATTGTGGTAATTTTCCCATTTTTAGTGTATAATTATTTGGAAATGTTTGCGCCGATTAAATTAATTTACGGCGCAGACTTGTTCTATTTTTTGATATTCAGGAGGTTTTTGTAATGAGTGAAATAATACAGAATAATAAAGTTAAGGCCATCATCGCCGATCACGGCGCTGAAATCGTTTCTCTTTACGACATGAAAAACAGTGTGGAGCATATCTACAACGCCAATGAAAAGTACTGGAAGCGCCGCTCTCCAATCCTTTTCCCTGTGGTTGGATCTTTCAAGAACAAAGAATTTTCTTACAAGGGAAAGACCTACATGATGGGTCAGCACGGCTTTGCTAGAGACATGGATTTTAAGAAGGTCAGCAATGACGGCAAAGAGGTCTGGATGTCACTTACTTCAAGTGAAGAGACAAAGGAAAAGTATCCTTTCGACTTCGAACTTCGCCTTGGCTATAAGCTCACTGATTCCAACGAGCTTGAGGTTCTCTACAATGTAAAGAATACCAGCGATAGCGAGGATATGTATTTCTCAATCGGAGCACATCCTGCTTTCATGATTCCAGGCGTTAAGATCGATGCCTTTGAAGAACTTGAAAAGGCCCTATCTTCCCGCTTCAAAAAATCTGATGCCATGAACGTTAGAATGCCTGGCATGCTTGACATTCTTCCTATCGGCCCTGAAAGAGAATATCCTGATGCTAATGAGTGCGGAATGTATGATTATATGCTCCTCTTTAAAGACGTAAAGGATAATAAGCTTACTGTAGGAAAGCTCATGGGAGCCGGTCTCCTTTCTGAAGAAACCTTTACTCTAGAGCTCACTCCTGTTACTATTGACGGCGTTAACTACGGCGGCGTTAAGCTTAGCAAGGAGCTCTTTGCTGCTGATGCCCTCGTAATCGAAAATAACCAGACACAGGAAGTCATGATTGCAAAGGAAGAAAATGGCAGCTGGAATAAGGCCGTTGATGTAAAGTTCGATGCTCCTTTATTCGGAATCTGGTCACCTGCCGGAAAAGATGCACCATTTGTCTGTATCGAGCCTTGGTATGGAAGATGCGACAGCGTTAATTTTGAAGGCGATCTCACTGAAAGAGAATACGAGCAAAAGCTTGCACCAGGAGCAGAATTTAACGCTTCTTACACTATCACAATTTAAGAACTAAAATTTTCAAATATGTCTGTAAATTGTAGGTATATATTCTCAAATATTTCAAGGACTTGACATTAAAGGAAAAGCCCTATTTTACAAAGAAAACGGAGCCCTTATATAACATCAGGACTCCGTTTTATATTTTTTAGCGTCAAACTCATCTCTTGTAATTTACTTCCCTGAGCTTATCTGCATCTATCTTCAGATTATCAATATGCTTTCCTACTCTATCAGCAATGTCCTTATTTCTCTCACTAGCACCTAAAGTCTCACTTGAATGAGCTGAAACCTCTTCTGATATTGCTGAAATTGTCTGTATGCTCTCTACGATGGCTGCATCCGCGTCTGCAAGCTGTTTTACAACCTCTTCAAGCTGAACTGCCTTATTATTAACTTCACTTGTAACGGCGGTTATCTTCTTGAAGCTGCTAGCTGCATCTTCAGCACATTCATTCTGCTCCTTATTACTATCCATCAGCTTGTTGATGGACTTTATAACTCCGTCAAGCTTATCTGAAACATCATCTATGAGCTCTGTAATATTATCCGTTGCCTTAGAGGTCTGTCCTGCAAGCTTTGAAATTTCAGATGCTACCACTGCAAAGCCTCTTCCTGCTTCACCAGCTCTTGCTGCCTCTATGGAAGCATTAAGTGAAAGAAGGGAAGTCTGACTTGCAACGCCTGTAATGATAGAAACTATATCCTGCATCTTTTCGGTATGTCTGCTTAAGTCACTTAACTCTCTAACAACCTTTGCGCCTGCCTTGTCTGTTACAACACCCTTATCGATAAGGACCTTTATCTTCTCGCTACCTGTTCTTACATCATTTGTAGCATTTCTCATGCTCTCAACAATGCCCTCAGAAACTTCCTTAACAGATTCAACATTCTTCTGGATCACTTCAGTTCTCTCAAGCTGCTGCGAAACTGCATTGGCTGTCTGATTAATACCATCGCTCACCTCGCCCATGGCGCTCATAGTCTCATCTGTATATTTTCTAAGTTCTTCAACCTCTCTTGAAATGCTATCGATTGAAGTCGTCATATCCTTTGATACGGTCATCATATTATCAAGAGCATTTTTGAATCTTTCCTGTCCTTCCTTTATGGACTGGACATTATTAGTGTTAAATTTATTGATAATATTTGTTGCTATAAAGAGGAAGGATGCATAAAGGCTAAGCACCAAAACCTGAAGTTCGACCTGCTCTATCTCCTGCCCGGTAACACCTGTAGCAACCTTTCTTCCTACATCTATAACATTAAGAATAATCATTCCAACACTCTGAATCAGGGTAAAATTATTGTCCTTGAACATTATTACAAGTGCTGACATAGGAAATATTATTGTAAATATAAGCGGATTAACTGCTGTGAAAAGGATGTAAGCATATACCACCACATTTCCAATGGCTCCGATATGCCTTAAATATGTCGATTCCTTGTCTCCTGCATACACCACTCCTTCAAGTATCATAGTAATAGCCACCATTATAAGTATCGGCAGAAAATAATTAAAGCTACGTACCTTCTTTATCACCTCTATCAAGTATGCAAGTACCACAGAAATCTGATGCATATAATGACATACTACGAACAATTTATTAACATATACCTTTTCATTTATACCGTTCTGCATAGGCATTTCCTTTCCCGGCAAGTCGCCTTATAACAATTATTTTTGTTTATTTTTCACTGCCGATCAGCAGCGTCACGCTCCAAATTAATAATACAATTATTATACAACAAATCTCATAATTTGTCAGCATTTTCTTTAAATTTTTTTAATATTTTTCCCTAAATTTGGTTAGTGTATAATTTTCGTTGGCAAAAGGTAAAAAATAAGGAATACTTTACACAATCCTAAATTTGCTTTTTCTTGCATATTCATATCGTTTATGATAATATAAAGGCTAGCATCATATTTATAGAGTTTTTATGTTTTCGTGTACTATGTAACCAATACACTCATGTTGCACCGCGTTAAAAAAATTTATTTTTAGTGCAACATTTTCTTTTTTCCATCTGTATAGTAAGTAGAGACGGAAAAATGACTAATCCGGAGGTCATATATGTCAAGTTTCAATACTGAAAGCATTGAAGATAAAGCCGCCAGACTATTCGATACCTATGGTAACAGCATACTTAGGCTGGCTTATTCTTATCTGCATAGTAAGGAAGAGGCCGAAGAAATACTTCAGGATACGCTTATTCAGTTCCTAAAGGCCAAACCCGAGCTAGAGAGCAGCTCTCATGAAAAAGCCTGGCTTTTGCATGTTGCTGCGAATCTCAGCAAAAACCGAATAGAATACAACAGACTCCGTAATGGAGAAGAATTAAACGAAGAAATCACGACAGGTGATGAAGATAAAAGCGATACCTCGTTTGTATGGGAAGCCGTAAATAAGCTTCCGGACAAATACCGCGACGTGGTCCATCTTTACTACGCCGAGGGCTATGACACCAAGGAAATAGCAAAAATCCTAGATAGAAAGGAAGCAACCATCCGAAGTGATCTTAAAAGAGGAAGAGAAAAGCTAAAAGAAATCTTAGGAAAGGAGTACGATTATCATGGCTAATGAAAAGGATAAAAATAATGAAATCAATGAAATCGATGAAATCCGTGATGCTTTTGATGAAAAGTTATCCACTGAATATAGCGAATCCCTAAAAGATATCCACACTGATAGCGACATGCGCACCAGAGTGCTTGCTAACGTACTCAAGTCCGTAAATTCTGAGGTTTCTGATATTACAGCACCTTCTAACAATACTGATACTCTTTTAAAGAATGAAAATGAAGAAACTTCAAATAGTAATGTCATAAAATTTAGCGATGCATCTTCGCAAACAAACGATGATGCAAGCAGGAGCAAAAATCTCCGCCGCCTAAAATTCAGGCATGATTTAAAAGTCATATCAGCAACGGCAGCCTGCTTTGCATTAATAGTTATCGGATCAATGGTCATAAACTATAAGAGTGCAAATACTAACACTAGTGAATCTGCATCAGTCACACAGCCTCATTATGCCGATGAAGCAAATTCGAACAATAACAAAGGTGCAAATGATGGCGCTACAAGTGGTATTAGCTCTTTAGAATTAGGAGGGTATGAACAAGCAACCGATGAAGCACCTGCTTTAACTACCGCTGCAACAGCAGCATCAGAAAATGAAGCAGCTTATGGCGATAATTATGAATATAGTTTCCCGGATGAAGACATGGGCGAGGAAGCCGGCGCTACCGTTAATGAATCAGTCTCTGAAGCCAAAAATGAAAACGCTGCTGGCTTTTATTCTTTAACCGGAGATGCTAATTTAGACACCGGCACTGATATGCAGATAAGTACCTCTCCTTGTTACAATCCAGAAAAATCGACAGATAATACAACTGCCGGCGAAGCATCCGAGCAAAAAACAGAGGTTACCTCAAAAAGGAACACAGAATCAGGGCTCCTTACCGAAATCAACAGCATCGGTGAAAGCAATGCCATAATAGGTTACATTTACTATGACGATAACAGCATAGATGATGTGCGAGATGCCATTGAAAAATTTGATGAAAATAAAGGCATCGACTTTATTGAAAACCAAAAAGAAAGAGAAAAATTCAGTAACTCCGCCACCAAAATAGGTGCATGTATAGATGCCATTAATTACGGTGCATCTCTTGAGGGCTTATCTGAAAAGAAATACTATCATGCTTCAGTTTTAACTGACAGCTATGAATTCTCAATATGGACTAATGTAGGCGTTGATATTTCAGTTATGACAGACTACATCGACGCTGCCATAGCAGCACATTCTACAAACTAAATGGGTTTATAGCTCCTAAAACAAGAGGCTCCTGCTAGTTTTTATCACTAGCAGGAGCCTCTTATTACGATTATTGTTATTACTATCGTTAGTAATACTTTTACTATTACGATTATTGTTATTACTATCGTTAGTAATACTTTTATTATTACGATTATTGTTATTATTTTACTTACTATAGTACTCTAATACAAATCCAAATGCTCTAATACCTATGCATCTGAGCGGGCATACTGGTTCTTCATTCCATTACTTGCTTCAAAGAGCACCTTATTTAAGAGCTCTGCAGTCTTCTCCTTAAGCACAGCTGCCATTTCTTCATTTGCCCTTTCAAGGAGCTGTGTAATCTCAAGCGAATCACTTTCTACAACAGTAGAAAGTTTTTCTATCTTGCTATTCTTTTTTACCTTGCTACTACGGCTCTTTTTATCAATTCCAAACTTTTCTGCAAGGATTGCATCATATTTATTAATTATTTCATGTCCCTTGCTCTGAACTGCTAGCTGATACCTTTCAATGTGATTCAAGCTCTTTCCATAAGATGCATCCGCAAGTGCTGCAATAAGCTTGCAATTCCAGTAGAAGTTGTCTGTTGATACCTCTTTACCGGTATTTGAAAGATATTCCGGCATTTTATCCACATTAGGGTAAAATGGCACTGCTGCATTAAATACATTCGAGCAAAAGCATATCCACTCAACAGCCCTAAAACCTTCTGCTGCATATGGACGCAGCTGTAAAAGTGCCATGAAATCAGTTCTATTTACGCCGATAGACCTATAAGCCCCGGTCATTCCTCCTCTTCCATACTTTGCGTAAGGATCATACTGAGTTCCCTGGAAATGAGATGAAAGAATATACTTTACATCCTCTACAGTTATCTTCTTTTCAGGCACCAGGCACCATGGAATGTCGTCTGAATCTGGCCTATAATCTGCATCTGTTCCCTCCCACTTAAAGGTGTTCGGATTAAAATATCTTCCCATATACCAGGCGCGAGGAGTATTATAAACATGGTCTGCGTCATCATGGCTTCCAAAGGCAAGACGCGCATCTATCAGGCCATCATAAGCCTCTTTAGCCTCATCACTTTCCTCTTCCTCATCAATTCCATAATAATCAACCGGATTATAAAGGTCTAAGTGGTTCTTTTCTATAAATTCCTTTAAATCCTTTGAACACATATGATTTTCAGCAGCTCCAAGGGCATCTGCAAGGTCAAAAAGCTGTATTCCGAACTGATTTGGCATCATTACATAGGCATCATCCGGCACTCTCTTAGCTATCCAGTGATGGCCGCCTATTGTCTCAAGCCACCAGATTTCATTCACATCTGAGAAGGCTATTCCATTCATTTCATAGGTTCCGTACTTTTCAAGAAGGCTTCCGAGTCTTTCAACTCCCTCTCTTGCGCTATGGATATATGGAAGAACAAGAGTAACAATGTCCTCTTCTCCAATGCCGCCAGGAGTTTCAGCTAGCTCTTCACTTACTACTTCTTCCTTTTTAGCAGATTTTTTAAGGCTTTGAGCTCTTTTCCCTTCCTTTTTTGCAGCTTTTGAACTCTTATTTTCTTCCTTCTTAGTTGCGATATCCCCTGAGCCCATGGCATCGTTTAAGAAATCCTCTTTTTCCGCCGGCTTATATACCACTAAAGGATCTGCTCCTAATACTCTTTCATTCGAAGTTATGGTCTCAGTAGCTGTAATTGCAACGTTTGCCGCATTAACGCCTGCTGCTCCCCAGACTCCCTCGCCCTTAAGCGCATTTGGCACTGCCGAGTATCTCATCGGATTGTCCGGCAGGTCGATTTCTACGTGCGATATTACTGACTTATAGTGACGCGGCTGATCCTCTGGATGAATCACCACGAATTTCTTTGGTGTAAAGCTTCCTGCACCTGAATCATCATTTCTTGCTATCATTGTTGAACCATCGTAGGAAGCAAGCTTTCCTACTAAAATTGTTGTACAAGGCATAGTCTTCTCCTTAAAGTTAAATTTTTCTTTGCCCTATATTATACACCATGGCTATAATTTAGTAAAGCATGCTTCATTCATCAAGGCCGTCTGTACTGTTGTATCTACACCCTTCCTAAAATTTAGTAAAGCAGGCCTTGATGGCCCGCTTTATCTATTTTAGTTATTTATAGGATTTTAAAGGTTAGAGCAACTTTTTGAGAATATTTTTCAAGGGGATTTAGCTTACGTTTCTCTTTGCTGCTACGCTCTGTCTAGTTCTTGCGTAAACTCTCTGCTTTTCCAGTTCCTTCTTACGACGCATCTTGTTCATTTCGTATTCTAGCGAAATCATTTTATACACGTCGTTTTCAAGAATCTTGTACCTGTTGGTCATTCTAGCTTTTTCACCTCTGCGGATAAGAACTATTCTGCCGACCGGCATGTTCATCACCTCGTCATAAGGCTTGTTAAGCTTTCTTGCTACAGAAAAGATGGTACCATCATCCATTCCGCCAAGATACACATAGGTGTCGCAGTTATTTTTGATGCAGTTTGCTGAAGCCTCACCATACATGTTCTCAAGTTGGGATTCTGACTGCACCAGAAGAGTTACTGAAATGTTCTTCGCTCTGAAGATACTGATGTACTGGTCAAAGTTCGGTATCTGACCGCCTGTAGCAAAGTCATCACAGATGACATGAAGCGGTCTTGCAAGTGCGCCATCTATCAGTTTTTCCGCATACTCAAAGGTCTGCTTGAAAAGGTCTGAATAGAAGACATTTATGAAGTGGTTACTTGCTGGATTTACCGGAGATGTCACAACAAAGAGTATATTCTTACCATAACAGAGCTCCTTAAAGTCGAGTGAAATACATTTTTTCATGGAATCACAGATTTCACCACTTATGACAGTATCTATCGCAGAATTCAATGTTGTGAAAACGCAGCCCGCTGTCTTTATAGGGTTGCACTTAAAGGTTCTCCAACAGGTATTTACATAGCTGTTTGGATATTTTTCTTCTATTTCTTCAAAAAATGAATCAAGCGATGTGTCAAGGTTGTTGTTTTTACTGCCATCTTTTATCTTAAGTTGCTTCTGCAGATCTACTACATCTGCAAAGGTTCCTCTTCTTCCCTTGGTAATGAGTACAGCGCCGATTTCTGCAGCAAGAAGTGAGATAGCTGAGTCATCCCAGAAAGGATCCATATTTCCTTTTTCCTTTCTAGGGTTTGCTAAAACTATCGATCTAGCAAGAAATACTGCATCTGTTTCTGTTCTTACATACTTTAGCGGATCATATGCAACGGTACACTTTGTAGGATCCGCAAAATTCAATTCGCGAACCGTATAGCCTCTTCTTTCAAGGGCTGGTCTATATTTATCTACAATTGTTCTCTTGGTTACTGTAACAACTAAGTTTCTTTCGTAGGTGTTGATAAGCGCTGGCTCTGTAATGGACATTGTCTTTCCTGAGCCTGTGCATCCACAGACCAAAACATTGTTGTTAAGGCCTGTTTCTTCACAATTTGAAGTATATTCGCGGATGTTATCAAAAACTATCTTGTCGTATTTCATGGGCATAGTTCCTTTCTTTATATACTGGTCTACTGGTTCTGCACTGTTTTTTCTACTAGTTACTGGCTACTTTCTGTACTGATCTTTTCTGCTAGTTTCCCGCCATACAGACTAGCTGTCCTGTGCCAAAAGATTTGTGTCGTTAGCGTTATCCTTTCTAGTTTTCTCGCCATACAGACTAGCTGTCAGAACAAGTACAAACCCTCTCTGACAGTTCTACTCTGATTATGTGGCTGCTTCCTAGCCTAAAACACGGCTAAAGCCTACCATCTCGTCGCAAAGGCCAAAAGCTATACTCTCTTCTACATTGTAGTAATGGTCATAGCTGGTCGCCTCTTCAACTTCTTCTATAGCTTTTCCGGTATGCTTTGCGATAATTGCATTCAGCTTATTCTTATTGTCTATAAGACTGTCTGCAATAGACTTGATGGAAGAACTGCTTCCACCTACCTTGCCGCCAAGAAGTGGCTCATGGAGCATAAGCTTGCTGTGATTTAGCATAAAGCGATGTCCCTTAGCTCCGCTGCAAAAAAGCACTGCCGCCATGCTATAGGCTCTTCCTATGCAGTAAAGATTCAGTTCTACTTTGCTATCCTGGATAATATCGTAAATGATAAGTCCAGAATCAATTTCACCGCCCGGTGAGTTGATAAGAATATCAATCGGAAGCTCTGGATCTTCTGAATAGAGGAACATGTACTGCTTTACGAATTCAAGCGCACTTTCACTTGTAATATCCCCTTCTAGGAATATCTTTCTGTCGCTAAGAAGTCTTGTAGCTGCTTCCATGGTCTGTATACCACCATTTGTCTTTACCTGTACGTTCATGTGATCGCCTTTCTTTTGTTTGAAAACATTCAACAATTACATAATCACTACATTTGGCAGTTAGTGCCCTGAGAGCGCACACCACCCCCAGTTGGTGCCGTACTTACTTACGCCCAGAACGGCCAGGCGAGCTGAACCAAACAGCCATGCTATTAAATTGTCAATGTACAGCAGACTTTGAACCAATTTATTGAAAAAGGGCGCAAAAATCCCCTCAATAAATTCGTCATCGTAAGCCATACCTAATTAAATTTTTGGATTGAAATCGATAAAACACTTTGTTACTAAAATAAATAATTTTTTAAAGCATTTAGTAACTGAAACATAACATAAAAACCCATGATACTTTTGCCGTTTTCTTGCTACCTACTGCAATTACGGCCATTAGAATTAAGATTATTTTTTGAATTTGCACCATATTATTTTTGCGGTGCACTGCTTATGATACCACATTGTTTTTCAAAATGCAAGTACTTTTTTCATTTTTTCAAAATTTCTTTACTCAATATTTTTAACGCAAACAAAGCCAGCATTTAGCTGGCTTTGCTCCTTAAAGATATTTATCAGATACACTTACTAGATTCCCAATCGAATGCACCAATAAGCATGATTTACATTCCAAGTACATTCTTTATAATTGCTACTCCATTTTCTGTCATTACTGATTCTGGATGGAACTGCACTCCGTATACAGGATAGCTTTCATGTTCTACTGCCATTACTTCATTTTTGCGGCTTCTTGCGACAATCTTTAATTCCTTTGGAAGGGTTTCTTCATATGCTGCAAGTGAATGATATCTTGCTGCATTCATTTCTTTTCCAACGCCCTTAAACATTCTACAATTGTCGTCTATCTGGATAACATCCTTCTTTCCATGCATAAGCTCACTTGCGTAAGAAACTTTTCCACCAAAGGCAACGCATATTGCCTGATGTCCAAGACATACTCCGAAAATAGGAATTTTTCCTGCAAGCCTTTTTACTACTTCTACGCACACGCCAGCATCCTCTGGCTTTCCCGGTCCCGGTGAAAGTACTATAAGCTTTGGTGAAAGCTTTTCTATTTCCTCCACACTCATTTCATCATTTCTTATTACCTTTATATTCGAATCTACGCTTCCTATAAGCTGATAGAGATTATAGGAAAAGCTATCATAATTATCTATAAGTAAAATCATATCCGCCTCTTTTCTAGCAATCTCGCTTTTCATCTCATTATTTTTACTAATTCCTGGCTTTACCATTCTAAACTCTTTTTCTTGCCGTTTAACACTTTTTTTGCTATTTAACACTGTTTTTTCGCTATTTAACACTGTTTTTTGCTATTTAACACTGGAGTAAAAGCGCTGTAAATCAGTATTTCCTATATTTCTACTCCAATCCACCTTCTGCTTCATGGATTGCTGTTACAACTGCTGCTGCCTTGTTTATGCACTCCTGGTATTCATTCTCTGGCACTGAATCTGCTACTATTCCTGCGCCGCTTCTGACAAATACCTTTCCATTTCTTGCATAAGCTATTCTGATTGCTATACAGGTATCTAAATTTCCTGTGAAATCAATATATCCGATTGCTCCGCCGTATATTCCACGCTTATTATTTTCTAATTCATTTATGATCTGGCAGGCTCTATACTTTGGTGCGCCAGAAAGAGTTCCAGCTGGAAGTATTGATGAAACTGCATCGCAGGCATCCATACCATTGCGGATTGTTCCAGTAACAGTTGAACCGATATGCATTACATGTGAGAATTTAAGAATCTGCATATACTTCTCAACCTTTACGCTTCCTATCATACTTATTCTTCCCATGTCATTTCTTCCAAGGTCTACTAGCATGTTATGCTCTGCACATTCCTTTTCATCTGCAAGAAGCCCCTCTATTATCTTTTCATCCTCAGCATCATCCTTGCCGCGCTTTCTTGTTCCTGCAAGAGGATAGGTGAAGAGCTTTGTGCCGTTTAGCTTTACTAATGTTTCCGGTGATGCTCCCGCCATTTCTATGTCATTACTTGAAAAATAGAACATATATGGTGATGGATTAAGAGTTCTGAGGACTCTGTAAGCATCGAACATGCTTCCCTCGTACTTTGCTTCCATACGATTTGAAAGTACCACCTGGAAGATGTCGCCCTCGTAGATATAATGCTTTGCCTTCTCTACCATTTCACAAAATTCATCCTTGCTAAAGAGAGGCTTGAATTCTTCCTTCAGGCGAAGAGGCTGTATTTCTGCTTTTTCACCAGTCATTATGAGGTTTTTCATGTTAAGAAGCTCATTTGCAGCCTTCTTATAATTCACCTCAAGATTATCTGTACGTACATTTGCGATAAAAATGATCTTCTGCTTTAAATTATCAAAGGCGATTACCTTATCAAAGAGCATAAGGTCTACATCCTTAAAGCCTTCCTCATCTGCTGCGTCTATCTTAAGTGTTGGCTCTGCATATTTTATGTAATCATATGAAAAATAGCCTACAAGGCCGCCTGTAAAGGTAGGAAAATCCTCCATTCTCGGGCTCTTATAATCCTTTAGGATATTTCTTATTTCAACTGCCGGGTCTTCAACTTCCTTTTCGATTGTCATTCCTGAGCGGATACGCATCTTATGCTCATTTACTGTAAATTCAAGTATTGGATCATAGCCGATAAAGGTATATCTTCCCCAATTCACCTGATCCTCTACACTTTCAAGAATAAAGCAGTGCTTGCTTATATTCTTTAATATTCTCATCACCTCTATCGGTGTGATATTGTCGGCATATATCTCTGCCTTCACCGGAATAATGTCATATTCCTTGTACTTTAAAAGCTGCTGCATTTCCTCTACACTTGGTACTAATTTCATAGCTGCCATTTTAATTCCTCCTGGGTATTTTTAATTTTTGCCAGTTAGTTGTTTTTAGAATTGCATTCCGTATAGAGGTTTTATAGCGACAAAAAAGCCCTTGAAAGCATAATTAACTGCTTTCAAGGGCGAATATTTTAAGTAATATCGCGGTGCCACCTTGCTTTATGATAAAATTTCATCATAATCTTTTTTAGGAAACTCAATCCTAAGGATACTAACATATCCTCTGCGCTTTAACGCTCGCCTTGCGTCAGCAGCTACTTTACATCAATTTCCAGCCTCTAAAGACTATCCATTCATGAATTTCACCCTGCCCTCGGTGGTCCATTTAATAAACTGTTTATGGCCTAGCTCTCATCTTCCCAGACTCTCTGTACATGCATATTTATTTTTATCTCCACCTCATCGGTTTCTTTATTTTTATTGATTTTAGCATATCGGTGCCGCATTGTCAATACTTTTTTAACTTACTGTTTAGCTTTCCCAATTACTGGTTATTGCTTCCTGTGTGATATAATCTCATACGCCCCTTATTTCCACCTTTCTTATTTTTTTCCGAAGTATTTCTGCAAATTCCTCTAATTGTTCCTTCTTAAAAGCATGGAGCTTAAAGCCCATTTCTGCATACTTTTTATCATAATTTATAAGAATATCGTCTGATTCTGTATAACTTTGAAGATAAAGCACCTTTGCGCCAGAGAGCCACTGCGCCATAGCTTCAAAATCTTCCCTTCTATGAAGTTCTTCTACAGTTGTAGTCCTGAATTCATAATCAGGCATTCTGTTCATTATAAGCTCTACACTTTTTTCAATTTCCTTTATCGGAAAATTTTTATCTCCTGATTTTCCGCACACTGCTGCATATTTTTCTCTTGAGGTCTTTATATCCATGGCTACATAGTCTAAAAGCCCTTCATCCATCAGTTTCTCTAGTATATCCGGGTGTGAGCCATTTGTGTCAAGCTTCACCTTATAGCCTAGCTTCTTTACTTCTTTTATGAAATTATAAAGCGCCTCCGGAAACATAGTCGGCTCTCCGCCTGTAATGCATACTCCTTCAAGCATTCCTACCCTGCTCTTTAAGAAATTCATAATCTCATCATTGGCTATAACCGGTTGTGAACTAGGCGCCAATACCAATGATGCATTCTGACAATAAGGGCAAAGAAAATTACAATAGCCTGTAAAAAGCGTACAGGCAAGAAGCCCCGGGTAATCTAGCATCGTTAGCTTATTTAGACCATGGATCTGTATTTCTTTCTTCATAATCTTCTCCCTTCTTTGCCGCTATAGTTTTTTATTGCCTTCTGCCTTCTATTACACTTCAATTATTTTATCACCTTCACCTTAGGGTAGCTTCTTCCTGAGGTTTTTACATATATTCCTGCTCTTTCAAGTCCTTTTATCTCTTCAAGAAGCTCCCTCGTTATTACTTCTCCTGGTACAACAAGCGGAATCCCTGGTGGATAGGCGCCGATGTATTCTAGAGAAACCATCTCTTTTTGGTCTCTTCCTGCCTTTGTATATATCGTTTCTCCATCTGCTTTTTTTACTTTATTCGCTGCCAAAGCTCCTGTTTCCCCGTCTTCCATTTTAGCTATAAACTCATCTGAAACTTCGGTTTTTGCATCCGCCACTTTAACTATAACCTCATCTGAAACTTCGGTTTTATCATCCGCCGCTTTAACTATAACCTCATCTGAAGCCCCGGTTTTAGCATCCGTTTTTTCATCTACAGCTGTAGAAAGAGAAATAAGTCCAATCTCTCCCCTCTTTCCATCTGCTAATAAAGCTTCCCTTATGCTCATTCTCTTTTCAGGTGCTATGGTGCAACTTTTAGTGATGATAGCATCACCTAGTTCTGGATACTTTTCATCCATATCCCTAAGCGCCTTTAACAGGCTATCTATATCCTCTTTTTTATCGCAGAGCGTGGTCATTGCAAGCGCATAGCCGGTTGATGACATCTCAGTTTCTATTTTATAATTTTCTCTTAAGCACTCTGCTATTTTTCTGCCCTGACCTAATATTACTACCTTTCCAGTATCCTTTTTTACACCTTTAAGCATTTCTCCATCAAGTAGTCTTATGTGCTTTAACTTCCTGCACTCGGCATAAAATTCTTCTAGCCATTCTTTATATTTTCTGTATCTGCTTTTTCCTTCATTTTTAACGTATTCTATGCACTCTGCAACCGAGGCCATCAGAATATACGACGGGCTGCTGGTTTCAAACACATCCAGAGCATGATCTACATTTTCTGCTTTTATTAAATCTCCCTGCAGGTGAAGAAGTGCTGTCTGCGTCATTGCAGGTAATGTTTTATGAAGACTCATCACAACAAGGTCTGCTCCGCATCTAATCGCATCACTTTCCTTTAATTCTTCATCAAGAAGGAGATGGGCTCCATGGGCTTCATCAACTAATACCGGTATTTTATAGGAATGGGCAAGCTCTATTATTTCCTTTAGATTTTTGCAAATTATTCCTTCATAGTTAGGCGAAGTAAGCACTAAGAGTGCCGCATCTTTATTTTCTTCAAGTGCCCTTTTGTAGGAAGCCACATCTGCTGCAATGCCCTTAGCCTTTGTATAATCATTAAGCAAGATTCCGTTTTCACCTAGCGCTGAATATAAATACACCGCTTCAAGATTATTTATTTCTACAGCATGATACACTGCTTTATGACATTCTCTTGCCATTATTATTTTAGGATTTCTTCCCTTTAGGGCAGCATATATGCCTGCTAATATTCCGCAGGTGCTTCCGCCTATCAGCATGTAGCTTTTCTCTACGCCGTAAAGCCTAGCCGCTTCATCCTGCACTCTTTTTAGCAAATCCTGAGCATCATGCAAATCGTCAAAGCCATCTATTTCCGTAATGTCCTTATCTATCGGAAGCTTATTTCCTAATAGCTGCACGTTTCTTTTATGTCCCGGCATGTGCATTGGGATTCTTCCATTTTCTTTTAGGCCATCTAGCTTATCTAAGAGTTCACTCATGCCTTTTACGCCCTTTCTTTTTCTTAACAATCTATTTTTCCATTATACTACTTCTCAAAATTATATGCAATATTTTGCAATATTAAAGCTTCACGGCACTTTTTGCTGCCTTAATGCGTTGCTTTTATGTGTTCTAAGTGCCCAATTCTCTCCGCAGTTCCCTAAGTTAATAGCAAAGTTATTATTTCCTTGCGGCAAAAAAGCCTACCCGCATTTGATATGCCACCAAAGTCCTGGACACATATTTACGGATAGGCTTTTATATTACATTTTTTACATTTTACATTCTATGACTTTTATATTACATTTTTTTACTTTTTACATTCTATGACTTTAATACTCAGCTGCTAGTATTAGCGCCTTTCTTTTACGCATCTTCCTCCATGGCTTCTGCTACCTTTACCATGATTGCGCACTCTATACGCTTCTTGAAAAGCTTGCAGCCATATTCATATATATCATTGATGCTTCCTGTTGCATGGAACGCATTTGCACTACAGCCACCACTGCAGTAAAGCTTTGCCCAGCAGTTTCTGCATTCTTCTCTTGAATATGCATTACAGAGCTTAAATTCATCTCTAAGATCATTTGCTACGATTCCATCATCTACGTTTCCAAGGATAAATCTCTTATCACCAACGTACTGGTGGCATGGGTAAAACTCTCCTGTTGGTGTAACTGCAAGATACTCTGTTCCGCAGCCGCAGCCAGTGATACGCTTATAGATGCAAGGTCCTTCTGATAAATCTACCATATAGTGATAGAAGGTAAATGGCTTTCCTGCCTTCTTTCTCTTTATCATTTCCTTTGCAAGTATGTCATACTGCTCATAGATCTTTGGAAGATCCTCTTCACGAAGTGAATAATCTGTCTCCTCGCTTGATACAACCGGCTCTATTGAAAGCTTGTCAAAGCCTAAATCGAGCATTTGGAAAAGATCCTTTGTGAAGTCAAGGTTGTACCTTGTATAGGTTCCGCGCATGTAGTATTCTGTTGAAAGCTTACCATTCTGACGCTTTTTTACGAAGTTCTGGAACTTAGGAACGATTGTATCATAACTTCCTCTTCCATCCATGAACTTACGGAGTCTGTCATGGATTTCTTTACGTCCATCAAGGCTCAATACTACATTATTCATTTCCTCATTGAGGAAATCTATTACATCATCATTTAAAAGAACGCCGTTTGTTGTAAGTGTAAAACGGAAATTCTTATTCTTTTCTTTTTCAATGCTACGGCAGTAAGCAACAATCTGCTTTACTACCTCAAAATTACAGAGAGGCTCTCCGCCGAAGAAGTCTACCTCGAGATTCTTTCTAAGACCGGAGTGTGCAACAAGGAAATCTATAGCTTTCTTACCTACTTCAAAGCTCATAATTGCATCTGGTCCATGGAATTTTCCCTGGCATGCAAAGCAGTAGCTACAGTTAAGATTGCAGGTATGAGCTACATGAAGACACATAGCCTTAATTACATTATCCCTCTTCTTTAAGTCGAGCTTTAAATGGTCATATTTATCAGGTGCAAAAAGCTGTCCTGATGCAATAAGCTCGTCTATCTGCTCGAAGGTCTCGTCTATTTCTTTATCTGTAATATATTCATTTTCCGAAAAATCATGCGCTGAAGTATCAGCATTAGCCATGGCTGTTCCGCCCTTGCCATACTTTTCAAGCAGTTCTTTTCTGATTGTCTCCCTGTCCTTACCGGCGTCAAGTCCGGCAATAGCATCGTAGCTTACATCGTCAACGCAGTGAATTCCACCACTGTATGTATCAAGCACTATGTTATATCCATTGTTCTTGTACTGATGAATCATGCTATTCTTATACTGATTACTCATACTTTCTCTCTTCTCCATAAAACAGGTAAAAGATTTTTTACCTTTACATTAAAACAAGTCGCTACAAAGTTTGCTTTTGTAGCGACTGTTACTTTTAACTAATTTATTAATTTACATACAAACCATAAGCAATTATTAATTAGTTGTTAGCCTTCTCGCACTTCTGATTTGCAACACCGCAAGATGTCTTGCATGCTGACTGACAAGATGTCTGACACTCGCCGCATCCGCCATTCTGCTGGCTTGCAACTAAGTTACGAGTCTTGATTGTGAAAATTCTCTTCATAATAAGCACCCTCCGTTCATAATTATTCTAGTATAAAGCTAATTTCATCTTTAAATTATACATTGCTTGTTTTCCTTTGTCAACCAAAAGTTTTCGCTCTACAGGCTACTTCTTGATAAATATGCATCATTAATCACTTTTTTAGATTTTCTTTCTAAAACTTTACAGGCATTTTTCCTAAAATTTTATAAGCTATTATAAATCTCCTATTTGCAAAAAATTCCTCGATGCTCCTTGTCTCAGCCCGGTAATCATTATAGGCTTTTATTTTTAGGCTTTCTTTTTCGTCTTTTTTTAGTGCTATCGCAACGGTATGTACTCCGCCCATAAGGTCGTCCCCTCGGTTCCAGAAGGATACTACATATACTCCTGTATTCTTATACAGGCTTTTTTCCGTTTTTTCTTCTGATTGCAGCTTTTCTTTTGAATGCTTTTCTTCTTCTAACTGCAGTTTTTCTCCGATCTGCCCTCTTACACCTTCATCTTCTGCTGAAATTATATCTTCCTGCTTCTTTATCACCTCATATTTCAGGTTATTTTCTTCAAGAAGCCTTCCTAGATCATAGGGATTTGTTCCCCATTTTCCATTCAGCATGGTATATTTTTTCTTCAGAGCACTCTGAATCAGCCTTTTCATACTTGCATCTGCATTCATTCTGTCTGCGCCCATTTTATCAAAGCCCGTTTTGGTTAATAGCGAGGCATTATAGATGGCTACTAACTCACAACCCGAGTATGAAACATTTCCAAGGCCGTATTTTACATTTTCATAGAGCCTTTGCTCATTTATCAATCCCCTTGCAATCACCTGGTTTTCCCTGGACTTTTTTGTTTTCTTCTTTTGTACCTTTTCCCTAAAAAACAATACCCCTGGAATATTAAGTACAATTCTGTGTTTCATGAAGAAATTCCCGCACTTTTCTACAAAATGCGATATTTTAATGTAAATCTTACTCTTCCTTATTCCCATATTATGTTGTTCAAGTTGCCATTTTAAGCCCTAAAATAAGCCTTCTGTCTTCATCAGCTTTTTCTGCATCTTCTGGTGTTTTAGCATTATAAAAATATTCAAAATCCTCAGTTGCCTTTGCATAGCTCTTTACATTCCTGAATACTGGATATTTATAATTAATCTTCTTCATTATTTTATTGATTTTTTTGAGCTCTGCCGATATTTCCGCATCTTCAAATTTATTTTTCATAAGCTTATGATCTGGCGAGCTTTTACTTAGGAAATCCACCTTCTTAAACGACTCATACAGCGTATGCTCATAGTCTTCTTCCGATTCCCCATAAGCTGCAAGTACCGCATCAAGCTTTCTTTCTGTCTTTTTTTCTATTTCTTCAAAAGCACTCTCCAGCTTTCCTGCTATCCTCTCTAAGTCTTCATCACTCATTGGCACTCCCTGATTCAGGCTATTTTCTTTCCATTTTTCAAGAAGCTCATTTCTTTCTTCATCATTAGCGCACCAATACTTATAGCATATTAGATTTATCAGCGCATGTGTCCTTGAAGTAAGCTCTAGTTCAGATAGGGGCTTTGTATAATCAAAACTGCATGTATAGCTTTTTGCCCTATTTCTTTCTATTATTTCAAGGACTCCCTTAGGAATCATTTTGGTATACTTTTCATCAAAGCCTTTTAAATACCACAGAAACTCAGAATTTGCTATACTATTTGCAATTTCTGCCATCCTAGCTTTTTCAAGCATAGAATCATTTCGCTTTCGGGCTTTTTTTATCTCAGCCTCAATCTCATCCTTGCCCTTAATTTCCCCAGAGGGCATCTTGAATTTGATTATTTTTTTCTTTTCTTGATCTTGTTTCAACTGCCCATCCTTATTATTTCTATCCCGTATGTTCAATACTGCTTCCCCTTTAAACGCTTCATTTTTCTACTTTTTCTTACCACAAAGCACTTAATTTTCTATTATTCTATTATACAATTTAATCCTACTCATTTCAAGGTTTTATTTGATAAAGAAGGTACTTCGCCGTACGGAGAAATTTGTTTTAAAATATATTATTCCAAATTTTTAATGTCCTTATTCCAAATTTCTTTTGACATAATTCCAAATAGTGTGTAAAATAAACCAAATGTATATGAAAGGGCGTAAACGTCATGAAGTTTAGTGAAGATAAAAAAAATGCAATTTTGCATTATATTTTGGAAAAAATATCTCAAAACACAACCTCATTATCTAAAAAGGTCTCTGAGACCTTTAATGTAAATCAGTCAACAATTCATTCATACATCACAGATTTACTTGAAAAAAATATAATCATGAAAGTAAAACGTGGAGAATACAAATTAGTAACCAATTCATACAAATACATTCTCTCTCGCAAAAACGGAGACCTTGACAGCGACCTGTATGCCCTAGAAGAATGCTTAAGCAGGCATATTTCTAGTTTCCCTCAAAATGTCCAGGGAATCTGGGACTATGTTTTCAGTGAAATGGTAAATAATGTTATGGATCATTCTGCTGCCGAAACAGCCACTATACACGTGATTCAAGATTACATAAATACAACAGTCATCCTTTCAGATAATGGAATCGGAATATTCAAAAAACTCAAGGACTATTTCGGTTTCCCTTCCATAGATGAGACCATATGTGAATTGTTTAAAGGGAAATTGACTACTGATTCAATGAATCACTCCGGCGAAGGTATTTTCTTTAGCTCAAAGCTTATGGATAGTTTTTACATTATATCTAGCGGATATTTATTTACCAACAGTAAATATACTGAAAGTAAATATGAAGACACTAAACTCCTTAATAACTCCTCTCAATCTGATATCGGTACAACTGTAGTTATGAAGCTTTCAAACTTTAGTATCAAAGAAGTTAAGGACATATTTAATCTATACGAAGATTCAAGTGGCCGCTTTACTAAAACAATCCTCCCTCTAAAAAATATTTTTAAAGCATCTCCAGTTTCAAGATCACAAGCTAAGCGTGTTTGTAATAATTTAGATAAGTTCAAAGAGGTTATAATAGATTTTGATGAAATAACCTGGATGGGACAAGGTTTTGCACACCAGCTTTTTGTCGTATTTACTAACCAGCATCCCGAAATCAAAATTATCCCTATAAATATGAATGAAGATGTTCAGAAAATGTACAATCATGCAATTCTTTAGTAACCAATAGCAAGCATCGCACGCTTCGCCGTACGGAGAAATTTGTTTTAAAATATATTATTTCAAATTTTTAATGCCATTATTCCAAATAATCTAAGTTTTAAAACAAATAATAATAATAACAAAAAATCGTAATATCCGTTTGTTTAAACAGATATTACGATTAAGACTGCCTTAGTTTACAAAATCTGTATGTCTTACAAAGAACTTATTAAGTCTAACCTCGCCCCATGATGAGTAAATACCAAAGGTAATGAGTGTAAGTACAAATATGATGATATACTCACCTAAAAGAGCAATTCCAGATCCTGAAAATGAAAGTCTTCTTCCATTAATTACTGAGTGCTTTGCTTCCCAGCCTTCAAGCATACAAGCTGTCCATGGGAAGATGAGACCGAGAGTAAATGTTAATGCTATTGTGGTAACTATTCCATAGCCAAAATACTGGAAGCTGTTTCCATCAAAGTAAGAAGACTGCATTCCTGGTACTATAGGCTCTCCGTCTATAAAGGTATGATTAAGCTCCCACTTCTTCAAGGCTACATATACGAAGAATGAATATATTCCGCAGGTTATAACGCAGAGTATTTCATTTACGATCCACTGTCCAATAAGTGAAGCACCTGTTCCTGTAAAGGTAAGTCTATGTCCATTAATTACCGTATGCTGCTTTACCCATCTTACCTTCTTGCAGTACATCCATGGGAATGCAATTCCGCAGGTCACGATAAGAACTATTGTCATTAAAATGTTAAGTGCAAGTAAATCAAAGCCGCTTCCATCAAAGTATGAGTTCTCCGGGTCAACATAACCAGCCCTTTCAAGATCCTTACTTGTTGGATACTTCTCTCTATAGGCCTTGACAAATCTGCTATAGATAGCAATGTCTTCTGCCACATTTACAGGAGTTTCTATAGGCTTATTTGAAATTGTAACTCTTGCTAATAAGTCTAATCCAAGTAAAGCAGCAAGTATTCCGAAAATCCATGCTACTGCTACCCAGCCAAACTTAATGCCAAGGCAAGAAATTGAAGCAAAGCAGGTTGCAAGCGGTGCAAGCCAGACCCAGATAACGTTCTTTGGCTTATTCCCGGTAAGTATTACCTTGATAAGTCCTGCCGTTGCAGCTATAGGAAAAAGGATAAACATCAGCGCCATAATTAATAGCAAGGCTTTTACGATGAAACCAGTCACCGGATTCTTAGTTAGAATTATTGTTAAAAACCCTACTACCGTAAGTAAAACAGCCATTGCAATAGGTGCAAATGCAGCTATTGGTGCAAATCGCTCAATACCTGCATTTGAAAGCAGCTTATCTGTTCCTGGTATTCCTCCGTCGTCTCCTCCATTTCCACTAGGACCTGTCCCTCCTGAATTTTCATTCGGATCAGCTAGCGATTTTCCACACATCGGACAAAACGCCGATCCGTCCTCAATTTTCTCTCCACAGAATCTACAGTACATTTTACACCTCTCTAGAATATATTATTGATTGGAATATTTCTTAGTATTCCATAACCAACCGTGATTAATAAAACTATAACAAGTAACGCTACTTCCCACTTCTTAAATTCGTCACTTTTATCCTTAACGTATCGATACGCCCGGTAAATCAAATATACACACATCACAGGAAGTACGCTGACACTTAACGGATTATAATCAACAGCCCTTTTTATATTACCCTTAGTTATCTCCGCTATAGCATGAGTCATTCCACACCCAGGGCACTTATAACCCGTTACAAGCTTAAATACACATGGAATACCTATATCTGTTACTCTATAAAATATGAGGTAGCAGATTCCAAGTGCCATTATGACTAACGCCCCCTTTATCAGGTTATTTTTCCTTTCTTTTTCAGTCATTTCTTTTCTCGTAAAAATATCGTGCCTTTAATTAAAAAAGCACGATATTCATCATCCATTTATAACGCACTAGCTAAGCATGGTCTTTCCATTAAATACTGTACTTCCATTTTCATCCTGTACTTCATACTCTACAAGAGCTGTCATAAGTGTATCCATGACCTCCGCTGGTATATCATACACCAAATGAACTGGTGAATCAGAAAGGAACGTTGATTCCTTGCTACCATCTGCTTTTCTAACCGTAATCATATTATATGTGAGAAGTCTCAACTTGATTTTACCCTTAAAATTGAACTGGGCCTCAAAATCGAGTGTAATAACTCCTACAGATTCCTGTTTGCAGGAAACAACCCTTGCCATGCCGTTTCTTTCACCCTTCTCAAGTGTCAGCTTCAGTTCCTTTCCTGGTGGCATAAGATCAGAGTTCATTCTAAATAAATTATTTAACTTATTAAAGAATCCCATATCAGCACATCCTTTCTTATTATTACTGGCCTTTTTTCATCAATTCCCCTTATTTCCTTTAAATACCTATCCTTTTTCAACCTCTCTAGTCTATTATATACTTTTAATGTATCATTGTCAATTATTTTTCCCCAAAGTTGCACTACTAATTGCACATTTTCCAAGCCGTTATTATGCATATTCACCAAGGTTTCTATTTTATTCCAAAAAATCTCCAACCCGCCATTATTTCCCTATTTTAGACTAAAATCTAAAGCAGGTTATAACAGGGCTGGAGATTTATTATTTCATGTCTGGCACATTTATATTGTACTACGTATATCAGGCATACACCTTTTAGTTGTTACACCAACCGATTTATGCTATTATATCAAGCAAGTGCCTTTTCAAGTGTTGCACGTATTGCCTTGATGAAGTCTGCTGTATTAAGTACTGTAACATCTTCCTTCTTGAAGGTTGTAATAAGTGCAAGATCCTTTGTCATCTTTCCTGACTCAATTGTATCAAGTGTAGCCTTTTCAAGCTTATCTGCAAAGTCAACAAGCTCTGGAATCTGATCAAGCTCGCCGCGCTTTCTAAGAGCGCCTGTCCATGCATAGATTGTTGCTACTGAATTAGTAGATGTCTCTTCACCCTTAAGATGCTTGTAGTAATGACGCTGTACTGTTCCGTGAGCAGCCTCATACTCGAAATATCCATGAGGTGATACAAGTACTGATGTCATCATTGCAAGTGATCCATATGCTGATGAGATCATGTCACTCATTACATCGCCGTCATAGTTCTTGCATGCCCATATAAATCCGCCCTCTGACTTCATGATACGTGCTACTGCATCATCAATAAGTGTATAGAAATATGTAATTCCAGCCTTTTCAAACTTTTCCTTGTATTCATTCTCATAAAGGTCTGCGAAGATGTCCTTAAATCTATGATCGTAGGTCTTTGAGATAGTATCCTTTGATGAGAACCAAAGATCCTGCTTAAGTGAAAGTGCATATTCGAAGCAGCTCTTTGCGAAGCTTGTTATTGAATCATCAAGGTTGTGAAGGCCCTGTACGATTCCTGCTCCCTTGAACTCATGTACTGTAACTGTCTTTGGCTCTGAGCCATCTGCAGGTGTGAAAGTCATTGTAACTGTTCCCGGCTTATCTACACGCATTTCTACGTCTCTATATACATCGCCATAAGCATGTCTTGCAATAGTGATAGGCTTCTTCCAGGTCTTTACGTTTGGTTCGATGCCCTTTGCTACGATAGGTGCACGGAATACTGTTCCATCAAGAATCGCTCTGATTGTTCCATTCGGGCTCTTCCACATCTGATGAAGGTCATATTCTGTCATTCTTGCTGCGTTAGGTGTGATTGTTGCGCACTTTACAGCAACGCCGTACTTCTTTGTAGCTTCTGCTGAATCTACTGTTACCTGGTCGTTTGTCTCATCACGGTGCTTAAGACCGAGATCATAATACTCGCTCTTTAAATCGATGAATGGTGTAATTAACTCATCCTTAAGTATCTGCCAGATGATTCTTGTCATCTCATCTCCGTCCATCTCAACGAGTGGAGTCTTCATTTGAATTTTGCTCATTTTATAATCTCCTTGCTTTTTTATCAATTATCTATTATCTATTATTTAAGGTCGTTTTCATCAGTTCTCTTGTTAAGAGGAACATAATCAGACATTGTGCCAACATACTTACATGCTGGTCTAACGATCTTACCGTTATTTACAAGCTCTTCAAGGCGGTGTGCACTCCAGCCTGCAATACGAGATACTGCAAATATTGGTGTAAATAACTCTCTCGGAATACCTAGCATAGTATATACAAATCCGCTGTAAAAGTCAACATTTGCACATACCGGCTTGTAGGTTGTTCTATTTGCAACTATAAGCTCTTTTGCGATATTTTCAACATTCTGGAATAAATTAAATTCATCCATCATGCCCTTTTCTTCTGCAAGCTTTTCTGCAAAGCTCTTTAATACTACCTCTCTTGGATCAGAAATGGTATATACTGCATGTCCCATTCCATAGATAAGTCCGCTTCCATCAAAGGCCTTCTTATCAAGTACGTCCTTAAGGTATTTTCTAAGGGCATCTAAATCATTCCAATCCTGTACATTCTGCTTTAAGTCATCGAACATCTGAAGCACCTTGAGATTTGCACCGCCGTGCTTTGGTCCCTTAAGAGATGCTATTGAAGCTGCCATCGCTGAATAGGTATCTGTTCCTGATGAGGTTACTACAAAGTTGGTAAATGTAGAATTGTTTCCGCCGCCGTGATCTGCATGAAGAATAAGCGCTGCATCGAGCACCTGTGCTTCAAGCTTTGTATATTTTCCATCCTGACGAAGCATATATAAAAGATTTTCTGCTGTCGATTTCTTTTTATCCGGCACACGGATAAAGAAGTCATTATCCATTCTCATGTGCTGATATGCTTCATATGAATATACTGCAATGATAGGTAGCTTTGCGATAAGCTGCAGACACTGCAATAATACATTTTCTACTGATATGTCATCTGGTGCATCATCATACGAATATAATGAAAGTACACTTCTCATAAGACCATTCATGATATTTTCTGATGGTGCCTTCATGATTACATCACGGAGAAATGCTCCTGACATTTCCTGAAGATCTGAAAGAATATGGATAAAGCTTGTAAGCTCTTTTCTTGTTGGTAGCTTTCCAAATAAAAGAAGATAGGTTGTTTCTTCAAATCCATAGCCCTTTGATGTTACTCCATTTACGATATCTACTACATTTATTCCATGATAATGCAAATAGCCTTCTGCCGGATATTTCTTTCCGTCTCTTGAGGAAAATCCACATACGTCAGATATTTCTGTAAGACCTACAAGTACACCCGCACCATTCTGATCACGGAGACCTCTTTTTACATCATATCTAATATACAGGTCTGGATCTATTTTTCCTGCATTCATGCAGGTTGTAAATAAATCGTCGAACTTCTTGTCGAGCTCGCCGGACAACGCCATCATAGTCTCATTATTTATGCGCTTCTTCTTAACGGTGCTTTTCTTTCTTACAGCCATTACGTTTCCCCCTTATGTCAGCTCATATTTGGTTTTATATACACAAAACAAGGTCATTTTCTATTGAAAATGACCCCCATAGTCGTTATTTTCGTTTGCTTATCCCCAAATATATACTGTTAGTCTGATATAACTTCTTACTTATGATAACCTATTTTAGCTTTTCTGTCAACTCAAAATTCCTATTTAACCTGCTTCATTTTTTCTCTCAGATTTTGGATTTTCTTTACTTTTTCTGACTTTTCTTTTCTAATTTCTCTCTTAAGTGCCAGTTCATTTTCATGCCATCTTTCTACCAGTTCCCTTTTTTCTTCTTTGCTTTTTATCCAGTAATTAAGGTACAAAAGCGCTAAAAGCTCCCTTGTCGTTTCCATCAGCTTTTGCTCTGATAAAGGCTTCCTATAATTATAATCCACCTTATGCTCTTCATCCCTTTTTTCTTTTATTGCTGAATATATTTCTTTTGGAAGAGTGTATTTGTAATCCGGAGTCAGGTAATTCTCCAGCAAAAAATAAACCTCTGCTAAAGCTATTTTTAACTCCTTATCCATTTTTTCAGGCGCAATTTTTACCAGCGCTTCACCAATATCATATTGCCATGTATCTATCTTCTTTTTATTATCCCCTGTCATAATCACCTCCCAGGCTGCTTTTTCTACTTCGTCTATTCTACTTTTACAGCTGCTGCTTTTTTATTCTGCTTTTTTATTCTCCTTTTCCTGCTGCTGCATTTTTATTTTTCTTTTCCTGCTGCCCTTTTATTCTCCTTTTCCTGCTGTCGTACTTCCATTTTCCTTTTCTAGCTGTTGCATTTTTTCCGTCTTATATTATAATTCCCTGAAGATGATCACATTCATGCTGGATTATCTGCGCTGTCCATTCTGTAAACTCCTGAACATGCTTTTTCATTTCTATGTCACAGTATTCAACTGTTATTTTCTTATATCTCGTTGTTTTTCTGCTTCCTACAAGTGAAAGGCAGCCTTCCTCTGCTTCAAAAGGTCCTTCCTTCTTCAGGATCACTGGATTTATCATAGGTACATTAAAAAAACCTACATTTACTACTATTATATTTTTCTTTACTCCGATCATGTTGGCTGCCATGCCTACACATTCATCTTTATGTGACGCTAACGTATCCATAAGGTCCTGGGCTACGCTTAAATCAGCCTTTGTTGCTGTTTCTGACTTCTGTCCTAAAAACAGAACATCCTTCATTATTGGTCTTACCATTTGCTTTCTCCTGTTAAAGTATAAAATAATTATAAACTGCTTGACATTCAACGTTATATGTGTTATTATATAAACATCAAATAAGAGTGATGAAAATAATTCGAAAATATAACTCATCGGATAAGGAGTTAAGAAAAGGAGGTATAGTCCAATGCAGAATTTAATTAATTTAGATAGTTCAGATGTTACCTCCTGTTGTATCATCTGATACTAAATCTAAAAACGGAACTAAGAGGCACTAGAGAAGATAAATCTGGTGTCTCTTTTTTATGCTGCTTTTTAGGCCTGCATGCGTTCTACTCTTAGTCCTTTATCCTTTTTGGGTTTCATTATTATAACAGTTGTTTTCTCACAGTTCAATTACCAAATTTGCACAATTCATAAAAAAGGGTTGACAGATGGATGAATGAAATACTTGCAGTTTATTATCTAAATCAAAAAATCCCGGCACACTGCTGCACCGGGATTTTAATTACATCTCTACATTAAAGAGGTTTTTAAGCTTATATACGATATTTTAATTACATCTCTACATTGAAGAGGTTTTTAAGCTTATATACGATATTTTCACTATCTCCATTTATGTAGCTTGCTTCATTAAGATTTGAAAGCTTTCCAAGCTCATCATTTGAATAGTTATAGCTGATTGAGTAAATAGGAATATCGAGACCATCAAGGATTGATTTTACATCGCTGTAATTATTTCCTGAGTTTGTCTCACCATCTGTAAGTACGAAGATAATAGGTGTTGCATTTGAACCTAGCTCATCACACTTCTTAATTACCTTATCTACACCTACAAGAATTGCATCGTACATTCCAGTACTTCCTGCTGCTGTAAGTGAATTTACAGCGCCATTATATAAAGTCTTCTGCTCAAGTGTAAACTTATCAATTGGAAGATACTCATATACATCATCATCAAATGCAAGTACACCGATGTAATGCTCATCACTGATATACCTCATTGTATTCTTCATTGCTGCACGAAGATTATTGATAGGCTCACCGCTCATTGATCCACTTACGTCTACAATGAACTCTGCAACGATTGTCTTTCCGCTTGCCTTTTCTTCCTTCCAGATTGTCTGTGCCTCTGATACCTGAAGTCCTGTAAATTTAGCTCCGCTTCCTGCATATTCATCCATGCCATTGAAGCCGTCCTTCCTTGCTAAATCCTGGTGCTGATCGCAATACTCTGCAAATGCCTTAAGCACCTGATCTTCATCTGAATTTTCAACAACTTCTATAGCATATAGAGGGTTATCATGACGTACACCAAATGGTATAAATTCAAAGTTACGTGTAAGTGTGCTGTCATTTGCATATGTCTGATACTCACTTACAAGTGCATCAATAAGTCCCTTTTCAGCTGATGAGGTCATCTGCTGTGTTGTATATGATACAAGTGGGATATTTGCCTGGAAAGCCTGGAACTTACTTACTGCGTTCTCACTTAACATATCATCTGGTGAAAGTGTGCTAAGTGCTGTCATAAGGAAGTTTATACCTGTTGCTGAGGTATATGGATTTGAATATCCCATTGAAAGCTCGCCGTTTACAACCGCATCAAATACTGTTTCTGCAGTAACAGTTCCCTTTGCTGACATTTCCTTATACTTTGATTTTGAAATAAGGATACCTGCTACATTACCTACTACTCTGTCATCAACTACTGTTACACCCACGCCATCCTTTATCAATAATTCACCGAAAAGCTCGTTAGATGGTGAATAACCTGCTGGTACATATACACCTGTCGATATATATTCTACAGCTGTTCCCGATGGTACTGAACGTATTGAAACGTTCATAATATTTCCTGCATCTGTCCTAAAGTTTTCCTTATTAAAATCTTCTGCCATATCTGTAAGGAAAGCATCTGTACCTGACTTAGCTGCCTTTTCTCCTGATGAGAAGATTTCTACATTCGAATAACTGCTTCCTGTATTTCCTATTACTACAAGAGGATAGCTCTTATTAATGTCCGGAAGTTCATCTGCTACACTTAAATACTCCGAAACATCAATTTTCTCAGGTTCAACAGCAATTTCAGTAACTCCAATCTTCTTTACCTTATTCGAAAGCTTTGATTTTGCTGTCTCATAATCCATCTGGCTCTGAGATTTTCCTGAATCCTTAAACATGCCTACAATTGCGACAATTACTACTATAACAACTGCAACTGCTGCAAATATCAATACGCTGCCATTTTTCTTGCTACTACTTTTTTTCATTTGCTCCTCCTAATGAAAACTCATTTTTATATTGGTTGATTCCCTTAAGGGCCTTTAACGCATTGAAGCTGGCCGTTTTATCCATTTCCGTACCATCTTCGATTTTATCAATATAATCAGCCATTTTGCTAAGTGACATCTGTGTACTGGTATCCCAGGCAGAGTCATTAGTTTTTCTTGTTAAAACATCAAGCAGCTCATCGATCTGAAGTATGAGCGCTTCATTATCATCAGTGATCTTATCAACACCCTTAAATTTTCTATCAAAAATTTCCTGCTTCTTCTGAATAAGCTCCTTATCCTTTAATTCAAGCTCGCCCTTTCTAAACTGAACATACTCGTCATTGTCAAAAGATACTGCTATTCTGAGGAATTCTTCAATTCTTTTATAAAAAACATTCTGAGAAGAAGATATAAGCGTCATTACTCTGCCATCTGAGTCTCTATAGCCTTCAAGAGCATTAATTTTATCACTGAAACGCTCCACCTGCTCTGCTGCCTTCCTTGCATCTACTGCCATGGCAGGTTTTGTTGAAGCAACCTTCTTAAGGCTCGATATTGCAGTATCTGCTAAATCAAGTGGTTCATCCTCAACAAATACAATTTCTCTCGGAGTAATTTTCTCCGATTTAAAGGCCTTAATCGCTAAAAAAACATCCAGCACCGGAAGTATTATCGCTGCCGACATACCGCCTATAAATCCAAGGCCGTGTAAATGCATGACATCCGCAACACCAAAAAGATAGGCCTCCGCTATCGCCGTAACGCCAAGCATTACAATAAACAACAACTTTGATTTCATTTTTCCTCCTGTGGCACAACTTCGCCCCTCTTTCATTAATACCACGTAATAGATAAAATTATATCATTCAAGTTATTTTACGTCAAGATTTTTGTATTATCATTAACATTTCTTAAAGACCGCTAATTTGCTACTATCGTAAAATAATTTCCAAAATAAAAAACAGGCGATAGAACCCCCCTATCACCTGTTTTTTATAGCATTTAAAAGTAAAAACGTTTAAGCAAAATTACTGTACTGACATGATAATCTGATTAACGATTGACTCAAGATTTTCCTGTCTGCCACTGATGTTTGTTGTAACCTCGCCCATCTTCATAGCATAGTCTGAAAGTGACTCGAAATCAGCCTTGCCGTCCCTGATATCCTTACCGATACCTGTTGTCCAGCTGCTGTATCTCTTGTCGATGAATTCCTGAATTCTGCCATCCTGGATCATCTTATCTGCAATAAGAAGACCAAGTGCGAAGCCATCCATACCTGCGATATGAGCAAGTGCTGTATCCTCAAGTGTGAATGAGTTACGACGCTGCTTTGAATCGAAGTTAAGACCACCGTTTGTAAATCCGCCAGCCTTAAGGATTTCATACATAGCGAATGCTGTATCGTACATCTGTGTTGGGAACTGGTCTGTATCCCATCCAAGTAATGTATCACCCTGGTTAGCATCAACTGAACCGAAGGCTCCGTTAATAGCTGCAACTCTTAACTCATGCTGGAAAGTATGTCCTGCAAGAGTAGCATGGTTAGCTTCGATATTAAGCTTGAATCTGTCAAGAAGATCATACTTTCTAAGGAAGTTAAGTGCTGTTGCTGCATCGAAATCATACTGATGCTTTGTTGGTTCCTTTGGCTTAGGCTCGATGTAGAAGTCACCGTCGAAGCCGATCTTGTTACCATAGTCGATAGCCATATGGAATAACTTAGCGATATTATCAAGCTCAAGGCCCATATCTGTGTTGAGGAGTGTGTCATAGCCTTCTCTTCCGCCCCAGAATACGTATGCATGTCCGCCAAGCTTTACTGTAGCATCCATAGCTGCCTTAACCTGTGCTGCTGCATATGCAAATACATCTGCGTTTGGAGCTGTTCCAGCACCGAACATATAACGTGGATTGTTGAAAAGATTTGCTGTTCCCCAAAGAAGCTTCTTTCCTGACTTCTTCTGCTCACCAGCAACAATATCAACGATCTTTGCAAGGTTCTCATTGCTCTCTGCAAGTGTTCTTCCTTCTGGAGCAAGGTCACGATCATGGAAGCAGAAATAATCAATTCCTAACTTTTCCATGAATTCAAAACCTGCATATACTCTATTTTCAGCAATTTCCATTGGTGTTGTACCACCAAAACTCTTATCCTGTGTAGCTGATCCGAACATATCAACACCGTTTGCGCAAAGTGTATGCCACCATGCCATAGCAAACTTAAGCTGTTCCTTCATTGTCTTTCCTGCTACTACTCTATCCTTATCATAGAATTTGAATGCAAAAGGATTTGTGCTCTTAGGTCCCTCATACTTAACTACTGGAACATTCTCAAAATACTGTGCCATGAATATTCTCTCCTTTTAAAATGAAAAATTATTAACCTGCCGCATTAGCGGCATACTGCTTCCCTCATTATAGACCTTTTTCAATTTTATTGTCAATGCAAATATGGTCTCTTACTACGGGAAGTTTTAGACATCTTTATGCGTATTCTTTTTCACTTTTATTGTTCAGCCGGCCACAAATTTTTCCATAATATCACTGACTTTCATCTTGATTATCTGCTGTAAATCCAAACTGGCTAAAATCAAACATAGATCCTAGTGTCTGAGTTGCCGGTGTCTTTTCTTTACTAGTTTTTACTGTCTTATCGTACATTTTATAGGTTGCTATGAGATCTTCCTTATTCTGCGCTAATTTGAAAAGTCTTCCTGTATTTCTTGCATCAAATAGCGCGTCATGCATTTTCCCGGTAAACTCATAACCTGCCATTCTAACTGCCTTGCTAAGACTAGGCGTATCCTTAAGACCAAGTATTTTTGTAAAATCCTCCTGAAAATCTATCCAATTATCAAGCATTTTCTTGACATTGCCTTCTACCTTAACTTCCTTTATCTTAAGTTCATCTTTTACCTGCATTAGGTCAGAGGCACTCCAGGAATAAATTTTAAATTCATCCCCTGCTCCTACGCACCACTCTACAAATTTAGGGAACGCAATATCAAATTCCTCTGCATGCTCTAGCTTGTGATGAGTTATGCCGGTAAGCGATACGATATTTGCAAATATTCTTTCTGCGTAATGCGGCTTTACCATAGCCTTGTATGAATCAATTTCTTCTAGCTTATCGTCTAGCATTACTGCACCTATTTCTATTATTTCGCTCATGCATCTTCTTCTTATTTCTGAATACTTGTATGGAATAGGATGCATTTCAAAATCCAAGAAAACTCTGTACATAAGCTTCACCTCCCCTACAAATAATAAAAAGACACGACCCGATTTACACCAGATTGTGTCTTAGGTTTTCTATATTAAATTATAATACAATGTGCATAAAATTTCAATTGTTAGATTACCTGCTTTATAATCTCTTTTCCTTTGATAGACAATCATTCAGCTTCTTTTTTACTTCTTCTTTATCGTAGCCTTTTCCAATTAAAACAAGCTGATTCATTCTATCTCCGTATACAGGATCCCATTCATCTAGTACCTCAGGATATGCCTCAAATACCTCAGCCTTATCCTTTTCACTAAAGGCATCTACCCAGTTCGAGAACTCTGATACTGCTGCATTTCTGCCTGCTGTTTCCATGAGCTGAACGTGCATTGAGTCATCCGAAAACCATATATATCCTTTACTTCTGATTATCTCCGCTGGGAATTCTTCTTCTATGAACCTCATTAGGCTCTCTCTGTCAAAAGGTCTTCTGTCCTCAAATACAAATGAAGTGATTCCGTATTCATCATCACATGTCTCGCCCTCTGCACTTCTCTTAAGTGCCTTTTGTATAAAGGATGAATTCATTGCCTCGTCATAATCAAATTCATGACCTTCTAAAATTCTCTTTGCATCTATCTTACTCTGTATGGTTTCGATTATTTCAGCCTCTGGCTGTATGCTCCTTATGGCGTCCTTCACCTTATCTAGCTTTTCTCTTGTTAGAAGATCGCACTTATTTAATATGATGCAGTTACAGAACTCAATCTGCTCTACTACAAGATTTATAATGTCCGGATCATCATCTGAAAAACTTTCCGTTTCAATTCCCTCTAGGAATTCACGGTAAATTCTATCTGCATCAACAACTGTTGCTATTGTAGCAAGATAAAAGGAGGTCTGATCCTCGTATGCTAAAAAAGCCTGTGCTATTGATGCCGGATCACTTATTCCTGATGCTTCTACAAATATGCCTTCAAGTCCTGGTATTTTTGCAAGTTCTTCAACTTCCTGCATAAATTCCTCGCGAAGGGTGCAGCAAATGCAGCCATTTGACAATTCTACCATCGTAGTATCAAGTGATTTCATCCCCTGCTCCAAAACAAGCCTTGCATCGACGTTTACCTGTCCCATATCATTGACTACTACTGCAAGCTTCCTTTGGTCTTGATGAAGCAGCTCATTTAATAGGGTAGTTTTCCCAGAGCCTAAATATCCTGTGATAAGGAAAACTGGTATCTTAGAACTCATTACTTTGTCTCCTTATGTACTGTGTGCTTCTTAAGTCTTGGACAATACTTGATTACTTCCATTCTTTCAGGGTGGAGCTTCTTATTCTTTGTTGTTGTGTAATTTCTGTCTCCGCATTCTGAACATGCAAGTGTTATCTTTACTCTATCTGCTGCCATTTCTCTTACCTCTTTCCTATAATAGCATTCCTTCGAGTATTACTTTTGAGTATTACTTTTAGTATGTTTAAATGTTAATATGTACCTGTAAGTTTGCAAACAAAGCGGATATTTTGCAACTATGTTGCATATTATAATCACTTAATTTTGATTTGTCAAGGCTTTTTTGCAAATTTGTTGCAAATTATTTTCTCAATAAACTTAATACTTACCTTGATTCCTTAAGTACCTCTAAAATACTCATTGTCTTTAATTTGAAAAAGCACTTTTTTCAGTTGATGATAAGCAAAAAAAGGAATAAGAAAAGCCCGGAAAATCAAGAACACCTTAATTTTTCGGGCTAAATCAGCACTTTATTTAAGGAGCCGTGAGCAAGAAGTCCCCCACCTCTAAGCGAAGCGTAGGTGGTGGGATGAATTGCGTTTTACACGGCGTTTCTTATATATTGCCAATTATTATTATGAGAAACCAGTCTCAAATTAGCGAGACCAACTTGTTTATAAGATTTACTTGGTAGTGTAATATATTCGCCGTCTGAATTTTTGATATAAGCACCGCCAGAAGCAAATCCAGTAATGTAACCAAACTGTCCTAATACAGAAACCTTGTCATTAATCCAAAATCCTTTATAAAACGGTGTGTTTTTACTATTTCGTTTCTGTGTGCGATTGGGTTCTCTGCGTCCTTTACGGGCTGTTGCTTCGTGCAAAGAACGCTTTTTCTTGCGAAATTGCCTTATTAGCAACCACTCATTGGGATTTTCTTTTATAGTTTTGATACCACTTATGACAATAGCATCATTATAATGAGTTTTCTCTAAACCAATATCCTTTCGTTTCGGTGTTGTTTCTGAACCATAAGTGATAACTGCATTAGGATATTTAGCAAAAATCCTTTTGCGAAGTGTATTCATAAATGGTGGCTCTTTGTACTGCTTTACTTTTTTATGCTCTGCCTGCCATTTATAAAGGATGCCGCCTTTTTTATGGTTTGCAGATGTATGGCAATCCGTACATACTGTAATAAGATTATCTACTCTGTTAGTACCACCATTACTGCGATAGATTATGTGATGCGTTTGCAAAATCTTGCCTTTAGACTTACCGCACACCTGACAAGTATAATTATCCCTCGCGAAGACAAAATATCTTTCATCGAAGAAGCCATATGTTTGACCATATTGATAATCTACACCGTTAATGTCAGGATTTATCATTTTTGCCGTATCAAATTTACCGACCTCTATATGCAATATTGGGTTTGGTACTAATGCAGAAAACTTATTAATCCACGTAAAAGTATGGTTAATTCTGTTCTGTAAACTTGGAGGAAGCCATTCATCTGTACGTTTACGATTTAGAAAACGTGGCTTACGATACCTACATTTGCGATTTCTGCGACTTCTACGATAAATACGTTTAGAATCAATGTTAGAACTAACATCCTGCCTTAATTCTATTTCTGCCTTATAGAGAATTTTATCCTCTGATGTAACAGCAATACCAATGTGTTTAGCACCTGTATCTACGCCAATATGACAATCCTGCTTAGTTTCGCCCGTAGCATAAGTTAGCTGAATGGTGAAAGGATTGTATCTGTTGATTATAGCCTTACCTTCTTTTAGAAGTATTCGGGCTTTTCTTTGACTACAAGGCATTAGTGGCTCACCTCGCATATTGAGTACGAATACTCTGTTTCCTTGTTGCATAGTTTCTACCTTTGATACCTACTCACGAGTGGTATCCCTTTCTTATGAAAGTTTCTTTCCCATCCTCAATGTTATAAGTGCTTGCCGTAATCGGTCATTTGAGGTTGACTGTTCCTACCCATCAGAACTGTTTACAGAGCCTCCACAGTTGCTACAGACTTGGGAATCATCCGTAGGTGTGATAACACAAATAACGTAGTTCTTAAAGAACTTAGAGTAGTCAATCAGGGCTTTTACAAGCTCCGACCTCTAAGGCGTAAGCCGTAGGTCGGGGTGGTTGACATAGAATATCTCTTATTTATCTTCAAACTTAAAACCTCTGCCGCTACACTCACGGCATTTTCCTATTATTATTGTTTTCGTTACATTGAGCTTTAACCCATAAATCTTTAGCAGTTTATTTTCAAATTCATCCACAAAGGCACTCTCCAAATGATAGATTTTTCCACATTCACTGCACTGTGCATGCATATGAGCATTGCAATGCTTATGCTCTGATGAATACTGATAGTACCAGGAATCCTGATTAGGCTCTTTATATCTTAAGATTTCCCCATTTTCGCACATTCTATCAAGGTTCCTATAAATAGTGGTGCGATTTACGCCATCTATTTCCTGCTTTAGATAGTCGTAGATTTCTCTTGCCGTAAACCTTTTCTCAACATTGTCCTTTAAATAAGCAACTATATATTCTCTAGCCTTTGTCTTATAGGTTCCTTTCATCATTTTTACTGCCTCCATTATTACTCTTATGGTAAAATTTTAGTATGAGAAACAAAATAAGTCAAGCAAATTTGGACTTAAGTTGACAAACATCAATAATAATGATATAATTTGCTGTCAAACATTTTTGTTTTTCTGCATTTTTTTATGAATTAAATGCCTGATTAATTTAAAAAATGCAGAGCTGTTTACAAACGAAAGGATAATTATGAAAAGTAAGAAATTAATGTCACTTGCTCTTGCTTTTGTTATTACCTTCTCACTTGCTTTCACAGCTTTAATGAGAGGCGCTTCAATAACAAAGGTAGATGCAGCAACAGTTACTGCTGCCGACCTTATTACAGCCGCAGATAACTATCTCAAAAAACAAAAGGGCATCAAGATCACCAGAACAACAAGCTTCGATTCGACCATGGTAGTTCTCTTTAGACAGAGCATCGAGGGTGCTAAAGATCCTAATGCTTATAAGGAAGCTCCTGCCGTAGTAGAGGCCAAGAACACAACTACAGAGACCATTAAGGCCGATACTGGTACCGAATATTCAACTGGTACAAATAAGATTGTTTCTTCTTATACAATTGATGCAACAACTGTAAAAGAAACTCAGACCATAAAGTCAAAATCATATGTTCAACTTTCAAAGAAAGGCTATGCCAAGTATATTTATGATGCAGACAGCAAGGAGTGGTTCAAGCTTTCTTCTACTGACAAAACTTATACTGTAATGCAGATGCTCTCTACTCTTTCTAAAGCCAATCTTAAGAACCTTAAGATCACTAAGACAACTGATACCGGCTATGTAGTTAAGGGCACACTTAAGTCAAAGACCTTCTTTAGTAATGTTATCGATACAGATACTGCCATTACTGCTAATGTTACTCTTACCTTTGATAAAAAAACAAAGCAGCTTAAAATGCTCAAAATCGCAATTCCTGGTGAATTCCTCACCTCAAGAAATGGCATAGATGTAAATCTTTCAAACATTACCATCACCTATAAAATAAAGGGTGTTACTACAGCAGAAGTAAGCGTTCCTTCTTCTGTTCAAAAGAATGCCATAGCTGTTTCAATGGAGTAAAAAAATCTTATGCCCCTATATTAAAGGCATAAGATATGCTCTGATTATTTTATTTACATTTCCAGGACTTGCCGTAATAGCAAGTCCTTTTATGTATAATGATAATTCATCGTATTTTTTTAAATATTCATCCTGATAAACTTCTGGAATCTTTATACCAAGTGATCCCCAGAGGTTTTTTTCATGCTCTATAAGAGCTTTCCCCTTAAGTGCATTGCAAGTTCCAGAAAAGCTCTCAATATAATACTTTTTCTTTTCAAACTTTATCCCAGGCACATTTACAAGTCTCTCCAGCTCCATTTCTTCTACAGCAAAGTCCAGAAGTCTTCCTTTTCTTTCAAAGCTCTCTTGAAGCTCTATGTTATAGCCTGTCATAAATAACCTATAGCCATTTTCTAAAAGCAGAGTTTCTTCTTCCTCCCCAGGTGCCTTAAGGCTTATTTTTTCATTCTTATGATAATAGCTCTTTATCGAGGTTACTTTGCCATCCTTATCAGCCTCTACGCCGATCTGAAAGGGAAGCTTTTCATCTTTCTTTTCAAGCTTTGTCTTAAAGAGCAGTCTAAAGCATCCCTCCTTTTTCGTGCGCGATACATCAAACACTTCCAGGTCTGCTGTCCTTTCATCACTTTTTATAAGGCTATCCATTACCCTCAGATACAGTTTTTCATCATCCTCAGATAAAGTCAGTTTCTTTTGCCTTTGCCCTCTTTTAAAATATCTATAGAATTTGTAATCTGTAAGGCTGCCATTTTCTATGGTAAGTCCAGCACATTCAAAGGAATTATCGCCATTTTTCCCATATCTTGCTACATATTCTTCTAGTTCCTTTAAAAATCCCTGCATATACGCCTTTTCTCTTTTTAAAGTATTTTCAATTAGTTATCATAGCTAAAATTAATTAAAAGCATTCTCAGCTAGTCCTCAAAGCTAATGTTTATTAAGAGCATTCTCAACTATTCCTCAAAACTAAAGTTTATCAAAAGCATTCTCATTGTGCAGCTCTCCCCTTCTGTTAGAGAAAGAGTGATTTTTATCTGCTTTTGCTCACTTACATCTGCATCTATTGCTACAGGTTCTGAAGTTTCATTCACTATTCCCGATGTATAAAGAAGCACATCTCCATCACCATAAATATTTAGCACGCAGTCTCCTGAATCGCTTTCTGATGATAGTGTTATAAGACCAGATAATTTGCTAAGCTTACCATCAAGATTTTCATATACATATCCAGAGCTTGTAGACCAGCCGTCATTGTACGAGGTCATGCAGTACATATTCACCGTATCATACTTATTTCCAAGCTTATCTAAGGCTCCTGGTGATATCTTTTCAAAATAATAACTGCTTCCCATATAATCGTCTAGATTTTTAGGTTTCTCATTTTTCACTTCTTCATATAAGCTATCAAAATAGCTGTCTGGAAGCTCTTCTGATGCATTTTTAATTATATCAAGGGCTTCTTCATAATCAAAGACCTCAAGCTTTGCATCTACGGCCGCCTTTATGTTATTTCTATAGGCTGAAAGAGTCGTTTCCCTAAGCTCTGTAAGAGTCTCGTCCTCTCCTATTTTTGCTATGGCTTCGTCAATTATCGCAACAGCCTCTACATATTCTGCGCCAGTAATTTTTTCATTAACAGCCTCTACGGTTTCCTTTTCTATATAGTCTCTATAACCCGACTTTAGATTCTCTAGTCTCTCACTTAAGGTTACATCCTCTCCTATAGTGGTAAGGGCCTCATTTACTTCCTCAATAGCTTCTTCAAATTCTGCCTCCGAGCTTGGAGCCCCTGTCTTTCCAAGAATATTTTCGCGGTATTTATCTATTGCCTCCGCTAATTTTTTCTGAGCTTCATCATATTCTTCATGGACCTTTGTTACAAGCTTATAATTAATTATGGCTTCTTTATAGTTTTCCTGCTCCATGCATTCATTTGCCTTATCATAAGCGCATCTTGATTCATTAAGCTTTGTTATGTACTCAAGCTCCCTCTGTGCATCCGCCACCTGCCCTTCGCCGCCCATTCTTGTTACCAGAATGAGCCTGTTTTTTGCTTCTTCAAAGGATAATTCCTTTGCTTCATAACTTTTAACTATTTCAGTGACTGTATCACCAAGATAAAAATCCAATATCTTTTCCTGGGCAAAGCTTCCCTTTACATCCTTTGTATATAGGGTATTTGCTTCGCTTATTTTACCTTCGTTTATAAAATCAGAAACCTTTTTGGCCGGTGAATTTACAACATATATTCCGCCGCCCGCTGCTCCAAGCACTGTTACGGCTAAAGCTGTGGCTCCGACTATCTTTTTAGTTTTTTTGTTTCCTTTTTCCTGAACCTGTTTTTCCTTTTTTTTAGCTTCTTTTACTGACTCTTGACCCTGCTTTTCTTTTTTTTCAGCTTCTTTTAATAATTCCTGACCCTGTTTTTCCTTTTCTTCCATTGTTCTCCCTTGAACTCTTTTTAGGGTTCTACTTTTCTAATTTATATAACCTTCTTGCATTTTCTTCCGTTTTCTTTTCTACTTCTGTAGTATCCATTTCTCTGAACTCTGCGATTTTCTTTATGACCTCAGGTAGATACCAGGAAATATTCCTCTCTCCCCTATGAGGCTCTGGCGTAAGATAAGGACAATCTGTCTCAAGCACTAGATTTTCCATCGGAACAGCCTTTACTACCTTCATCAGCTTCTTTTCATTTTTATAGGTAAGCACACCGCCTATTCCAAGGTAAAAGCCCATTGAAACATATTCTTTTGCCTGCTCTGCACTATAAGAATAACAGTGCATGACGCCGCTCAGCTCTTTTCCCTCACTTATTGCTGCTTCATGCGCCGCTCTTATCATGTCCATTGTATCCTTTGCGGCATTTCTTGAATGGATTACAACAGGAGTATTTGTATCTATGGCAATCCGGAGCTGTCTTTCAAACCATTTTTTCTGAAGCTCTAACGAAGGCTCCGGCCAATGATAATCAAGGCCTATTTCTCCTATTGCCACTGCTTTCTTTTCTTTTTTAACCGTTTCTTCTATCCATTCCATATCGGCCTCTGTGAGATTTTCGACCTTACTCGGATGGACTCCTACTGCGCAGTACATAAAGTCATATACCTTCGCTAATTCTAGCGCTCTTTGCGAAGATTCCATGCTCTCGCCTATGTCTACTATGGTGCCAACACCCATTTCCTGCATTTTTAAAAGCACTTCTTCCCTATCCTCATTAAAGGCTTCATCATCATAATGCGCATGCGTATCAAAAATCATTTCTTTCCCCTTTTATCCTTTAATGGATCTGCAGAATTATTTATTAAGAACCTTCAGCATATTTGTAATAAAGGTCTTTGCTGCTGTACGTTCCTCAAAGGATTTATAATCATAAAATACGAAGCCATCTACCTTTCCGCCCCCATCTACACCTCTTGCAAAGGTAAGCATGTCTGCTAGCAGATACTTATTGTCCTTAAAATCCGGCTCATTTGAAAACTTGATTCCTGCTCTATAGGTAGGTATTCCTATATAAAGCTTTACATCTGATGTAGCCTTCTTTGCATCAAGCCACTGATGTAGGCACACATTAAAGGCAACTGTAGGCTGTCTGAAGCCCCAATATATCTCTGGGCATAAGTAATCTACATATCCCTTATTATTCATCCATTTTTTTACATCACAGTAATTTGCACTGCTTGCATATAAGTTAGCCATATTACCCTGTGGAGCTATTCCAAATACCACATCCTCATCTATGTCCTTAACTGCACTATACACTCTTTTTACAAGCTGAGAAACATTATATCTTCTCCAGCTGATTATTGAATAGTAGCTCTTAACTCCAGCCTTGATTTTTTCTGCCTTATAGGTATTATATTCTTTATAGTCAAATACGCCCTTGTAGTTTGTTCCCAGACTTGGATAGAAGTAATCATCAAAGTGAATTCCATCTACATTATAATTTCTAACTATTTCTTTTACTCCGTTAACTACAAGTGTCCTTACTGCTGCTATTGAAGGATTATAGTAAGTTTTTCCGCCTATCTGGAGCACATACCTGTCATTTGAGGTACTAAAATCTGAAAGCCATTTCTTTGCCTTATTATCCTTTGATAATGCGCTTATATCAGTATCATTTGCTACTCTATATGGATTAAGCCATGCATGGAACTGAAGACCTAATTCATGAGCCTTTTCAATCATGATTTCAAGTGGATCATAGCCTGGGTCTACTCCCTGCTTTCCTGAAACATATTTAGACCAAGGATAATACTTTGATGGATAAAATGCATCTCCGAATGGTCTTACATGTACCACTACTGCATTCATTCCCCAATCCTTGCACTTTTTAAACATTTCTGTTACATGTGCTGTAAATTCTTCTTCAGTGTACCCAGTCTCTATTTTATTTCCTTCTTTATCTTCTCTTTCAAAATCTATAAAGGAAATCCAGACTGCCTTAAATTCTTCGCCCTCTGGTATTTTTACGAACTCTCTATCTTCCTTTTTAATGGCTGCCTTTGTGGTTGTTGTCACCTGCTGAGCTGTGGTTGCTTTTTGCTTTGTTGTCCCTGTCTGCTCTGTTGTAGCCAGATTTCCCTGCGTGCTAGTACTCTGTTCGTTTCCTGCAGTGCCGGTTACATCCCCTGCTGTGCCAGTGGCATTCTGATTATTCCCCTGCCCTTTTCCTTCTGCAGTCGTAGTATTAGTGATTTCATAAGCCTCTTGCTCTGTAGATTTCTGAATTCCTGTTTCTCCTTGCACCGTGGTTGTTGCCATTTGCTCGCCATCATATGCTGCAGCTGCAGTTGTAACTGCCTGTGCTCCCGCATCTGCCGCCTTTACTGTCACTACATTTCCTGCCGCCGCTCCTATAAAGGCCGCTGAAAGCAGTCCTAGAGTAACCTTACTAAGCTTATTTCTGAATTCCTTAATTCTCATTTCAAATCCCCTTTTTAAATACTTCTTTTTTCTATTTTTATTTACAAAACACGTTAATTTTCCTCACATACAATATTTACTAAACACGTTAGTTTTCCTCACATACAATATTTACTAAACACGTCAGTTTTCCTCACATACAAATAAATAAAAAATACCGGACTGTTGTAACCCCAGCCCGGTATAGGCAAATCCCCTTTTTATTTCTTTTTCTTTGCTTTTGCTGCAGCCTTCTCTTTATTATTTTCTTCAAGAGTCTTCTCTGCCTTTGCACGCATTCTTGCCCAGAAGCCCTTTTTCTCTGGCTTGCTGTCAAGCTGTCCACGAAGTGCCTTTACGCCAATGATGTAAATACCATTGATCTGTGCCTTTACTTCCTTACCGGTAGGTACATAATCAAATACCTTCTCGTCACACATCATATTCATTACTCTTGGACCGATTTTTGCCTTTACAACTGGAACCTTTGTTCCACGAAGATACTTAGGTGTCTGATCTATTACTATCTGTGGAAATCCAGCTTCTTTAAGCTTCATTCTCTTTTTGTCGATTACAAAGATTGAAACTGTCTGCGCATTCTGCTTTATTTCTGCCTGAGAAGCTTCTGCCTTCTTCTGCATCTTATTAGCATAAATGCCAAGCGCTACAAACGCTGCTATAATTACAACTATTACAATGATTAATACAATCGCCCAGGTAGGCATGCTTTTGTTCCTCCAAATTCACAATATTCCACAAAAGATAATAACAGAAAACACTAAAAAAATCAACTCTAAAATTTTCTTTTAATCTGATATTTTACGAAAACTCTGTAAGGCGCTTGAAATCAGCACTTTTCAGAATGCAAATTTTCGTGGCCATGCACTTTTTCGGAGCGGTTTCGCCCTTTTTTTGCCCTTTTTTGCCCTTTTCCTGGGTGAAAAAAACTAACAAAAAGATTGTAAAAAATATTGTTTTACAAAATATCTGTATAAGCTTTTACCTTTGCAATATGCTCCGGAATGTGGTAGAATAAAAATGTCCGGAGCAGGTACGGACAGATTGGGATCTTAGTTGTTTTCCTTTCGTCATTTCTAAATGTAAAAAAAAAGAGAGTGCTGCATATATGTCGACTGCGCAGCACTCTCTTTTTGTCTGTCTTTAATCTCGCGCGTCAAGCTTTATTTCAGAAGGAATCTTTCAACGGCTGCCTTTGTATTAGCTCCCGTGATTCCATCTACCTCAATCTTTGCCCCTGCCTTATTAGCCAGCGCCTGCATGAATACATTGATGGGATCAGTGCCTTTTTCCTGGGGGAACGCATCATAGTCCACGAAATCAAGCTTCAATGCGTGAGTGAAGTCACGGTTTTTGAGTGTCCATATGCTTACTCCGTAATCAAATCCCCTTGCTTCGATGCACTTTCCGTTCCCGATGTAGATGCCAATATGTCCCTTTTTCCATACCGCCCAGCCGATGTGCTTTTCTGTGACTTTGTCGATAGGAATGCTCTCGATGGCATCATCTGCAATCGCTGAACTAGAGAGCGGAGCTGTTCCTGCTGCCCAAGTCACAAGTCCCGAACAGTCCGTTGCAAGCTTTCCTGCTGTTTCAAGTGCCTTCTGCTTTCTTGACCCTGCATAATATTTCGGATACATCTTAATTAGGAGCTCCTGCCTTTTAGTCCCTAGAACTTCCATCTTTGCGCCGTATCTGTAATTGACGCCCTTTGCTCTCAATGCATTTGCGACAAATTCATACCAGCTTATCACTCTTCTTCACCGCCTTTCTCAATGCTGTCAATCCTACGATGTGCCGACTTCGTGCTCTGTTCCACTATTATCAGCCTTTCATTGATAGAACTGATGTCAGACTTAACGTTTCGTAGGTCTGATTTAATATCTTTCGTATCAGAACTTATTTCGTCAAGTTTTGATTCCACACGTGCTTGCTTTTTTGCCTCTGCCTTCGCCTTCTCGATTTCGTCTTTAACAGAATTCTTGTTAGCTCTGTTCTGCGACAGAATTGAGAAAATCAAAGTTATCGCAATCCCTCCGATTGCGATTAAAAGATTAATATCAATCATTCTCCTCTACTCCTCTACTTCTGGTAATCCAGCAATGCTGGTCAGTACTGAGAGTATTCCGCTCAAGACTGATGCAGAAAGCACCATGATCCAATTGACCTCTGACATTACTGCACTTGTACCTATAGTTGCGATAGCAGTTTGAGCGCACGTCTTCAGCGCTCTAATGCCTGCCGCCTTCCACCAATTTTTACTTGATATGCTCTGCTTAATCTGTGTCATATGCTTCTCCTTACTTGGTTTTAACTTGGTTTAACTCGGTTTAACTTGGTTTAAATAAAAAGTTATTTGTTTTAAGCTCATCAGCTCTGCGTCCACGATGGGCTTGAATTCGTGAATAGACATCTTGAATAGAACACTCCTTCTTCCGTTTTGAACTGCCAGATATCGCCGCTATGACCGTGGAATATGCCTATCATCTTTTTTGGCAACCCGGTGTTGTTGTAATCAGCCACAGCATAGTGGAAATACATATGTACGTATCCGGTTGTACTGTTATTTACATTAGTTATGACACCGCCCTGCAGTCCTGCGTTGGATGTTACTATTTTCTTCAGATATGCCTTCAGATATGCTTGAATACCGACGGATGTGCTGACCCCGACGTCATTATAATCCCAGTTTAATCTTTCTGTAGGAAAGCTGGATGTTATACCAGCGCCAAAGGTAAAACCAATACTTGAATGTGTCATTCCGCTTGTGCTGACTCCGAATACAGTGCGCCGATTTTCTGTTTCCGTACCAGTTCCTCCACCAACAAGAAACGCTATTTGTTCTGGTTCAGTTCCCAGGTTATATCTGCCCACGGCCGTCTGTGCCCATTTGCTTGCAATTGTTCCACCGCCACCTGCGTGAGAATTGCCGCCGGATGCAAGTGTGCTAAATCCCTCTGCATGTGCGAAATCTCCTGTTGCAGTACATCCGCCACCCTCAGCGTGAGAGCCTCTACCCGAAACTGTATTGGTGACTCCTTCGCTATGTCCTGCCTCACCAGAAGCGACATTTGATAATCCCTCGGCATGAGATGCACGACCAGTAGCCTGACAGCCATTCCCTTCTGCATGTGCGGTCTCACCTGCGGCATTGTTAATTCCCTCGGCATGTGCGGCTTCTCCTGTGACATTGTTGCCAGCTCCCTCTACGTGAGAGTGATATGCTATAGCCTGTACTGTATTCGATAATCCTTCTGCGTGAGCATTAGCTCCATTAACAGTGTTGTTGTTTCCCTCGGCGTGTGCATTACTTGCAGTGGAATTTATTGTGTTTCCGCTTCCTTCTACGTGTGATTGAGCTCCTGACACGATATTTCCTTCGCCTTCTGCGTGCGCATATTGCGCTTCTGCCGTGTTTGTATGTCCTTCTGAATGACTGCCCGTACCGCTTGCTGTCGTACCGCTGCCTTCTGCATGTGCGGCGACTCCACTAGCCGTTGACTGACTGCCTTCTGAATGAGACGCTCCGGCGCTAGCAGTTGTGTTGCTTCCTTCTGAATGTGCAGCAGCTCCTGAAGCTGTAGTACTTGCCCCTTCTGCGTGTGCAGCAGTGTCATTTGCGGTTGTTCCACCACCTTCTGCATGAGACGCTGTTTTATTGGCTTTTGTTGCACCGCCTTCTGCGTGTGATCTGTCTCCAAGCGCTTGCGTATTCGCCCCTTCTGCGTGAGAATAGCCTCCACTAGCAGTTGTACTAACGCCTTCTGCGTGAGACGAATCACCTGTCGCTTTTGCAACATTACCTTCCGCGTGAGAATAGTTCCCACTGGCGGTTGTATTATTCCCCTCTGCATGGGATATATCACCTGTTGCATTTGATGTATGCCCCTCTACATGGGAATTAACTCCACTAGCAGTATTATAACTTCCTTCTGCATGAGACGAATTTCCAGTAGCCTTATTGTGATCTCCTTCCGTAAGCGCGTATGTTGCAGTCCCAAATTTTTGACTTCTTGACAATGAAGAAACGTCCCCTAAAGCCACATTATTATTTGCAGCATCTTCTTTATAGCATCTATACGTTAAAACTCGCCAGCTTGCTTCTGTTTGTTCCGTACCACTTATATAAGTAAGCCTGATAATTGAATCTGCCGTATAGCGTGACAATCTGTCATTGTTGTCAATAAAACAATTAATTGCCCCTGTCGTAGTACCATTGTCAAGTGTGAGATTTAGGGTTGGATTTACATTACTATAGTAAGGCAGATAGTACAGAATTGTAAGACCATCGAAGAGAGCACTCACACCGTGCAATACACCAGTCCACGCATTGGTAGCAGCTGTCTGTGTGCCCATAACGAAATACACGCCGCTCTTGTATTTATCCTGGAGTTCATAGCTCGTACCATTGGGCACTTTAATAGTATCAATATTTGCCATTTAATCCTCCTTATCAGGTTGATGTGATTGTAATTGTTGCATTCGTGCCTGTAAATGTTGGCTGAGAAACTGAACCAGCAGGAGTATACTTTGTTGTAGCTGTTCCTGCTGTTCCTGTAAATGTCGGCTTACTTACAGTACCTGCTGGAGTATATTCCGTTGAAACAGTGCCAGCTGTACCTGTAAATGTTGCATCTAGTTTCGCCCCTGTTCCTGTAAATGTCGGCTGTGATATCGAACCCGATGGAGTATAACTTGATGATATAGTTGCAGCTGTACCGCTGAATGTGGCGTCAAGCTTTGCCCCCGTGCCTGTAAATGTCGGCTGAGTAGATGTAGCAGACTTAATGCCAGTCGCTACTGTTACAGCCGTTCCAGCCGATGGAAGAGTACCTGCGCTCCATCCAAGTGACAGAGTTGTTCCGCTTACTGTTGCTGTAAAGCTTGGTAGCGTACCTGCTGACCCGAAAGGCTTAACGCTCGTTGTATTAGGTGTTACTGTGATGGTCGGTGTACTTACTGTTCCTGCTGGAGTATAGTTAGCTGTTCCAGAACTTGCCTTGCTTATTGTGATGGTGCCGGCAGGTGTATAGCTTGCTGTCGCTGTTCCAGCCGTTCCTGTGAATGAAGGCTTGCTTACAGTACCTTCAGGCGTATAGTTAGCCGTTCCGGAGCTTGCTTTGCTTATTGTAACACTTCCGGCTGGAGTATAACTTGCCGATATGGTCGCTTCCGTGCCTGTGAATGTCGGCTGCGATACACTTCCGGCTGGAGTATAACTTGCTGATAATGTTGCTTCCGTACCTGTGAAAGTCGGCTTGCTAACAGTTCCGGCTGGCTTATAACTCGTTGAGCCTGTAACGGAATCCTTTTTAGCCAGCGCACCGAACTCTGACGTGTCACCGAAGAGTCTCCAGGCTGTTCCGTCCCAGACGTATTCACCAGCACCAGACCATACAACATCTCCCTGAGTTGCTGTAACCTGTGTGTTATTGATTGTGATCGGGTTAGTTGTTGCTCCGTCCGTCAGTGACGTTGTTGTTGCTCCGATAAACCTGAAAGCCTTGCCGCCAAGGTTTTCAATCAGCGTTCTCGCTCCGCTGTCCTGCAAATCGTAGGTTGTACCGGTAGGTAGTGTTATTTTGTCAATATATGGCATAAAATCCTCCTTTTATTATCCTGTTATAAAAAACAGGTTGTTATTTGGTTCATTCATAAGAACCGAAACTTTATTGTTCCACTTCTCTCTTTCGGCTGCTGTGATATGAATATCAGTATTGCTCATATGCATATCAAACATAGCTGATGAAAAAGGCAGGTCTGCGACATATGCATTCCCGTCTCCCATTTTGAATCCAGGGATGTTTTTCCCAGATTCATCCTGCTTGTAATCTGTATAAACATAAAGTACGCCGCTCTCGGAAACTGTAGACACACCCAAGCTTTCCCATTCGGCTGTGGTATGCGATATTATTTTTGAAGATGGCGGCGCGTATATTGGCGTTTCTATAGGACCAAATAGCGGATCGCTTGCATAATAAGTAGCAATTAAAGTACCATCTGTATATACCGGATCAATGCCTGGAGGTGGCGGATTAAACGGTCCTGTAATAGCAACTGTCTTTCCATTAACAGTAAGCGTACCGTATGGATTTGTCATAACTTCTGAAGATGGAGTATATTCTACTGATGTATCAGAATCGCCTCTTTCAGTCCATACATTTTCGATTTTGATATGCTCATTTTTTATTTTGTTCGGAGCCGTAATTGTTTCAATGACATCACCATGATCAATAATGTTATTACTCATCGGCATTAAATTTACAATACCATCGCTTGCTTGACCATAATCTCCAAAAACCGCCAATCCATATGTAGACCCTTGACGGTATGGTTTTATACCTACTCCGCCAGATGTCCAGTCGCCATAGCTTCTCGCTATTGAACATACATGAAATTTAACAACCCCATTACGGCCATCAATGACAAATTTAACCTTTGGATCTGCAGGATAATAGTTATAGTAGTCCCAATGAGTTCTAACGATTTCTTCATAATATGGTGGCCCACTAAAATCTTTAAATATAACTCCTGTAGGGTCTTCTTTACCAATACCATCAAAACCAACATTATTTAGAGATATACGTAATCTTGTACCGATATAATCATCGATATTAAAATCATTAGGTGAAATATATCCGCCAGTGCCTAACTCCGTAACCTTACCCTGCGGAATTCTTAATGCATTTAATGCAATTCTATAAGGCTTAGGTGATGGATATCCTATAGGAGCTGCTGCAAGTAGTTCTCCGCTATAGGAAGATTGCATTGTAATTACCAAATCCAACGTAAAATTCCATCTTCCTGCATATCCACTGATTGTTTCCAAGGCTAAAATATCATCCGAAGTAAAACTAAAAGATTTGAACGTAACCCAATCCAATATTTCAATCGGTTCTTGCGTTTCGTACTTAACCCACATATCCCCTTCATTGCCTTTTGTATCGTCAGGGTTTTGTGTGCTTGTATATATTTTATTGCCACTACCCGAGCTTTCGAGCGTCTCTATGCGGTTGGTGAGGTTGTCTATACTGCTGCTATCTCTGCTCTCGTTGCTTCCCTTGCTGCCTACTTTTTTCGTTGTTGCTGCTGAGCTTCCTGTTGATTCTATCAATTCCTTGCCATTAAGGATCCAGTTTAAGTGGGTGATAATTGTCCTGAAGGTGTAAGTCGTTTCATCTTCTGTATAATTGACGCCTATCCAATCCCCGACTTCAAGAGCGATATTTCCCATAAATTCGATTTTGCAAGGTCTGTACGATATACCAGCCATCTCATTATATAGATTCTGAACGATTCCCGGCAGCAGCTCCGAATCATCTGTCAGCTCACTCGCTCTCATATTTAATATAAGCCCTGACACATCATCATCTGATGTGGTAGGATAAGACACATTCCCAAGAGCTACCTTACCGAACTTGCAGATATAGCCGCTTTTTTCAGTCCTGTATCTGATATCTTCGTTTAAATTCCATACATTGCTGTTGCTGTGAGGGTTCAGCCTCTTCAGGATAAGCCCGTTGGTATTCTTATCTATTGTGGCAAAGCATCCCATGATCTTGGCCACTTCAGCCACTAAATCCCTGTAAGTAGCGATATCAGCTGTTACCGGTATCAAAAATGATGCATCGGCATTGCTCCAGGTGTCAAATTCAGTTTCGTCATTTGCAAGGCTTATAGGTCTTTTTGACGTGGAGCAATTCTGACAGCATAAATCTAGTAATTCGTAAGGTGTCCTGGCGACAAAGTTCAGATCTTCCCTCACTGCCGTAGGAATGTTTTTGCTCAGTCTGCTCATCATATCCTCTGCAATGATTTCTACATCTTCATCCTTAAGAGTGACCTCAATTATGTAATATATACCGATAGAAATGCTCGAAGAGCTGTCTCCGTCCGTTATGGTATATGTCAGATTCAAAGACCCGTTCTGCAAGGAGCTTTTCTGTGAACTTGTAAGCCCCGCATTCCCGGTAATGGTTATTTTCAGTTCCGCTGCATATACTGCCCCTGGTTCAAGATCATCATTGTTGATACACTTATTATCAATTATGAGGCTCCCTGTTTTAATATATTCGTTCGAGATATTAAGAACGGTAGCACCGCTGCCGTCCTTAAGTGTTCCCGTGACGCTTTCCTCATAACTTCCAGAGGCTATCAGCGTATTGTAAATTGCATCTGTAGTTATCATTTAGCCTCCTTATTTGCTGACCAGATCAAAAGATACATCCCAATACCTTGCCCCGGATGCATCTGTGTATTTTAATTCCTGCGTTCTATCTGATACATACATCTGCTCCGTTTTTTCCCTGCCATCATTAAAGGTAACAGAGAAAAACGCGGCAGCGACTGCATTCAGAATGGCATTCCTTAACGTGTCGTCAATATTAGTCCAGCCTACGCTTATTTTGTATAGCCCGGTCCTTATCCTTTTTCTGGTCATTACTCCTGTTTCAGATCTTCCGCTTCCGTCAGAATCGAGATCCGACAGAGTCACGCTGTATGTCGTTGGTTCTTCAGTCGGTGTATAATTGCCAAATTTTATTAAACTCATGTTCTACCTCCCGACCTTCTGTTTAATCTATTGTCTGTTCTTACAAGCAGAGCTTCGACCTGCTCGTTTCCGATATATACGTTAACGTTTCCGGCTGCGCTCATTCCGCTAAGCTTACCAAGCACTGCATTCATTCCTTCGATAACTGCTTCCCTGAGCTTGCTCTCAGGAGCTACGAACTCACCTTCTGTCTTGTTGTCCCCGACCACCGCAAGGCGCGGAGTATTTGCGCCAAGATATGCACCGTTCGCAAGAGCAGGAAGAGTAAGCTCCGGAATCTGAGGCATCGTAATGGATTCAAGCCCTAAATCGAACTTCTTTCCGCCAACAACCGGAACCCAGTCCGGGATCTCGAATGATATTCCGTTAATCGCATCGATTACTTTATTAAAAGCCGTTCCGACAGCATTTAGGAGCCCGTTGATGACACCTATAAGGACATTTACGATGTTCAGAAGTGTCTGTTCAAGTCCTCCGAAAATATCTTCGAAGATTTTCTTGACTGATTCCCAAGCAGCTTTCCAGTTACCCTCAAAAACATTGGCAAGGAAATCTGTGACCGAACCTAGTGCATCAATTATGCCGCTTACAGCAGGCTCAAAAGTATCCTGGAGGATGCCTGCCCACTTGCGTATGATCGGAAGGACCGTTGTCAAGACTGTAGTCACAAACGGGATTACATAATTTTTAAGAAGGTCACCGATTGCCTTGCCTATCCTTAAGATATTTGTAAAAAGCTTTTTATAAAGCGGTCTTAAATGGTCTTCCCAAAGCTTCTTGAACCTGTCTCTGATATCATCAATGATAGGTTTTACGCCTGTATTCCAAACCTCTTTAAAAGACTTTCCAAGCTCCTCAAAAACACCTTTCCAGGTTTCAACGAGCGGCGCTCCGTACTCATCCCACACCTCGCTGATATCATCCCAGGCTTCTGAAAACATCTGTGTCATATCCGTTAATACCGGAAGCACTGCATCATCAACAATTGTCCAGAATGCATCCTGAATGTTTTTGATCGCAGGCTTTGCTATTTCTATGAGTCCGTTGAACATCGAGCTTACTGTCGGGAGAATGTCCTGGTTGAATGTGTCAACAAAAGGCTTGAATACACCTTCCCAGAGAGGTGAGAGTCTCTCTATGATGCTCGATATCTGAGTATCGCAAAGCTCTCCAAGAGTACCAAATAAGTTTTCTGCTGTTGGCTTGACATACTGATTGAATGAGCTCTCGAAATCGCCAGCCATCTTCTTGATGTCTTCCTTAAATCCTGCAAAGTCAAGTCCGGCGATAGCGCCCGATGTTTTCGGGAACATCTTCTCAATCCTATCCTTGAATTTCTTAAATAAGCCCTCCGCTTTTGTCAGGCTCTCATCAAGGTTCTTTGTATCAGCTGATGAGTTAGTCGTTGCTAAATTTGCAAGAGAGCTGTCTACGGCGCTCGTGGAGCCATTATTATCACTTGATAATACATTCAGCTCATCAAATCCTGCAAGCGCCTTCTTGAGCTTAGTGGCGCTCGTAGCGGCACCTTCTAAGCCATCCGCCGTGCTTTCAGCTCCTTCACCTGCCTCTGTAAGAGCTCCGCCCATATTCTCGCCGCCACTCGCATCACCGAACAGATCAGCAGTGAACTTCTTGAAAAGCTGCCCCATCTCCATAAGCTTGGCCATCATCTGGTTTATTACTTTAATGACAGGCATAAGCGCATTGATAAGACCCTGTCCGACTGAAGCCTTAAATGCATTCAGCTGCTGGGAAAAAATTCTCGTCTGATTCGCCCAGGATGTTCCAGATGTCTTAGCAAAGTCTCCGTTAGCTTTTTCAAGCTGCTTCATAACAAATTTATAACGGAGGGCGACCTTTTCCTGCTCGCTCATTTCCTTAGTGGTCTTGCCAAAACCCTGCTCCATCGCAAAAGCATCAAGAGCAGTCTGACTCATTACCACACCGAGGCTCTTAAGGGATTCCGTTTCACCTGTAAAAACAGATTTGAGCTTGCCCATTGCTTCATCAGAACTCATATTATAGAACGAGCTGATACCTGAAGCCAGTTCTGTGAGGGATGTTGACATATTGTAGGCTTCATCATCGGTAAAGCCGAAAGCCGTAGCCATAGCACCGAAAGTTCCCACTGCTTGCTTCGCAGCTGTCTCTGAAAGACCGAGCTTTGTGATGGCTTCTCTTGCGAATTTATTGATTTTTGCGACAGACTCAGCTCCGAATGTTGTTTCTACTACGTTCTGAACCTCTGTAAGGTCAGAGCCTAACTCCATGCACTCCTTGCCGAATGCAACTATTTCTTTGACCGCAAAGGCAGCAGCCATGAACTTGCCTATCTTCTGTCCTACTCCCTTGAACTGGTTCTGAAAGGTTCCTGCCGCCTGCTGACCGATTCTCTTGGTATCAGAGACCACACTGTTTCTTCCGATTTCAAGGCCTAGGCTGACCTTGCCCACTTCATCTGACATTTTTACCCTCCTTTCTTCCCTATCGTGCTGATCGATTTAAACATATTCTGTAAGTTAATCATTTCCTTATCATATTTTTTCCTGTCGACTATTACAGTCTTTTTCTTCTGGATCTTTCTGCTCAGCCATTCATTCCGGATTCGCCTTATTTCAGGCGGCCATTCAGAGATGATCTTCTGGTCTTTTTCAGATCTTATGCCCACGATTTTCCCGAGCGGTGTTTCAGACCCGAGGCCCGAGAGCAGATTGCTGAATTCATCCCAGGTCATTTCATCTTCCAGCCTGAGCCTTATTCCGTACTGCTGGGCAAATGAGCTTTCAATCAGATTCCAATCGTCAAATAGGTCGTAATAAGCTTCATCAGGGTGTCTTCGCAGAATCAAATCTTTCTTTTGCATCTTCGAAAGTCATATCCATTGCAGCAGCCATGACCCCGATGAAAGCTGTCTTGTAATCACCGAATGACAGCTCATTCATCTCGCTGACAAATTCAGCTCCTACAAGAAGTTCTACTGACTTATCGATATTTTCTGCACTATCGCCTTCATCCAGCAACGCAAGAACCTTAAGGACTGCATTTTTTGTCTTGTTGACCTTGAATTCCTTGCCATTAATGGCAATCGTTGAAATGTCTCTGGTCAATTTATCATCCAAATTGATTTTCATAAAAAAGTCTCCTTTTTAATTAAAAGCAAAGCCCAGAATTGAACCTTCAACTCTGGGCTTTTTTGTTTTTTAAATTATTAAATTAGTTAGCCGGTGTGTAAGTAGGCTTGCCATTGCTCATAACGTTGAACTCAAGTACATCAACATCTGTTGACTCACCGCCAAGGGCGGTCACGTTCACAACAACGTCCATCGCAAGGATATCGCCGTTAGGGAAATCCCACTCGAACTTTGTTTCTGCTGCTGCACCTGTTTTCATAAAGAGAGAAGCAATATAATCGTTACCTGCATCGCCGACATTTCTCTTTCCGGAAAGAGTGATGGTAATTCCCTTACCAGTCATAAGACGTCTCACCCATCCTTCAGTTGTCATTGGTGTCCATTCCTGTACATTTCCGTCAACAGAAACGGAAAAACTAGTAAGGTCTGCGACAGTCTTCATGTCTGCTGTCTCTGAAGAAGTACCTGCAGTACCTACCTTAAAAACATTTTCAAAAACCGGAAAAACTCCACTTGTTACCATTTACACTTCCTCCAATCTGTAATATACATCAAAGTCTATCAGATATTCATATATGCCGAACTTATCCGTACCGATTGGCACGGGTTCATTGTTCGCAAGCTTTACGAATAAAATCTTTTCACTTGCTATTGACTGTACTGCATTAAAGATGTCATATGCTGCCGTCTCAGACTGCCCCGGGCTTTTATTCCAGTGTATAAGCAGGCTGACTTCCTTAATGTTATAGGAGTCATTGCCGCCTACCGCCTTTTTGAAAGCCGATATGCTGCGCCTGCCGTATACGCCTATGGATTTATCTTTTTTATTGTCAACGTTGCCCATATAGGTGTGTTCAGACAGCCCTAAATCTTCAATGATCTGTCTTATCTCACTTAAAGTAATCATGTTCCCAGCTCCTTCCGGAGAAGTCTCTTAAAAGCCGCCGGTACAAAATTCTGCTTACTGCCGCCGCTCATATAATCATCCAGCCATCTGCCTTTTGCGTTCGGATTCTCCGTATGCTTAAAATTATACTCCGGATGAAAATATAACCTTCTGGCATAAGGCCCCTCAGTTACAAGTGAGACTTTCCCGGAGTTCTGCTCCGTAAGGTCAACAAATGTCTTGATGTTCTGAAGCTGTCCGGTGTCACGCGGCATTACCTGGTCCTGAACTACTTTAGTATGGAGCGCCTCTCCTGTCTTAGCAAGAGCTAAGTTGACCTTGTTATTAAGATCCTTTATGACCGGAGCATTAATGCGTACCACTGAATCAACTTTCATTTCATTGTCCTCCTATTCCAGTTCCAGGCAGGTATAATTTACCGTTCCATCAGGATTGTACGCTTTCGTTCCGGCTTTTATGCGCCTTCTTTCTCCCAGGATAGTCACATAGCCGCCTGATATGGCATTCACACTGCTGCACAGATCTCCATCGAAATAACATTTAGCTCTTACGACAGTATCAACTTTTCCATTACTATACACTTTTTCAGTGCGTTCCTGATAATTGCATTTTTCTGTAACGGTAATCGTTTCAAGAGGCTCACCTGTATCATCAAGTCCTTCTTGTTCAATCTCTACAAGGGCAATTTTCTTTAAGATCCCTTTTGTGGGAATAAGCTTCGGATATTTCATGGCAGCCTCCCACAACATAACCCCGTCTGTTCAAGCTCCCCGTATATCGCCGCAGGAACTGTAACGCCGTTTACCATCCTGACATTGTATGCCTTATCAAAGCTCATAGAAACTCCGTTAATGCTGTAAGATTTCAATGCGCTGTTTAACGCGTCCGCATTGTTATATTCCCACTCCGCAAGCTTGCATACAACATCCTTTATGACGCCCTGCTGGAAGTCCGTAAGTTCTTCGAACCTTCCGACAATACGGTTGAATGTCAGCGTGTCAACGTGGATGCTTGAATTCAGAAGGGCTTTTTCGGTATCTTCCTCAGAGCCTAAAACGGCGCCCTTATATATCTCTGTATAATAATACAAATCAGCATAGCTTTCCATCGTTTAGGCTTCTCCTTCCCTTATTCGTTCTTTTTGTTTTTTGCTGCTGCCTTTTCAGCTGCTGCCTCATTTGCAACCGGCTTTTCAGCTGCTGCCTTTTCAGCTACTGCCTTCTTAAGTGCTTCAAGTTCCTTCACGACCTTATCATATTCAGAGTATGGCACAACTGACAAAGGGGAATGCTCTATGCACTCCCCATCATCGTTGTATATATCATAGCCCTGCTTAAGGTATGAAGCCTTTGAAACGTTATCGACGTCATAAACCTTGTTAAGTTTCTTAGCCTTCATAAGTTCCCCCTTACTGTGCGTTAATATAGCAGCCGTCAAGAATCATTTCATCAATCGCAAAGGTGCCGTTGTATCTTCTGTACTGCCAGAGATAACCATCAGCTACCCTTGAATCAGATCCAGGAGTATACCACTTGATGTACGAATGCTTTACTCTTGAAACCTGCGCTTCAGGGTCGATAATGATCATATTGATCTGTCCTGCATTGGCATCAGGTGTAAAACCGTCCGAGAAGTTGTAAGCGGTCTTGAATCTGTCAGTAGGTACTGTCTCGATCTTCTGGATATCGTCAATGGTCTTGAAGCGTCTGTCGATGCCGTTGCCGTTTGCAGCGTCAAGCATTCTAGTAAGACCTGGTGCATTCTTGATAAGCTTCTTTATTGCAGAGGTGCAGTAAAGGATGACTCTTTCAAGCGGTACGCCCTTATCTTCCATCTGTGCAAGCACATCATCAATCTTTGAAAGCACGTTTGCAGCCGTAAGCACAGTAGAATCCACCGTACCACCGACTCTTACATACTCTGAATGAAGCTTTGAGAATGTATAAGCGTCAAGCTCAGGGATTGCCTGTGTGGTCTCAAAGCGCTTTGTGATGTTCGCAACAGTCACAACCTGATTACTCTCATCAACATCCATAGCATCAACAGGAATCTCTCTGTCTCTGTCATGGTCGAGCTGTGCTGGCTGATAGCTCTGTGTCACGCTTCCGGTATTGTATGCGCCGCCTCTTGTATGGTCCTTAAGACCTGAAACGCTCATCTTAGGAATCTTGATATACTGACCGTTCACGATCTGAAGGTCTGTGTTAGAGTGAAAAAGTGCATCTGACTTAAGCTCCTGACCGTAAAGGTCTCTGAGCACGTTACTGAATTTACCTGCATATTCTGTTATAGCCATAGTTTTTGGCCTCCTTCTTTAATGTTTGTTTTACTTTGATTTGTTCCTTATCCCAAAAATGTTCTTCAGTGTCTCGGCTTCATCGCTTGCTGCGGCCGCTGTGTTTGCGTTTCCGCCTATACTGAAACCATTTTCAGCTGAATTGACCGCGCCT
>OMXJ01000023.1 GCA_900315015.1 uncultured Eubacteriales bacterium | reverse complement strand
AAGTGCCAAAACACTAGAATTTTCGAGACTTTGTAACTCTTGTAAAGAGACGAAAACGAGTAAATAAACGTTTTGAGTAACTAATTTACGACTTTAGGGATTGTAAAAAATAATGGTAGATTTAGTTTTCAAAACCGCGTAAGGGGGTATTTACTACCATGGCAAAAGTACCTCAAACCATTGAAAACACTTGACTTTAAGACTTTTTTATTGTAGAATAACAAAATGTAGAAATGAAAAAAATATATCAATAACTTTCGAATGGAGATGTAAAAGTGAGTAAAATTGCGATTGTTACAGATACTAATGCAGGATTAGATCCAAAGGAAGCTGAAAAGCTTGGAGTTAAAGTTATTCCGATGCCATTTATGGTAAATGGAGAAACTCATTATGAGGGCATTGATTTTGGTCCACAGGAGTTTTATAAGGCACTTGAGGAAAATGCCGATGTTTCAACCTCTCAGCCTAAGCCGGCAGATGTTCTTGATACATGGGATGCTCTATTAAAGGATTATGAGTCAGTAATTCATATTCCTATGTCTTCAGGCCTTTCAGGTGCCTGCGCAACTGCAACCATGCTTGCAGCTGATTATGATGGAAGAGTTCAGGTAGTTGATAATCATAGAATTTCTGTTACCATGATAGCCTGCATCAGAGATGCAGCTAAGATGATAGAGGATGGAATGAGCGCAGAGGAAATAAAGGCAAGACTTCTAAAGGAGGGACCTGAGTCTCAGATCTATATAATGCTCGACACCCTTAAATACTTAAAGAAGGGCGGAAGAATTACACCAACTGCTGCTGCAATTGGTACAATTCTTGGTCTTAAGCCGGTTCTTCAGATTCAAGGCGAGAAGCTTGATGCTTTCTCAAAGGCAAGAAATACAAAGGCCGGTAAAAAGGTAATGCTTGATGCTCTTCATAAGAATATTGATGAGTGGTATGGCAATACCGGCATCGCAAGTCCTGTACATATTGAGGTATCTTATAGCGGAATAGATATGGATCCGGTAAACAGATGGATAGAAGAGGTAAAGGAATCCTTCCCGGGTGAAGAGATTACTGTTGCGCCGCTTTCTTTAAGCGTAGCCTGTCATATAGGACCTGGTGCGCTTGCAATTGCTCAGTCAAAGAGAATTGAAACTCCTTGCGCTTTTAGTTGATTCTTGCACTTTAGAAAATGTCGTTTTTTAATATACGTATTTTAAAGGAAATTACTTTTCAAAGTTTGTATAAATTTTTTGGAAATAATGAAAAATATGTATACTTTTTGGCGGCTTTGTGTTATAATACTATCGTACGCTATATATATTCATGCTAGTAGCAATTTCTTATTCTTTTGAAGGAAAAAAGGGAATATATCAGCTCTAATGGGGTATTTTTAAAATAATAAGGAAAGAGGTACTTTTGAATGTACGAGAATTTATCATTTGCAATAATAAGCAAGGAGAAATACAGATTTAATTTTAAGAATGTCGATTATTACAATGACATCAAGGAAATCAATAAGGAAACTGAATATGATATGGTTTTCACAGTTCTTAGTGAGAATCAGCTTCAGGTAATCATCAATTACCATAAGGAAATGATGTTCCCATCTCAGAACGATTATGTATTTGTATATAATGTAGAGGAATATCTTTATGGTATACTTGCAACAGCTAATAACTCAGAAAGTTCAGGTCTTAAGAACTCTGACCTTGTTCTTTTATATCATGAAACAAAGTATGGTGAGTTCTCGACTTACTACTATACACTTAGAGACCTAGATGTAGCTTCTAAGCAGATGGTTGCTCAGGCAGCAGATAAGCTCAGAAATGCAAAGAAGGCATTCATCTTATTTGTCGGTGAGGGTTCAGCCTTCGAATTCTCAGATGCAATCGATACAATCATCGAGGAGTCCGGCAGAAATTATGACAATACTCTTACAAGTTATATCAACAAGAAACCATCAGGTGCTACAGCAAATAAGATCTATCTTTATACTGTAAATGAAAAGCTTCCAATCGATGACTGATTGGCTTGATAAAAGCTCTAAATAGTAGAAAGTAAATCTAAAAAAGTACAATTATAACTTAATTAAAAGATACTTTAGATGACGAGGAACGAGTATAATTCGTTCCTTGTTATTTGTTTATAACATTTCAAAAGATTTTATAATAAAAAGTGCTTGAAATTATTTTGTTTTTGTATATAATCTTAAATGTAGTGATAGGCAAATTTTGCCTTAAACAACATGACATAAAAGTCCAGGCCGATAAGGGTGAGACTTTATGTAAATAAAACAAAGGAGACTTTATATGAAGAAGGTAACAAAGTTATTTGGTGCTTTATTAGCACTTGTCATGGTATTTACTTCAGTTTTTGCATTAAATGCGAATTCTGTAGTTGCCAAGGCTGAAGATGCGGTTCTTTACGATTCACGTGAAGAGTACAAGGACTTCAAGTACATTATCGTAAACGGCGATGCAACAGTCGTTGGTTATGCTGATGGTACTAAAACAAGTTTAGTAATCCCAGCATTCATGATTGATGAAGCGGGAAAGAAGTACAAGGTTACAAAGATCGGTGATTTCGCATTCGCGGATAATGACAGACTTGTAACTGTTACATTCCCATACTATTTAACAACAATCGGTGCAAGTGCATTTGCAGGCGACAAGAAGCTTGAGACAGTCATTTTTGCACCTAACAGTCTAGTTACAACAATTGGCGAGAAGGCATTCCTTGATTGTACAGCACTTACAAACTTAGGTCTTGAAAAGAGCAAGGGTATTGTCCTTCCATACAATGTAAAGACAATCGGCGAGTCCGCTTTCGAGAACTGCGTATCTGTTAAGACAGTTGAGCTTACTAAGTCAATCAGAAAGCTTGGCGCTGCAGCATTCAGAGGATGTATCGGTATCACAACTTTCCAGTTCGCAGGCAGCTACTCAAAGATTCCTAACGAGTTCCTTTCAGGTGCTATTTCACTTAAGGAAGTATCAGGTATTTCTTCAAACGTTCAGATAATCGGAACAAAGGCTTTCAAGAGCTGTTCATCACTTAAGAATGTTACTCTTAAGAGCAAGGTTACAAAGATCTACTCAAGAGCATTCGAGGGATGTACATCACTTACATCAATCAACATTCCTTCAAAGGTTACATCAATTGGAAAGTATGCTTTCAATAACTGTGTAGCACTTGACAACATTAAGCTCCCTGCTACACTTACATATCTTGGAGCAAGCGCATTCCAGGCATGTGAGTCACTTAAATCAATCAATGTTCCATCAAAGATTACAAAGCTTGAAACACATGTATTCTTCGGATGTAAGAGTCTTAAGAATGTTACTATTAGCGGTAAGTTAACATCAGTTGGTAACGGTGCATTCAGCAGCTGTTCATCAATTGCATCAATCAAGCTTCCATCAACACTTACATCAATTGCAAAGAATGCATTTTCAAATTGTACTGCACTTACATCTATTACAATTCCTTCAAAGGTAAAGACAATCGGTGATAGTGCATTTGCTGGCGATACAGCACTTACAAAGGTTTCATTCTCTGCAGCACTTACATCAATCGGTGCAAGCGCATTCTCAGGATGTAATGCCCTTAAGGCTGCAACAATTCCTTCAAAGGTTAGTAAGATCGGTGCTAACGCATTTACATGTTCAAACCTTACAACTCTTACAATCAAGACAACAAAGCTTACAACAGACAATGTTGCTAATGATGCTTTCGAGGGAACACCTGTTGAGATCACTGTAAGAGTTCCAAAGGCAAAGCTTGAGACATATCAGCAGTTCCTTATCTACAACAATAAGGGTATCAGCAAGCACTCAACATTTAAGTCATTCTAATTTAGACTTATAGCTTTTGCTTAAGATTTAGGATTAAAAATATGCTCCATTGATTATTCTCATAATTGATGGAGCATTATTTTTTTTAAATTGACAGGCCATTTATTTCTAAATACTTGACAATTTGAAGAATTTATTATAAGATAAGAATGTTGCAGATAAGTTACGGAAATGTTTAAATTATTTAGCAATGTTAAGAGGAATGGGGTAATCGGTCTATGGAAAAAATTAAGTTGCACGAGGGTGAGCTTAATATCATGGAGCTGCTTTGGTCTAATAAATCTCTTGCAGCGAAGGATATAGCTAAGATCATCAAGGATTATGTTGGCTGGGAAAAGAATACTACCTATACTGTAATAAAAAGGCTTATTGATAAGAAGGCAATTCTTAGAACTGAGCCTGGTTTTATTTGTTCTGCTCTTATTTCCAAGCAGGAAATCCAGCAGAGTGCCACAGAAGAGCTTATATATCATTTCTACGACAATAAGCTTTCAGAATTTATAAGTGATTATCTTGGCAAGCAGGAATTTTCAAACGACGATATTAAATTATTAAAGCAGATAATTAAAAACAATGAATAATAAATTAATTTTAACTAGGAATATTAACGTTTTAAATAATAATAAAAGCAGTAATAACATAGACGTTATTACTGCTTTTTATTCTGATGAGCGTATAAGGGAAATAAGTCTTGAGCCCTTTAGTGAGGATGCTGCTTTAGGAAGCGGTATCCTTGGCAATATCTATAAATGCAGGGTGAAGAATGTAGTAAAGAATATAAAGGCAGCCTTTGTAGATATCGGCTTTGCAACTGAATGCTATCTGCCCTTTGAGGAGACGGATAAGGAGCTTAAAAATGAGCAGGAAATTGTTGTTCAGGTAAAGCGTGAAAATATAAAGACAAAGGTTCCTTACGTTAGTAAAAATATTGAGCTCACCGGAAGGTATGTTGTGATAGCGCTCAACTATGCAAAAGAAAATAAGGATCTAAGAATAGGCGTGTCTCTAAAAATTGAAGATGTTCAAAAAAGAGAAGACCTTAAAAATGCTGCAAGGGTCAGAATTGAAGCAATGCTTACCGAGCTTAAATCCATTAATGAAAAGCTATTTGAAATCATAAATGGTCATGTATCCTTTATAATCAGGACCAATGCAGGTGATGCAAAGGTAGAGGAAGTAAGTTCAGATATAGAAGTGCTGTTCAAAAGGCTTTATGAAATATATTTAAAGTCTGAAACAGTGCCTTCTAAGACATGCTTATATAAAAAATCAGCTGATTATATCGAAGCAGTCAGAGATGTTGATTTTAATGAGATATCTGAAATTGTAACCGATGATAAGGTAATATATGAGGAACTGATGGAATATATGCTTTTAAATATTAACGGGGATAAGGAATTTGTTAAATCAGTACTACGTTTTTATGATTCTAGCGTCCCGTTAGATTCGGTATATAAAATAAGTGATGCGATAAATGAGGCATTAGGTAAAAGAGTCTGGCTAAAATCTGGAGGAACTTTAGTAATAGAGCCGACTGAGGCGCTAGTATCGATAGATGTAAATACCGGTAAGGCCATTAATAGCAATAAAAATAATAAGGATAAAAATGTTCTTGCAATTAATATCGAGGCATGCAAAGAAATAGCGGTCCAGCTTCGACTCAGGAATTTATCCGGCATGATTATGATAGATTTCATAAACATGAACCGCGATTTAGATAATAAAAAGGTGATGAAGACCCTTGCAGATGAGCTGAAAAAGGACTCTGTTAAGGCGTCAGTAGTAGATATGACGGCACTTGGCATTGTAGAGGTCACAAGGCAGAAAATCAAAAAGCCTCTATACGAGCTATTAAATCCTTGAGATTATGCAAGAAAAAGGCTTGCAAATCAGCTGAAAATATTATATAATTAAATTTTAAATGGATTCATAAGTAAAATTTGTATCAGGAGTCCCCATTTGCATGAATGGCAATGGCAGGTACAAAAATAAAAACAGGAGTTAAATCGATGTCAGAGAACGTATTTGATACCTTAAAAGAGAGAGGTTTCGTAGCACAGTGTACTAATGAAGAAGCAGTCAGAGACATGCTTGGAAAAGAGAAGGTTTCATTTTATACAGGATATGATGCAACAGCAGATTCACTTACAGCAGGACATTTCCTTACTGTAATGGCAATGCAGCATCTTCAGAGGGCTGGTCATAGACCTATTGCTCTTATTGGCGGAGGAACAACCCTTATCGGTGATCCATCAGGAAGAACAGACATGCGTCAGATGCTTACAAGAGAGCAGGTTGACTATAATGCAAACCGTTTCAAGGAGCAGCTTTCAAAATTTATCAGATTTGATGATAAGGACGGCGCAATTCTTGTAAATAATGCAGATTGGCTTCTTGATCTTAAGTATGTAGAATTCCTTCGTGAGGTAGGCGTTCATTTTACAGTAAATAACATGCTCAGAGCAGAAGCATATAAGAATAGATGGGAAAGAGGTCTTACTGTATTCGAGTTCAATTACATGCTCATGCAGGCTTATGACTTCTATGTACTTAACAAGGAATATGGTACAAAGCTCGAGGTAGGCGGAGATGATCAGTGGAGCAACATGCTTGCTGGTGCAGATCTCATCAGAAGAAAGGAAGGAAAGGATGCCGAGGCTCTTACACTTCACCTTCTTACAACCAGTGATGGCAAGAAGATGGGTAAGACAATGAAGGGTGCCCTTTGGCTTGATCCTAAGAAGACAAGTCCTTACGAGTTCTACCAGTACTGGAGAAATATCGAGGATGCAAAGGTCGAGGAATGTCTTGCACTTCTTACCTTCCTTCCTATGGAGCAGGTTCGTGATCTTGGAAGCCTTAAGGATTCAGAAATCAATAAGGCAAAGGAAGTTCTTGCTTTTGAAATCACAAAGATGGTTCATAATGAAGAAGAGGCTGCAAAGGCTCAGGAAGCTGCACGTTCACTCTTTGGTGGAAGCAGCGATTCAAATAACATTCCAGCTTTTGAATATCCAAAGGCAAAGTTTGAAGAGGGTATCGACCTTATATCAATGCTCGTAGACGCTAAGATGGCTACAAACCGTTCAGATGCAAGAAGAAATATCGAGCAGGGCGGCGTTACAGTTAATGGAACAAAGTGCACTGATGTTAAGAAGATCTTTAAGCTCGAAGATCTTGATTCAGATGGAAATCTCCTTGTTAAGAAGGGTAAGAAGAGCTTCATCAGATTTAAGGCTGGCGTTTAATATGCTATATTTCACAGAATGAACATTTATTTGTTTTAGAATAAGTTAACATTAAAAATTATTCAGCTCTTTAAATTAAAAGGATTTAAAGAGCTGATTATAAATCTGGAGGTTTGGCTTATGCCTTGGTGTCCAAAGTGCGGAAATGAATACGAGGAAGACGTTACAGAATGCAGCGAGTGTAAGGTGGCTTTGGTTGATGAGTATCCTGAAAAGCTCTCAATGAAGCTTCTTGTGACCATAGAGTCAGAGTCTAATGCTGACAAGCTTACTGATTATTTAAAGTATAGCGGCATTGATTCTATTACAGAGTTAAATGACGATAATGAGTATGATATTTATGTTCCTAAAAAGAAATTCTATAAAGCAGAAGAAGCCTTTAAGGGCTTTTATATTGCTACAAAGCAGGAGGAGCAGCTTAAAGAAATCAAGGAGCGTCTCGATGAAAAGGGAGTTGACCTTGATAGTATAAAGGTAAAGAATAAAGGTAAGGCTGAAGAAGACTGGGGAATTGATAGTCAAGAGGAAGAAACTCGCGAAGATGTCAGCATCGAGGATGCCTTATTGAGTGAGGTTACAGAGGCGAATGACATAGTTAAGCTTGTTGATGCCGATGAAAAGACCAAAAAGGCCATTCAGGAGGCTGTTTCTGATACCTTAAGTGACGAAGAGGATGACCTCAAAATCAGTACAAAGGCTAAAAAACAATATGAGAGCAAGGACGATAAATATAAAGATTATGAATCGACCTTCTATACCTTTACTATTTTTGGTGTTATCGGTCTGATTGTAGTAGTTCTTCAGCTTGCAGGAGTTTTCAAGTTCTTAAATCCTATATCTCTTGGAGTTATGGGAGTTCTTTTCCTTTACTTTGTTGTTGTAGGCATTGATGCAAAGATAAAGATGGGAAAGTTAAAGGGAGAAGCTAAGGCTGAAAGAGAAATGGAAAAGGAATTTGAGAGCTATCTCGATGCGGCACTTGATGAGCGCATGCTTAAGTCTTTTGACAGACATGATTCACTTGAATTAAATTACATGGATGAAACAGCTGGCATTAAAAAGATGCTTATGGCAAAATTCGGCGAAGATCTCGAGGGTGATTACCTTGATAGATTCGTTGAAGCTTATTATGACAATAGATTTGATAAAGAATAATTAATTAATGGTTGCGGATTATTAAAAAATACCGTCACCTAGGCGGTGGCGGTGTTTTTATGTTTAAAAAGGAGAAATGAATGGAAAGAGAATTTCCGAAGCTTGCGCTAGATGATGAAGTGCTTATGATGGTTGATAAGCCTGCAAGATATATAGGCTGTGAGGTCAATAGTGTAAGAAAGGATTTAAAGGATATTGATGTAAGATTCTGCATGTGCTTTCCTGATGTGTATGAAGTAGGAATGTCTCATCTTGGAATATCCATTTTATATGATATGTTCAACCGCAGGAAGGATGTATGGTGTGAAAGAGTATATTCTCCATGGACAGACCTTGACAAAATAATGAGGGAAAGAAATATTCCTTTATTTGCACTTGAGTCTCAAGATCCAATTAAGTGCTTTGATTTCCTTGGAATTACACTTCAGTACGAGATGTGTTATACTAACATTCTTCAGATACTTGATTTATCTAAAATACCTCTGCTTGCAAAGGACAGAGGCGAGGATGATCCTATTGTAGTTGGTGGAGGTCCTTGCTCATATAATGGTGAGCCTATAGCTGATTTCTTCGATTTCTTCTATATCGGAGAAGGCGAGACAAGGTATTATGATATCATCGATATCTACAAAGAGAAAAAGAAAAATGGTTGGAGCAGAAAGCAGTTCCTTGAAAAAATTGCAGAGCTTAACGGCGTTTATGTTCCTGCCTTCTATGAGCCTGTTTACAATGAAGACGGCACAATTAAGGAAATCAAGGTAATTAATTCTCATGCAAAGCCTCAGGTACATAAAGAGGTCGAAACTCATATGAGCGATACCTATTACCCTGATAAGCCTATCATCCCTTATGTTCAGGCAGTACAAGATAAGGTGACCCTTGAGATTCAAAGAGGGTGCATCAGAGGCTGCAGATTCTGTCAGGCAGGGATGATATATAGGCCAATCAGATCTAGAAAGCTTGACTTCCTTAAGGAACAGGCAGATAAAATGATCCAGAATACCGGATATGAAGATATCACACTTAGCAGCTTAAGCTCTAGTGATTATAACAAGCTCGGTGAGTTAGTTAAGTACATCATGGATAAATATACCTCAAGAGGTGTAAATATCAGCCTTCCGTCACTTCGTATCGATGGATTCTCACTTGATGTAATGGGAAAGATACAGGACATAAAAAAGAGCTCTCTTACATTTGCTCCTGAAGCAGGAAGTCAGAGAATGAGAGATGTAATAAATAAGGGCATTACTGAAGAGGAAATCTTAAAGGGTGCCTCTGATGCCTTTTCACTTGGCTGGCAGAAGGTAAAGCTGTATTTCATGTTAGGACAGCCTTTTGAACAGGAGGAGGATGTTAAGGCTATTCCTGAACTCGCTGATAAGATTGCAAGAGTTTATTATGAAATTCCAAAGGATCAAAGAAATGGAAAGTGTAATATTACCATCAGTACATCCTTCTTTGTACCGAAGCCTTTTACACCGTTCCAGTGGGCGCCTCAGGATAATTCAGAGACCTTTATTGCAAAGCAGCAGCTATTAAAGGGACATCTTATGACAATGCTCAATCAAAAGAGCATCCGTTACATGTGGCACGATGCTAAGCTCAGCGTTCTTGAGGGCGTTTTTGCAAGAGGTGACAGAAGACTTTCTCAGGTAATTCTTAAAGCTTATGAAAGTGGCTGTTTTTTCGATGCCTGGACTGACTATTACGATAATGAAAAATGGCTTAAGGCCTTTGAGGAATGCGGTATTCCTATTGAATTCTATACAACAAGACAAAGAAGCGACGATGAGATCTTCCCATGGGATATGATTGATGCCGGAGTTTCAAAGAGATTTTTACTTGCAGAGTATAAAAAGGCAGAAAAGGCCGAGGTTACTTTAAACTGCAGAGAAAGATGCAATGGCTGCGGAGCTGCTTCCTTTGGCGTTGGAATATGCTTTGATAAGATTGGTGCCTTGTAATTATCAATAATGCTTTTATAAATTGGAGAATAAAATGAAGGTTCGTTTTAAATTTGCTAAATACGGCCCTATTAGATTTGTCGGACATCTTGACCTTATGAGATATTTCGAAAAGGTGACAAGAAGGGCGAATATAGATGTGGCCATGACAGAGGGCTTTTCACCTCATCAGATACTATCCTTTGCAAATCCTTTAAGTCTTGGAATTACAAGTGATGCAGAGTATGTTGATTTTGAACTTAAATCCCTTGATCTTTTAAGTTATGAAAAAGAAATTCCTGAAGAGGAGAAAATTAAGACCTTCCCTGAGGGTGCTTTTGTAAAAATAGATGAAGAATGCAGCGAGGAATTAAAGCCTTTATGGAATGTCCTTAAAGCAATGGATGATCAGAGCGGAATAGGCTTTAGGATGCTTTCAGCAAGGGTTCTTCATGAATGGCAAAAGGGTGAAAAGAAAGAGACAGCCATGAGCCTTGTAAGAGGTGCTGATTATTATATCCAGTACATGAAGCCTGAAAAGCTTAAAGAAGGTGAAGATTTCTTTGGAGATGACTTCTGGAATCAGGAGAGCTATATTGTAACCCGGGAAAAGAAGGGCGAGCGCATATCAAATGGACACGGCGGCTTTAAAAAGAGCAAGGTCACCATTGCAGATGTTGACATAAAGCCTCTTGTTAAGGATTTTTCTCATGAAAAGGCAGATTTTCTGCCTGAAGGCACAGATATCGAAAAACTTCATACAAGCGATTTTTATGATAAGGCATCAATGCATATGTATGTGCGCCTTTCAACGGGAAGCATCGACAATCTCAAGCCGGAAGTCCTTATGCAGTCCATTTGTAAATTCAGGAATGTAGAATATTTAAGATCTGATTTTAGAATTCATAGAATTGAGCAGTATGGTCAAAATGAAGAGGGCGGATATGTTGCTCTTTGCGATATGAATAAATAAAAGGAGCTATTAGTTCTGCGATATGAATAAATAAAAGGAGCTATTAGTTCTGTGATATGATTAAATAAAAGGAGCTATTATTTCTGTGATATGAAAAAAAAATGCGGGCGAATAATAAAATGAATGAGCAGGATAAATTTGTAATTGAGCCCATAGCCTATCTAAGGGGAGATTTCAAGACCCCCTTTGCAATACCTAGACAGGCAGGGATAGCAAAGGACATAATAAGTACCATTGAATTTACCGGTAAATATAGAAATCCTGATGCAATAAGGGGAATTGAAGGCTTTTCACATTTATATCTTATCTGGCAGTTTTCAGAAAATGTAGAAAAAAATAAGACCTTTAATGCAACAGTAAGACCGCCAAGGCTTGGAGGAAATAAGAGAGTCGGCGTTTTTGCATCAAGAGCCCCCTTTAGACCGAACAGTCTTGGAATTTCTATAGTAAAATTGATTGAAGTCAAGGAAACCCGTGATAAAGGCAATATACTTATTGTATCAGGGGCTGATCTTATGGATGGTACGCCTATCTTTGATATCAAGCCATATTTACCAGAATTTGACTCTATTCCAGAGGCTAAAGGCGGCTTTACCGAAGATAATCCATTTAGGACATACGAGGTCGAAGTTTCAAAAGAGGCTAAAAATAGCATTCCAGAGGATAAAATGGCTGAAATTATTCAGGCTTTATCCAATGATGCAAGACCTGCTTACCATGAAAATGAAGACAGGGTATATGGCGTAAATATAGCAGGAATAGATATTAAGTTCAAAATTTCTAAGGGAAAAGTGGTCATTGTTTGTTGACTTCTTTCTCATTTTGTAGTATAGTTAAAGTGTTTGAATGATTATAAAATAATTTTTAAAAGTTATAATTTGACTACTTATTTGGGGAAATTATGGTCGAATTTAAAGGTAACAATCGGAGGGAATATGGCAGAAGACAATTATGGATTCAATAATCTTTCAAGTGGGTACGGAGCACCTGACAATGGAGGTTATGGAGTACAGAATAATATGAGCAGTGGTTACGGGGTTCCTGGAATGGAAAGTGGCTATGGAATGCAGAGCAATATGGCTAGTGGTTATGGAGTTCCCGGAATGGAAAGTGGCTATGGAATGCAGAGCAATATGGGCAGTGGCTATGGACTTCCTGGAACAGAAAGCGGTTATGGTCTGCAGAGCAATATGGGCAGTGGCTATGGCCTTCCCGGAACAGAAAGCGGCTACGGTCTTCAAAGTAATATGGCTAGCGGTTACGGCCTTCCTGGAACGGAAAGTGGTTACGGTCTAGCTTCAAATATGCAGAGCGGATATGGCCTGCCAGGTACAGAAAGCGGATATGGATTGCAGAGTAATATGAGCAGCGGTTACGGCCTGCCAGGTACAGAAAGCGGATATGGAGTACAGAATAATATGCAGAGTGGATACGGTTTACCAGGAATGAACAGCGGTTACGGCGCAGGAAGCAATATGGGCAGTGGTTACGGAGCTTCGAATAATGCAGGCGGCTTTGGCCAGAACACTTTTGGCGTTCAGAGCACAAACGGCTTTGGCGTTGCCTCAAATCAGGCATTTGGAAATCCAGAAGCCTTCACTACAAATATACCAACAACTACTGATTCATCATCAAAAGTTGATACAGCAAAGCCATTAACAGCTAAAGAATACGAGGCTGCAGCAGGTGCACCTCTTACAGGCAGCAAGAAGATGCTCTGTGATATACTAAGCACAATGGACAATAATACTTCAATGTACTCAAATGATAGCAATCAGATTCTTTTTGCTAGTGATAAGAGAGTTGAGGATTATATTCTTAATTATTCTCTTATCGCGTGGTTTGTTCAGCTTTCAGCTGATGATAAGAAGGTATTTACAAACAGATTAAATGATGTTTGCTTCTTTGACGTTCTTGTTGCAGGCGGCGGAGCTCCAAAGCAGATCAAGTTCGAGACTAAGAAGGTACATAAGGATTATGCATATTATGTTCCTATGATTTTTTCAGGTGAAAGACCAAATGTTGAAACAACTCAGGATATCAATATCCATTATTCAGCCGCAGCAGCTGCAGTAGATAATGTAAAGGCAGGAGCAAATATCCATATAAATGACAAGAGCCAGATGAATATCATCTTCCTTAAGTCACCTGATGGAAATCAGCTTTTCCCTCTCTTTACTGATTTTGAGAGCGTAAAGAAGATCTGTCCGGATCAGAGAGTTGCAAAGCTTACCTTTACTGAATGTATGGAATTTGCAGCAAATGTTCCAAATGTTGTTTATGATCCATTATTCAGCAACGTAATTGTTCCTAGAGACCTTGTTAAGGATCTTTCAGGTGTTGTAAGCTGTGACAGTCCAGAAGACAGATTCCAGACACTTATCAAACTTTACCTTAATTCAGATGGTCAGATCCATGATGATGCTTATATACATATGTGTCAGGATATTTTCATCAAGAAGGATTGGTGGACAATCATCAGACCAGAGTATCTTGCAAGAAATAAGGTAGAAGCATATATTAGAATATTAAAGACTCAGGGCGGTTCGGTTCCAGAGGTAATGCTTTTCTCAGACAAGGCATCAGCAGAGAAGTGGTGTGCTAAAAATTCTCAGTTCACCTACCAGGGAATTCCTTGTATCGGAAGAATCAAGGAAGATCAGATGAAGAATTTCTTATTCTTCTTAATGCTTCAGAACCCATACATGGGTGTTCTTGTAGATGAGACTCTTTCAGCATGGGGCGATTCTCTTGCAAACATCTTCGAGAATAATGGAATTTCACCTTCAGAGGTTAAGCTTTCTGATGATGTAATCAGCCAGACTCTTGCAGATGGTGTTCCATCAGCAGCACCATTCCTTGAAAAGGAAAGAACATTTTAATTCAAAAAGAGTCAAAATTTTAGATAATAGTAGAAAAAAGTGAATCCGACTGTGAAGATTAGCTCTAAGCAGGATGATATCAGGCAGAAATACAACCGTACATTGTACGGCATTATGGCAAGGCGGGCTTCATTCCATCACCTAAAGGTAATGGGTTTTCGCCCGTGGGTCATTTATAAAAAAAGGCTTTGCTTAAAAATATCGAGGGGATTAAATAAATGCACCGGATTCACAAAAATGATTCCGGTGCATTTTTTATATAATAAAGCTTTTTAGCAAAAAAAAATAAGCGAATGTAGAAAGAAAAAAAAAGAAGGAGCTTTTTATTTATGAAAATGAAGAAATTTGTAATGAGCTTTAGTGTAGCTCTTGCCTCAACAACAGTGATTACAGGCTGCAGCTTGGACCCTAATGGGCGCCCTGATGGGCAAAGTGCCACGACTACCACAACTGTGGTTGAGACAGTGCCTGATGAAAACGTAAAGGGTAGCGATGAAGGAGACGCGGCTACTGAAAGTACTTCAGAGCCTAGCGAAAAGGTAGAAACAGAAACTGATTTAACAGCCGAAGAATATGTAACCATAACAGATCATATGGATAGAACAGTTACTGTAAAGTCAAATCCAAAGACCTGTGTGGTTCTTGATATTTATCCTCTGCCTTCAGTGCTTTGTCTTTATCTTAATTCAGCAGATTCCATACTTGCCATGGAGCCGGCAAGCATGAACGCTGCAAAGAGCGGAACCTTATCTGAAATATATCCTGAAATACTAAATACAAGCACGGAAATAATGAACGGCGAGGATGTAAATATTGAAGCCGTAATGGATTTAAATCCTGATGTTGTATATTTTAATGCAGGTAATGCAGACCTTGCAGCACAGCTTGAAAATGCCGGTCTTAATGCAGTTGCTTTTTCAGCTACAAAATTTGGCTTTGACGCTGTAGATACCTATGATCAGTGGGTAGGGCTTCTCTCACAGATTTACCCGGATAATGCTAAAGCCGAGCTTGTATCAGATAAAAGTAATGAAATCCTTGAGCTTATAGCAAAGGATGCAGCTAAGATCGAGGAAGAAAAAAAGGTACTTTTCCTTTTCCAATATGATGATACCAAAATGATTACTTCAGGAAATAAGTTCTGGGGACAGTACTGGTGTGATAGCGTAAATGCAGAAAATGTTGCAGGTGCTTTAACCGAGCAGACCACCAACGCAAAGATTACCATGGAACAGGTATATGAGTGGGATCCGGAGGTAATAATTATTACAAACTTTACTCCAGTTCAGCCTCAGGACCTTTACGATAATGCCATCGGAGCAGATGACTGGAGCTCTGTTACGGCTGTTAAAAATGGACAGGTATATAAGATGCCTCTTGGCGTATATAGGACCTATACTCCTGGTGTAGATACTCCTATGACCATTGAATGGCTTGCAAAGACAATATACCCAGAATATTATGAGAGCATTGACCTTGAAAGTGATGTAAAAAAATATTATAATGACATATATGGTGTAATACTTTCGGATGAACAGATTAAAAAGATGTACAATCCAAGTAGCAACGCAGGATCGATGAATGATTGATATCGTCAAAATAAAAGAAAGAATATTTATGACATTAAAAAAACTTTTTACTAAAAAATTTGTATTAATAATGATTATTTTAACTGTACTGCTCATGGGCATGGCGATTATATCGCTGTGCCTTGGACAGTACAGTCTTGCTATTAAGGATGTTTTTAATATCCTTATATCAGGTCCTAATGGGGCTGCTGTAAAAGCGGCTGAGGGGGGAGAGTTTTCAGCAAATGCTGTAAAGGTAGTATATAATATAAGAATTCCAAGAATTCTATTATCCATAATAGCAGGGGCAGGCTTATCCGTTGCTGGAGCCGCCTTTCAGGCTGTATTTTCAAATCCTCTCGCGACACCAGATACAATAGGTGTTGCAAATACCGCTTCCTTTGGAGCAGCGCTTGCAATTTTGTTTGGCATGCCTGTAATTATCATGCAGCTTGTTTCTGCAGGCTTTGGAATACTTGCAGTTTTATTAGTATTCTTTATATGCTCGCTATCTGCAGATAAAGAAAAAAATACTATAAACTCCGATTTTAGCATAAATGTAATTCTATCTGGAATAATAATCAGCTCGCTGTTTTCGGCTCTTGTATCCTTTATAAAATACATAGCGGATCCTTTAGATAAGCTGCCTGCCATTACCTTTTGGCTTATGGGAAGCTTTTCAGCTGCAACAACTAAAAAGCTGCTATTTTGTGCACCTTTTATAATAGCAGGAATTTACGTAATAATGCTTTTAAGATACAAGCTGAATATCCTCTCTTTAGGTGATGAAGAGGCAGTTTCACTAGGACTTAGAATTAAAAGGGTTAGGCTTATCATAATAGCCTCTGCAGCCCTTATAACGGCATCTGTAGTATCTACCTGCGGTCTTATTGGGTGGTGCGGACTTATAATTCCGCATTTATCAAGGCTCCTTACAGGAAGCGATAATAAAAGAGTGATACCTTTATCCATTGTGCTTGGAGGTATGTTCATGCTGATTTCCGATACCCTTGCAAGGTGCCTCACAAGGGCGGAAATTCCTGTTTCAATCATTACTGCGGTAATCGGTGCTCCTGTATTTATTGTACTGCTTATAAGGTCACGTAGAGCGTAAAGCTTTTTATCCCCATAAAAAAACGCTGCGCATAAGCTTAAAAAACACATGGAAGATAGAAAATAGTATTGAAGATTAAAAATAGAGGATAATGTATGAGGCTTGATGTAAAAGATCTTAATTTCTCTTATGATGGCAAAGAGAAGGTTTTAAAGGATGTAAGCTTTGCCCTTGATGGCGCTGAAATAATTTCAGTTTTAGGAAAGAATGGAGCTGGAAAAACAACACTTTTAAAGTGCCTTACAGGTTTTAATAAGGTAAAGGATGGTGCGATTTTATATGATGGAAAATCCATATCTGAATATAAAAATACCCTGTGGAGGAAAGTATCTTATGTTACGCAGGCACACTCCTTCTCATATCCATATACCTGCCTTGAGCTTGTTACAATGGGTAGAAACCCTCATAAGGGAGCTTTTTCATTACCTGATGGTGAGGATGAAAAAAGGGCGGCTGCTAGCTTAGAGAGTCTTGGTTTATTAGATATAAAGGATAAGCCATGCACAAAAATAAGCGGAGGACAGCTTCAGCTGGTGATGATTGCAAGAGCACTTGTAAATGAACCGGAGCTTTTGATACTAGATGAACCAGAAAATAGCCTTGATTTAAAAAATCAGATAAGACTTCTTGACCTTTTGAAAAAAATATGTAAAAATAAAGGGGCGGGCATAATTTTAAATACCCATTTTGCAGCTCACGCAAAGTTAATATCGGATAAGCTGCTGCTTTTAAAAGCTGATGGAAGCACTGTATTTAAGAGAAAAGAAGAGGTCAATGAGAAACTCCTTTCTGAAATATACGAGGTAAGTGAAGGGGATTATTTAAAATATGGCAGCTGAGCGTGAACTACCCACCGCCTAAATGAATGGTTTTTCGCCTGTGGGTCATTTATAAAAAAATACAAATACCCAATACAAAAACTAAATACAAAAAACAAAACACAAAAACTAAACAAAACAAAAATATATAAACTAATAATAAGGAGATATGTGATGGCTGAAAATGATAATAATATAGGGACAAGGCTTGCAATTGTTGCCATTGTAGTTGAGGACAGAGAATGCACCGAAGCCATGAACCATGTTCTTCATGAATACGGAGAATTTATAATCGGCAGAATGGGAATTCCTTATCCAAAGAGAAAAATCAGTCTTATTTCTGTTGCAATAGATGCACCAAACGAAACAATAAGTGCCCTTACCGGGAAGCTTGGTAAAATAAATGGTTTGACAGTAAAAACAGCTTATTCAAAGGTATAAATCCTGGATTTGCCGCTTTTAAAGCCTGTTTAAGCCTTAATTTTGGCATAAACTTAGAATTATCAAGGTTTTGACCTAGTAATGACATATTTATGTTGTAAAATAAACGCAAAGTTTTTGTAAGAAATTCTTAAGAAAAATAGGCTTTACAAAAGTAGTTTACTAGTATATTATAGTTGAGATGGCGATTTTTTAATAAAAAAAATATATAATCAGCCATGGAGGCATATGAAAAGAAGAAGAAATGATTCCGAAGAATTTGATGAAGAGATGCAATTGTCCGAATATGAGGATGACTCATACGAGGATGATGACTATGAAGACGATTATGAAGAAGCAAAAGAATATACAGATAGTGAATTTGCTGATGATTTTGAGGTAGATGATTTCAGTAGACTGAACGCTTCACTTAAGGATGCTGTTAATAGAGAGCTTGATAATGAAAATGAAGAAGACGAAGATGACGAAGACGATGACGAAGACGATTATATCGACAGATATGATGAAAATAAGAAGAAGAAAAAGAGCCCTGTAAAAAAGTTTTTTACTGTTATTGGAGTTTTACTTCTAGTAATAGCTGTTCTTGGTGCAGTACTTGCCTTTACCGATTTTGGTCATAGCATAGTTTCAAGAGTTGCAGCTAAATTTATCAGCGGAAATATCAATCATGAAGAAGACTATACAACTACATCTTCTTCAATCAGTAATATTGGAGAAGATGGTAAGGATCAGCAAGCTACTAATAAGCCGGTTCAGGCAACACCAACACCTACAGTAGACGATCCTCGCTATAGAAATGAAACCTATTGTCATAATTATCTTATTTTTGGTATTGAAGAAATCGATGGAGCCATGAATACTGATACCATGATGATTGCTACCCTTAATACAAAGGACAAATCAGTTAAGTTTACTTCAATCATGAGAGATACTTATGTAGAGTATAATGGCAGAGGCATGAAGCTCAATGCAGTCTTTACAGCAGGCAGAAAAGTAAAGGATGAAGACGGAAATACTACATATAGCAATGATGCCGGTGCAGATGCACTTATCAGCGTAATTCAGGAACTTACCAAGGTAGAACTTGAAGGCTATGCCTTTGTTGGATTTAGCCGTCCATCAAATGATAAGTATAAGTCAAACACAGACTTTAACAGCATGGAGGAAATTGTAGACATACTAGGCGGCGTAGACATTGAACTTGGAAAGAGTGAAGCTGCTTATCTTAATAGGACAAACTATATCTACAATCCTGCAAACAGAAATCTTGTAGCGGGCTGGAACCATTTGAATGGCGACCAGGCTCAGGGTTATTGCCGAATCAGAAAGGTCGTAACTCTTGGTGGTTATAATAATGACTATGGACGTACTGTAAGACAAAGAAGAGTAATCAGAGCAATCTTTGATGCGTATAAGTCCTCAAGCATAACTACAATTCTTGGAAAGACAGCAAAGTGTCTGGCATTAATTACAACAAATCTTAATGAAGATGATATATATGAGCTTATTAAGGATGTTGCAGACAATGGAATTAAGACCATGGATGAAAATAGACTTCCTATAGACGGAAGCTTCTATGATTCAGGAAAAGCTGGTTACAATGGAATTACTTACGGCCTTGTAATCAAAGAAGTTGAAGCAAATCCAATAAATATGTTCATGTTCCTTTTCGGGGATAGCGAAACTGAGGCCTATAATAATTATAACAAGCTCGAAGGAGTAACTCCGGTTCAGGTGCCTACAACACAGGCTTCAACCGCAACAATTAATGAGTAATTTGTCTAAAAATATTTCTTATAAAATCATTTATCGTTTATTCGAAATTTGCTGCTAAAGGGCAGAGCTTTAAAAGTAGGATTAAGAAGGGGTTTATAAATGACTAATAACAAGAAACTGATTAAAAGAATTTATGCACTTATATTAATAATAGCATTAGCAGCCGGTACCGCGTTTAGCGGTACGGCTGCTAATGCTGTTTTTGCAGGAGGATCTAGTGCTTCGGGTGCGCTTGAATTGTATGATTATTCAACTAAATCCACCTACACCTATAATAATTCACAGCTAAAATACACCTATAACGGAATTAATGTACCTCTTGGTGCGCCTGGAATACTCAGCTCTAATAATGTATCACTTGCACCTGTATATGATGTATTTCAAATAGGACTAGGCTTTGGCTATAAGTACGACGCTGGAAAAATAACTCTTACAAACGGCGGAAATACCATGGTCATGGAAATAGGCAGCAAAACCGCTTATTTTAACGGAGAGAAGATGACTCTTCAGGCTGCGCCTATCCGTATAAAATACAATGCATCTGGAAAGTCAAGGGTTTTAGTTCCATCAAGAAATGTGGCTGAAAGCTTCGGATACAGCTATAAATGGATTGCTGCAGAATCTACTGTAGCAATTTCAAAGACGCTTAAAATCTCTTACAATAAAAGGACCTATACTTACACTGGTACCCAGGCAGATGTATCCTATAATGGTAAGGTGGTGAATGTAGTAAATTTCCCATCTGTAATGATTTCAAATGTAGCAATGCTAAGAGCTTATCAGGTTTTTGTATCATCTCTTGGCTGCAGTTATAATTATAATAAGAGCACGAAGAAAATCACCATTTCGAAGGGCGATATCGTAATTGAAATGAAGCGTGATTCGACTAAATGTACCATAAATGGAAAAGAAGCTGATTGCGGTATTGCACCAAGACTTATTGCCAATAAGCTAAATGGAAAGCAGTATATGTTCTTACCAGGCAGATTTATAGCTGAAAGCCTAGGCTACAGCTACACCTGGTCACAGGCGCAAAAACGCTCTATAATAACATCAACTGAAAAAACAGGAAATTATGACCTTGTGTATAATAGCAAACAGGAGGAGCTTTCAGAAGATGATGTCTCAAAGACCTATTATTCCTTCTTTGTAGATGAAAATAAGCGACTAGCTTACGAAAAGGTCATTGATAATACTGTAACTGAAATAGATAATGCAGATTACTCAGGAATAGCTGCGGCAAATTTACTTTCTTTTAATAGAAATGAGGAGCTTGAGCTTTCAGGAACAGATGAAGTAACCAGCGAGCTTTATTTTGAATGTTATGAAATGAAGTTTGACAGCCCTGTATCAAAGATAAGTTCAGAGCTTACAGATGATTCCATTGAAGTGAGCTTTAGTAATTCAATGGCTGTAAATAAGAAATATAATTTCCAAGGCTCTCTTATTGGCGATATATCATTAGGCTATTCAGAAGCAAATAAGACACTTAATATGGTAATGAAGACAAATGCCTCATATCCATACTATGACATAAAGCTCTTAGATGATGGAATGACAGCTAGAGTTATTGTATATCCGAATTACCTCACAGGACTTACCTTCGGAACCGATAAATACGGCGACTATATTAGATTTGAAGGACTTACAGCCTTTAATTACACCATAAACGTAGATGATGTAAATGGCCAGATAATAATGTCACTTGAAAATACTGCAAATACCCTAGGAAATATATCCTTCCCAAGTGATCTGTTTGAAGATTATTTTGTAAATGCAGTGCTTTATGAGACTGATCCTAATAGACTTGAGCTGATAATAAATGCTCCGAAAAATAAGGAAAAATATAAGGTCGTTTCTGATTCTGTAAATCTATATCTTTACTTTAATTACAAGGAAGTCATTGCAGATACTGAAATTGATGATTCAAAAGAGGAGATTGAAGAAAAAATCGACAATACTGAAATAGAAATAAAACTTCCTGAGGGAGTTTCTTTTAAGGATATTACGACCAGCGATCTTTACTTATCAAAGAAAATACTTGTTAAAATACCTGGTAATTATACAAGCTTTTATTCAACTAACAAGATTACCAATAAGTATAAAGCGGTTGAAAGCATAAATGTAAGCTATGAGAACGGATATACTGTCATAACCTTTAAAACCTCAAAAATCCAGGCTTTCAAGCTGTATGACGAATCAGAAAATGGAAGAGTATATATTAAAATAGCAAATCCAAAGGAAATCTATAATAAAATTATTGTACTTGATGCCGGTCATGGCGGAATAGACCCTGGCGCTGTTGCAAATGGCTACAACGAAAAGGATATCAACTACGCCGTTACAAATACCTATTGCAAGCAGAAATTTGAAAATTCAGGAATTAAGGTATACTTTACAAGATATACTGATGTTAAGATAGACCTTTATGTAAGAGCAGACTTCCCTACTCAGGTTCAGGCGGATCTGTTCATAAGCGTGCATCAGGATTCAGCTTCTGCTGCAGCAAATGGTACAGCGACCTATTATTCTCTTGTAAATACAAACAAGAACAGCGGAGGCTTATCTAGCGCAGTTCTTGCACAGACACTAGAGAACAAGCTGGTAGAGCATATGAATACCAAGAAAAACGGTGTAAAGACAGCAAACTTTGTCGTAATAAGAGAAACTAAGGTACCAGCTACTCTCATTGAACTTGGTTTTATTACAAGCAGCATAGATATTGCAAAGATTACTTCTAGTGCATACCAGAAGAAGGCTGCTGATGCGATTTACGAAGCGGTATCAGAACTTTACAAAAAATATCCTGTAGACTAATTATAATACTATAATTGATAAAATAATTATAAAATATAAAACAGGCTTGATGTTGCATCAGCCTGTTTTTGTAATTAATACGTAATTGATTTATAACAAAAAAAGAAAAGTGATTTATTAATTGTAAAATAACTGTATCATTCAAAATTAGCTCTTGAAAAATAGAAATGTAGTGTTATAATAGGTTTGAGGGTTGACTTAATCGGTATTTTGTAAATTACAAAGTAGAGTTTAAGTCAATATTTATGCAAAATGCTTATTTACAAAAATAGGATATAAAAATTGTATTTAAGTATTTACAAAAGAATTTATGGTAAAATCTAAAGGGAAAGAAAGAGGTGCATTTTATGTATTGCAAGAAGTGTGGACGTCAGATTCCAAACGGCGCAGCGACTTGTCCGAATTGTGGAGCGAGCGTTGCAGAAATGCTACAGCCGACAGCTCAGCCAGGAGCACAGACAGGAAATCAGCAGGAGCAGGCCGAGCATAATTGGTTCGATGCGGGGGCAGGAAAAGAATCAATTACAGGAGCAAAGAAACCGACTCAGAATAAGGGCTGGTCAAATGATGAGTTTTATAACAGACAGAATCAGCCAGCTCCAGCAGCTCAGCAGGAAAATTTGAGTGTATCAAATCTCAATAAAAAGGGCTGGATCGCACTTATAGCAGCTTTTTTGGTAGTAATCATTGTAATAGGTGTCATAATTTATAATGTAGCTTACAAATCAGCAACAAAGAAGTATATTTCTGAAGCCAATGAAAAAGAAGCAGCTAATAACCAGGGCGCAGATAAAACGCTTCAGCTATATGCACTCGGAAACGAGCAGCCAATTCCGGGTTTCTCAAATCTTGCAGGTAATGGTGGTACTTCACAGGGTATCGTTACAAAACTCGGCGGTGGAACATTTGATTTAAACAAGATCGTAGAAGGAACAGTAGTTACAATTTACTACGAGACATCAGGTACTGGTGAGACCTATGTAGCTGATGATAATATGTGGCTTGTAGCTATCAGCAATGGAGAAGTTAAGAATCTTAAAGGTGATGAGATTAATGTTGGTGGTAAGAACTGCACAGTGCCAAGCGTAAAGCTTAGATATAATACTTATCATACAAAGGTTCAGATTACATATGATGATTTCGTAACCTGCCTTGGAAAGAATTTTGCTGAAACTGTTACAGCACTTGAGTGCTGCAGTGATGTAAACTGGAAAGTATCAAAGGTTACTCTTGGTCTTATGCCAGGATACCAGTATGTAGTTACTGATGAAAAGGTTCTTGATCCGGCGTTCAACGAAATAGTTGGTGCAGGCTGGGCTCAGAGAGGAATTTCGAAGAATGAAGGTCTTGATTTAAGTGATTTTGTTCCTGGAACTCTTCTTACAATCAATTATGAAGAAGTAATACCGGATGAAAGCGGAGCAATTACTGATAATATGTGGTTTGTAGTTTTTTCAAACGAAGATATCCCAGCCTTTGGTGACAACCCTACATGGGGAAGAATCACCGGAAGTCAGTGCTTAACTGAAGGTGTTCATGGTTGTTATAATGGAACCCGTACATCAGTACAGGTTACTTACGAGCAGTTTGCACAGATCATGGGCGGAGATTTCCTTAAGAAGATAAATACACTTCAGGTAGAAGGAGCTTATGATTGGTGTGTTCATAGTGTTACAATTGGTAACTATAGTAATGATATCAGAAAGACAGTTGACTAAAATATAATTATATAACTTAATTGATTTTAGTTTTATTAGTTGATTAAATAAGACGTAAGGTGACTTATTACCTTACGTCTTATTTTTGTGCTTATTTTTTATACTTATTATTATGCTTATTATTAAGCTTATTTTTGTGTTTATTATTATGCATATTATTAAGCTTATTTTTGTGTTTATTATTATGCTTATTATTAAGCTTATTTTTGTGTTTATTATTATGCTTTTTATTATGCTTTTTGGGTTTATTTGTTGGCTTGTTTTGAAACTGGAAATATTTAAATTCAAATTTATATTGATATAGAAATAGGTATTTATTTACAAATAGTGTTTCAAATTTCAAAAGAAAATTGATAGAATTGTACATATAAAATTACATCTAAATTATTACAATTGTTAAGTTTCACATAAAATTACTTCAAAAGCATCAAAAAATTAGTAAGTTTTTCTTGACTAAAATTAGCTAATATGTTATAGTAATATTAACCTAAAAATTAGGTAAATAAATCAGTGGTATTTTAAAGGAGGATTATTTATGAAGCTTAAGAGAGCGGTAGCATTATTGATGACTGCAGCAATTTCAGTCACAACTGTAGGTTGTGCATCAGACAAGAAGGATGCTGATAAAACAACAACAGCAAAGCAGCAGAGCACAGACGCTACAACTGGTGGTTCAGAAGGAGAGCCGGTAGCAACTTCTGGAGGAGAGACATACGGCGAAATCAAACTTGGTGAATCTTATAAAGATCTTACCACAACAATTAAGTTTATTCATCATAAGACAGATCGTGATGCAGATGGAACAATTGCTGGTTATATTGCGAAGTTCAATGAACTTTATCCAAACATCACAGTAGAAACAGAAGCAATAACAGATTATGCTGAAGATGCATTACTTCGTCTTTCTACAGGTGATTGGGGCGATATTATGTTCATCCCAGCAATTGATAAGTCTGAATTATCAACTTATTTCACTCCTTTTGGAACAGTAGAGGAGATGGATCAGTATATTAACTTCCCAAAGAACTGGGAACTTGATGGTATGTGTTACGGTATCGGTTACATGGGTAATGCACAGGGTCTTCTTTACAACATTAGAGTATTTAATGAAGCGGGAGTAACAACACTTCCAAAGACACCAGATGAATTCATCGATGCTCTTAAGAAGATTAAGGAGAATACAGACGCAATCCCTCTTTATACAAACTATGCAGATGGTTGGACAATGGGTGCTTGGGATAGTTACCTTGGCGGAATTACAGAGGGTGATTCAACTTGGTTAAATCAGAAATTTGCTCATACAGCACATCCATTTGCTGATAAGGGTAATGGAACAGGAGCATATTCTCTTTACAAGATTTTATATGATGCAGTTGCAGAAGGTCTTATTGAAGATGACTATACTACAACAGACTGGGAAGGCTGTAAGGGTATGATCAATAGAGGTGAGATTGGATGTATGGTACTTGGTTCATGGGCAGTTGCTCAGATGAAGGCAGCTGGTGATAAACCACAGGACATCGGTTATATGCCATTCCCTATTACAGTAAACGGAACTCAGTACGCTACTGCAGGTCCTGATTATTGTTATGGTATTAATGCTAATTCATCAGAAGACAACAAGCATGCTGCTATGGTATTTGTAAAGTGGATGGTAGAAGAGTCTGGTTGGTGTGAATTCGAAGGAGGATATCCAATTTCAAAGACAGCTCCTACAACATTTGATTTCAGTGCAGCAACAATTATTGAAGATGAACCTGCTCTTCCAGGTGATGAAGATCTTATGAATGAAATGAATTCAGAAAGTGAACTTTCATTTAATGCAGGCGGAAATAGTAAGGTTCAGGCTATCGTTGAGGCTGCCGCTACCGGATCTAAGAGCTTCGATGACATTATGGCTGAGTGGACACAGAAGTGGAATGATGCCCAGTCAAGTCTTGGTGTTGAGATTAAGTACTAATTAATTAACAATTTATGATTCACTGAAGGTCCGCAGATGGAGATTATCTCTATCTGCGGATTGTTCGGGGAATTTGAAAGGGGAATTATATGGGAAATAGTGTTTCCGATTCAGCAGGTTTTAAGGCATGGTTTGGGAGCAGAAAAGTTCAAAGAATAATCGTAATGGTTACTTTTATGATTATTCCTTTGATATTGCTTTTTTTATTTACATATTTACCATTTGGTGAGATGATAAGTTTCAGCTTCTACAAGATGAAATATATTGGCAAAAAAACTTTTGTAGGTTTAAAAAATTATGCCAGTGTATTCAAAAGAGAGGACTGTTTTGGCGCTTTAAAACTTAGTTTATATTATATGTTAGGTTCATTAGTACAGTTGACGATAGCATTATATCTTGCAACAATACTTAGCTTTAAGGTTAAGGGCGGTAATATTTTTAAGGGCTTTATGTTCTTCCCTTTTCTTATTAACGGTATTGCTGTAGGTTTCATCTTCAAGTTCTTCTATACAAGAGGATATGTATTTGATACAGTTCTTCAGTGGTGTGGTTTTAATCTTGAAAATCTTCCATATTGGCTAAAAGATCAAGCAATTAATAACTATTCACTTGTAGGAACTTCAGTATGGAGATATTTTGGACAGAACATGGTACTTTTTATCGGTGCAATCATGTCAGTTGATTCATCTCTTTATGAAGCAGCTATGATTGACGGTGCTAACAAGTTCCAGCAGTTCATTTATATCATTGTTCCAAATATTAAGAAAATCATTCTTTTAAATGTTATCTTATCAATTACTGGTTCATTATCAGCATTTGAACCACCATATGTTATTACAAGTGGTGCAAATGGAACCGGTACTTACTTCGTAATCATGCATGAAATTGCTCATACGCAGCAAAAGGTTGGTCTAGCTTCTGCAATGGCGGTTGTCCTGCTTGCAATCATCTTGTTTGCAACTCTTGTGCAGAAGATAGTATTTAGAGGAATTTACGGTCAGGAGGAAGATTAATATGGCAGGAAGAAAAATCGGACGTGGGGTTATTGCATTTTTGAAGTACTTTTCACTGGTATTTTTCTCATTTGTTGCAGTTCTTCCTATCGTTTCTTGTGTTATTACAGCTTTTAAGACAGATGAAGAGTATGGCAGTACAAACGTTATGACTCTTCCAAAGAGCTGGTTTAATTTTGATAATTTTGTCCAGGCTTTCCAGAAAGCAAACATGGGCAAAGCGTTTGTTAACTCATTTATCATACTTGTATGTGTACTTGCTATTTCTACATTAATTGGTACTCAGCTAGCTTACGTTCTTAACAGATTTAAGTTCAGAGGAAATGAATTAATTAAGAATTTATTCCTTTTTGCAACACTTCTTCCAGGCGTAGCTATGCAGGTCTCAGTATTTGGTATAATGACAAATCTTCATTTAATCGATTCACTTATTGGTTATATTATCTTGATGTGCGGAACTGACGTTATTTCTATTTACATCTATATTCAGTTCTTTGAAAATATTGATAAATCACTTGATGAATCTGCAATCGTAGATGGTGCAGGCTATTTTACAATCTTCTATAAGATCCTATTACCACTTCTTAAGCCAGCTATCGTAACAAGCTGTATCCTTAAGGGTGTAGGTACTTACAACGAGTATTATAATGCTAATCTTTATCTTCAGGATAAGAAGCTTTATCCTACAGTTGCAACATCTTTATATACCTTCGTAGGACCTCTTGGAAGTCAGTACAATTTAATATGTGCAGGTGTTATTATTTCTCTTATTCCAGCACTTATTGTATTTATCACATGCCAGAAGCAGATATACAGCGGTTTAACATCAGGATCAGTTAAGGGCTAATTATTTAAATCTATCTTTGGCACTTGACTAAATAATTATTAAATTCAGAAACCGGCGCTTAATCTGTGCCGGTTTTTGATTAAGAAGCAATTGAAAGGGGATTATTATGGGCTTTCTTACCGGTGACAATATCTACAATCGTTTGATGACTAAGATCTTTGATTTATGTCTTCTTAGCATACTTACAACTATTTGTTGTTTACCAATTTTAACGGCAGGTTCGGCACTTACATCAATGTATGCCGTTATGATGAAAATGAGTAAAAATATAGAAGGGCCGATAATATCATCTTATTTTAAAGAGTTTAAAAGCAATTTAAAAAATTCATTTGGCGGAAGCATAGTTTTAGTTGCAGGAATAGTAATTCTCACTCTTGATCTTACTCTCTGGACTCAAAACGAAGTAGAGGGCAGAAGCTTATTCTACGGACTTACTATTACCTTGATAGTACTTTTTTTATCAATAAACGATTGGTATTTGGCAATCAGGGCTAGATTTAATGAAAGTACTCTTCAAGCATATGTAAATGCTATTAAATTTGGCTTAGTTTTCCTTCCGGTAACTTTAATGAATGGTGTATTTTCAGTTTTATTTGTATTCCTTGTGACTAGATATGCTTTTCTTATATTTTTCATTCCTCTTGTTGGTATTGCAGTGTTATTTTATCCAAAAGCAATACTAATGGGTAAAAAAATCGATAAGTATATAATTGATAAGAAACTCGTGCCGGTAAATGAAGAAGTATCAGAAATTTCTGCAGATAACGAAGAATCTTCGGCAGCTTCAACATCTTCGATAGCTTCAACATCTTCGATAGCTTCAACATCTTCGGCGGCTTCCGCAGATAAGACATATAATAGATCTGACTGGAAAAAGCTCAGATTTTCCGATAAAATATCATATATCTTATATAATCACATTGCTGAAATTGTTTTCTTTTTGCTTCTTGTATTCATTATAGGAGGTATTGGTGCTAATTATTTCTTCGGAAAAGATACCTGTAAATTCAATCTAGCAGTAGTAAATTCATATACTGATAAGAGTGATATGTCCTTATCTGATGAACTAAATGCTTATTATGAATTTGATGGTAAGAAAAAGTATGCTAAATGTGATACAGCATATCAAATATCATATCAATATAATGATAAGATAATAGAAAATCCTGCTGCTGAAACAAGTTTTTTTGATAAATTCTTTTTAAATATAAGAAATGGTCTTATTGATGCAGCAATAATACCAGAGAGCTTTTATGAATATTGTAATACTCAGGGTGATATATTCTATGATGTTGAATACGTTCTTTCTAAGGAACAAGCCTCAGAATATAGAGACTTATTTATATCTGCAACAACTGAGGAAGGAGTATTTGTTAATGGTATTATAATTGATGACTGTGAATACCTAAAAAATTCAGGATTAAAATTTTTAGATGTAAACTCAAGTGATTCTTATGTTTTGGTTTTTCCTATCACTGGTGGAAATTTAGAAGAATGTAGAAGGTTTGTAGATTATATTAAATAAAAGTAAAAAATTCTCAAACTGATTGAATTAGTGTTAAAATAGAGTTATACTATTTAATAGAATTAATCATTTGAGAGGTTAGGTGAACAGTATGAAAAAACTTGTTACAATGAGAGATATAGCAAATGGTCTTGGAGTTAGTGTTGTTACTGTTTCTAAGGCTCTTGCGGGAAAAGATGGCGTAGGTGATGATTTACGTCAGAAGATATTAATTAGAGCAGATGAATTAGGATATGTTTCTAAGAGCGATAAGAAAAATGAATCTGTAAATAAAAATATTGCTCTTATTGTTGCTGAAAGGTTCTTAACTGACAATAATTCGTTTTATTTCAAAGTTTACCATAAACTATCAATGGAATTATCTAAAAAAGGTTTCATTGGTATCCTCGAAATTGTTCGTGCCGAGGATGAAAATAGAGGCAGAATTCCAAAGGTGGTTCAGACGGAGACCGTTGATCAGGTTGTAATAATTGGAGAAATGAAAATGGTCTTTTTAGAGAATCTCTCTAAGGTCGGAATCAATATGATATTCTTCGATTTTGAAAATGAAGAATTTGATGTTGATAGTATAATAGGAGATAATGTTACCGGCGGATATATCATGACCAGATATTTAGCCCAAAAAGGCTATACTAATATAGGTTATGTTGGTAATTACACAGTTACAAGAAGTATTCTTGACCGTTTAATGGGACACCTAAAGTACAAACTTGCAAAGAATCTTCCAATGCCTGATTATTGGATTATTTCTGACAGAGATGATGATGGAAAAAATATTGATCTTAAGTTACCAGCAGAAATGCCGGATGCCTTTTTCTGTAACTGTGATGAAACAGCTTATAGAATGATAAAAACATTAGAAAATGCGGGCTATAAGGTCCCTGAAGATATTGCTGTGGTAGGTTATGATGATTATTCATCCCAGATTCCTGAAGGCGTAGAATTAACGACCTATAGAGTAAATATCGATGAAATGGTCCGTCAGTGTGTACACATTGTCAGTCAAAGAAGCTTAAATGCAAATTATAGAAGAGGCGTAATGCTTGTACACGGAGATCTTATCGAAAGAAAGACGGTTTTGGCAAGAGTATAACGTATAGAATTCGTGAAGTATACTTGATTTTTATATTTTTTTATATTATAATAAGGCGTGGAAAAATGAAATAGAAATATTTTTCAAATATTTAAGGGGGAAATAATTATGAATATTAACAAAGGAAAAGCGATAGTATTCCTGCTATATACAGCAGCTCTTGTATATGCATTACTATTTGTATTTCCAGATCCAGCAGATGCTGGAAAAATAGCTTTCAGCTGGATTCCACAGGCAAAGGTACCACTTGGTTTACCAAACTTCGGAGACGAAGGCCTTGTTATCACAAGAACATGGATCATAGATCTAATTAAGGCCCTTGTATTTATTTTATGGGGAATTCTTTTCACGAACATGTGGCCAACAGCATTCCCAAAGTTTTTCGTAGTATCTACAATCCTTATTGCAGTTTTCCAGGGCTTTGGATATCTTTTCGAAAAGATCTCTTTCTATACTCAGGATACAATTTACTATGTTGTATGCGCAACACTCGGTTATATCATATTCTCAATGTGCTTTAGAGATTATGTCAATGCATCAGCTGTTATCAAGGCAATAACCCTTTACCTTGTATTTGTTGTACTTGTTATCATGGCAACATTTGGTCTTAAAAAGGCACTCAGACAGGTAGAAGGTGCAATTTTATATATCACTCCAGCAACTATCAGTGATAGCAATGCATTCCTTGATTGGCACGGACTTCAGCCTCTTATCATTGATGGTAAGACAGCAACATCACCAGAGCACAATGAAATTCATTCAAATTCGGGTAAAAAGGTTACTGTAGAGTACAATCTTGATGAGGATGAAAAGTGTAATATGTACTTCAATTATGGTATTGTCTATGATGATCTTAAGACAGGAAAGCTTTCTGTTTTCGCAAAGAGCAAGGGAGCTGATGATTTCGGTGAGGATCCGATTTTCGAAATCGATGCAACAAAGATCAATAGCGCTGTATCAAAGATGATCGAGCTTGAAAATGTAGGCGCAATCAGAGTTGAAGTTAATGGTAATATCTGGATCTGGGATCTTGGCTTCGCACCATATGTAAACTGGTGGGATGGCGACACAAGTAACAGAGTATTAAATGATGCTGCTGGAGCTGAGCAGTAAGAAAATGGATTAAATATGATTGAAGCTAAGGAAATTCTTGATAGCGTAAAAGGTCTTCTAGAGATGAAAAATGCTCATGAGGACTGGAGAGACTATCGCAGGAATATTTCGGACTTCATCACAGGGTATACAATAGGTGGCTGTAATATAGCTGTATTAGGAGCTGGTCAATGCAATGACATTGAGCTCCCGGCTTTATGCAGCCACTTTTCTTATGTAACTCTCATGGATGAAGACCTTGAAAATATGCAAAAAGCAGTTGCTACCATGGAAAATGGTCTTGATTATTTATTGGAAGGTAAAATACGGCTCATTAAATGCAATTTTACTGGAATATGTGATGCCCATTACCTCGATTTCATAAATGCTGTTCTAGTTATCTTAGAAAGCTTTACAGGAAATAAGCCTCTTATGACCTTTATAAAAGAAGATGTTGAGGATGCAGCAAAGAAGAAACTCGCGGAAATATATAATGATATAAGAGACTTTCAAATAGAAGATAATTTTAATGAAGAAAGTCTACCGCTTCGCTTTGACTATAGCCTTACCTTAGGCGTTCATAGCCAGCTTAATAACATGTTTGCTCTTATCTGGGAGTGCATAATAAGAAACATTCTCGGAGAAGCTGCAAATGATTATTTAAGCGGGGATATAAATACAAATAATATATATAAAAATGACATTGAAAAAAATAATAATAGCAATTATAATGGTAGTGTGTTTGAATTGATCTCAGAAAATACAATGTTCATAGAGAAAAAATTCAATCGTTTTATAAAATCTATTACTAAAACTGATTCCTTTATAGGTCTTGAAGATGGTAACATAGACGGTGCATATCAGGCGGAGCTGGATTTACGGACAGAGATGACTGATAGGACCTATGTCGGTCCAACTTTTGTATGGCCGTTTGATAAAGCATCAGGAAAAGAATATAAGATAAAAATGTACAAATTAACTTAGGGTTTACAAATTATGGAGGGCTTTAATGGTACGTATCTTTCTCATTGAAAAATCGGCTAACAATAACGATAATATTAATTTTGAGAATATTTATCTAGACAAGTGGTCTCTATCAAGAGATTCAAGCGGTAAAGTAACCATATCCGGCGAGGAGCTATCTGATACAAACAATCCTGCAGTAGAACAGCTGATAAACAAAATTACTGCCTTGCCAGCTAGCTCAGATGATTGTGAAGAGGATAAAAAGAGCGGGCTAGAGCTTGCAGCTAAATTAATCGAAGAAGGAAATGCCAATATCACCATTACAGGCGAATGTAATCTGCATATTGATAGCGTTGATACCTTATCGAACCTTACAGCAACAAGTAATTCAGGATATGCTGCAATTACAATTGACAGTACTCAGAACATAATGACTCTAAGAGCTTCAAGCAATTCTGAGGCCTGCAATGTGGTTGTACAGACCAATGAGGAAATCGGAAATATATCGGGAGCTGGCGGATCTGCCCTTAACATAAATATGGATAAGGTAGATTACATCGACAGTATTGCGGCAACTGATTCATCTACAATAAATCTTTCCGCAGAGAGCAAGGTCAATATCAAGGATTATACAGGATCGATTATAGCTGTAGAGCATGCAGAAGATCAGGTAAATGAGCAGGTTGAGGAGTATACAAAAGAACCGACTGATAAGCCTACAGAAGAGCAGGCTAGAGAGCAGGTTGAGGAGCATACAGAAGAACCGACTGAGAAGCCTACAGAAGAGCAGGCTAGAGAACAGGCTGAAGATAATATAAGCAAAGCGCCTTTTGATGATACCATAATTGAGAGCCCTGTAATGTCAAGTGAAGCTACTGATATAAAAAAGGATCAGAGTCCTGAGACACAAGTTGAAGCCGCTGATTTAAAGAAGGAGCAGAGTCCTGAAGTAAGTCCATTTATCTCAATAACACCGGTAAATAATGGAGCAAATAATACAGCTAATAATAATCCAGAAAATAAAGCTTTGGATATTGCTTCAGATCCGCTTTTAGCAGAGGTTAATGAAGTTCTTGAAGCTGAAATAAAAAGAACTCTGCCTCTTGTAAAAGCTGAAGACGGAAAAAATGCTCAGGCTTCAAATAGTAATGTAAATATAACAGCAAATGTAGTAACTAATACAAACGTTAATAATACTACACCAAATGTAGTAACTAATACAAACGTTAATAATACTACACCGAATGTAGTAACTAATACAAACGTTAATAATACTACACCGAATGTAGCAAATAATGCAAATGTTAATAATACTACACCAAATGTAGCAACTAATGCAAACGTTAACACAGCACCAAAGGCTGAAGCAAATGTCAATAGCGAAGCAGCAAAGATTACGGCGAATGCAGCTTCAACAAGCGTATATGACATTTATAACGATAAAATCAGGTTTGAAGATAAGTCTATTAAGCCTCCAACACTTGATAGCATAAAGAGCGCTTTTAATACCTTCAAGCCTTAAATATTAATATTTTTAAGGAGTATGTGATTATGGGAAAAAAATACAATCGTTTTCTAACTATAACTTTATCATCAATGCTTTTATTTACTGCCTGTAGTAACACAGGCAGTATTTCTGTTACTGAAGAAAATTCTTCTCAGTCAACAACAGCTATAGTAACAACAAGCACCTCTCAAACAGAGGAAGTGACTAAAGCTTCTGATGAAGTATCTGCAACAGGTAATGATGATAAAAAAGATGAGCAGGGAAGCCTGGATAATAAAGATGAGGATAATGAAGAAAATACAGAAGTAAATGAGACTAAAAATAGCTCTAAAGTAGTATTTGATACAGCAATTACAAGCTATTCAGCACCATCTGGCTTTTATCCAAACGAATTTGACTTATCAATAGGTGTAGTTGATGCAAGTGGTAATGAAGTATCACTAGAAGATGGAACTATCGTCTATACGACTGATGGCTCAGATCCAGTTTCAAGTGAAACAGCAACCGAATATACAGGACCTATACATATTTACGACAGGTCAAAAGATGAAAATATCTTATCAGCAGTAAATCCTGTTGAATTTTCAGGAAATTACAATTCTCCAAATGCAACAAAGGATGGTTTTAGCTGTATGATAAATGCACCTGGAAATTCTAGCGTAGATAAATGCATGGTGGTGCGCAGCGCTGTAAAAAAGAGTGATGGGACCTATAGTAGCTCAAATAGAGCTACTTATTTCATAGGAACGCCAGAAACTCACATACAGGGAATAAACGATTCGGTAAAGGCAATGCAGGCAGTATCAGAGGCAGCTCCTGAATACTTTGAAAACTCAGGAAAGCTTGCTGTAGTGAGCATTCAGATGGATTATAATGACCTCTTTGATGGAGAAGTTGGAATCTATGTAAAGGGAAATCAATTTGAAAAGGCACTTGCTGAATACTTAGAAACTGCAAAAGTCACTGATGGTGAAACTGCAAGAGCCCTTGATGCCAATTATAAAGGAAGAGGCAGAGAATGGGAAAGAGCTGCTGGAATATCTATTTTTGAAGTAAATGGAGATAGCTGCATAGAAATAATAAACCAGAACTGTGGAATCAGGATCCAGGGAAATTATTCACGCTCAGACCTTATAAAAGGTTTTAGAATAGTTGCAAGAAATGACTACGGCAAGAAGAATTTTAAATATCCATTCTTTGGTGAAGCCTATAAGAATGATGCCGGAGAAACTATGGATAAATTTAAGACTTTAGTCCTTAGACCAGGTGGAAACTGTGCCTTTACAGCCAAGTTCAATGATGTATTCTGGCAGAGCCTTCTAACGGATTTTGACGTAGAAACACAGCGCTCACGCCCGGCAATTGTTTACCTAAACGGAGAATACTGGGGCCTTTATTTACTACAAGAGGACTATAACGAAGATTACATGGAAAATCTTCACGGTGTCATAGACAAAGATGTTGTAATAGTAAAGGGCGATGCAGAAAAATATGAATCTGGCTATTATATCGATGAAGGCATATTACCTGCAGGAGAAACCGACGAAAAGTATTTTGTTAAGGATTTAAAGAATGCCTTTAACACCTATGTAACACTTGAAAATGATGCTGATTATGAGGAATTTTGTAAGATAGTAGATCCTGAATCATTTAGGGACTATTTTGCAGCAGAGCTTTGGTTCAATAATAAATGGGACTGGCCAGGAAAGAACTGGAGCATGTGGAAGGTTCAAACCCCTGTAAGCGGCAATGAATATGCAGATGGCAGATGGAGACTTATGTTCTATGACTGCGAATTCGGCGGTGTAAGCGGCTCTGGTGATGCAAGAGTAAATACCATAAAGGATGATAATTATAAGCCTTATGGAATGCTAGATCCAGAAACAGATAACATAGTAGTATCAGCATTCATAAAACTTATGTCAAATGAAGGTTTTAGAAAGAGCTTCTATGATAGGCTAAATTACCTCACAGAAAATAACTTTGAAGTCACAAATGCAAAGAACAGATTGAATGATTTTACTTCTATCTATTCACCTTTGTATGAGCAGTTCTTTAACAGATATCCAGGAACAGGAAGCACGAAGGATGCTGTATCAGGCGGCTATGCAAGTGCAAAATGCATAGAGGACTTCCTTGAAAAAAGAGGCGATAATATCCAGAGAATGATAGATTACGCTGAAAATACCATAGGCTCGGATGCATATAAGGAAAAAGTAGAAAAAGAAGCATTAGATAAGGATAAAGAATAAAATGTCTGAAGAATCAGAACAGTTCAAAAAAAGAATAAGAGAATTAGCCGATAAATCCTATTCATCATCGCAATATTTCTTTACAGATTTTTTAACCGAGGCAGAAATAAGCGATGCATTGTCATTAGGTAAAAACGCCTTCGCATCTGGAATAACCATATACGGAGGCTATGAATCGGCAGAAAGAAGGATGCTAAGATTTGGAAGCCTTGAGGAATTTGGCTATGAAGAGCCGTTTCCAATAAAGGTAATAAAAATTGCACCTTTGTTAGAAAAGTTTTCAGATGAATTTACTCATAGAGACTTTTTAGGAGCAATACTTAACCTTGGCATAGATCGAAAAGTAACAGGCGATATCCTGATAAAAGGAAAGACAGCATATTTATTCTGCGAGGAAAAAATGGCAGAGTACATAGCAGATAACCTTTATCAGGTAAAGCACACGCACATAAAATGCGATATAATAGATGAAATACCAGAAGGAATAGGACCTGAATTAAAGCTAGAAGAGTATCAGATAAACTCAGAGAGACTAGATGCAATAATAGCTCATGTATTTCACCTATCAAGGGAAAAGGCTCTAGAATACTTTAGAGGACAAAAAGTATCAGTAAATGGAAGGCTGATGGAAAATCAGACGCATGCCCCGAAGGTAGATGACATCGTCTCTGTAAGAGGCTGCGGACGTTTTAAATATAAAGGCGTAGAGAGAACCACCAAAAAAGGTAAGTTAAAAATAACAGTAGAAAAATACATTTAAATTTTTGGCAACTTAATTTGTTTTAAAATAAAAAAATATTCTTTTCTGCAACATTTATAGTTTTTAAACTGTATATATAGTATTAAGGGTGTTTAACCTAAAAAAACTAAATTAGGCAGGAGAAAAATCTATGAAAAAAAGAATATTAATCATTACATTTTCGCTATTATTGCTAACGGGCTGTAGTAATGCTCAAAATCACACTAATATTACCATTGTTGATAATCAAGATTCAAAGCCAATAATCGATAAAAGCAAATTTCCTGAAATTCCTTCTGACAGTAAAAGTATATCTAAAATTACAATTAGTGAAATAGGCGGCGAGGAATCTAAAAATCATACTTTGACAATATCGCAAAATGATAACGCCTATGTAATGTGTAAAGAAGATTATAGGACGGGAAAAACCACGACATATTATATATCAGATTCGGACTATCAAAGTATATTATCAATAGACTTAACAGATTATTTAAATAAAAAACCCGAGGTAGAAAATGGTTTAGTTGATACAGTAGATCGTCATATTGAGATTCAATATGATGATGGTACAACAGCTTTTTCTGAAGTTTATATCCAAGAATTGTGGAATAAAATATATGAACTATATAAGAAGTACGAGCCGATAGAAGAAAATAGTGGCAACATAATTGAGGAATATGGTACCGTATCATCAAATTGATATTATACAGATGCAAAAAACTATTTGGGTGAGGAGTAAAATCTATGAAAAAAAGAATACTTATCATTATGTTTGCAATATTACTACTTACAGGCTGTAGCAATGCAGGGAATTACAATGAATATACGACAGCAACCGTAGGGGATTCTTCGTCAGATTATAAGCAGATTAGCCTTGATGAATTAGACGCATTAGAAACAGAAGGAAAAATTAATTATAGTTTTTTAGATAGCGAAAAAAAATGTTATAAGAAAATTACAATAGATGGACACTTCGTTGATTTTGATATAAATGGTTATGATAGCGTCTTTGCAGCACTTGCATCACTTGCTGATATAATGAAGCTTCAAGATGTTGAAAATGAAATGAAAGTTTATCTGCAGAGTGGTTCACATGGTGAAATATATTCATTCCAACAGTATTATAAAGGAGTAGAAGTATATAATGGACGTGCAATGATAATTGTAGATGTAATAGGTAAGAAAATACTAAGACTTTCTACTAATTATTATATAATAGATTCGCTAGATACGAAACCAAAATTAAATCTAAAAACATTATATAAAACGGTTTCTGATAATTATTCTGTAGATATTGATGGAGAGCCACAATTGATAATTTACACTGGTGAAGTAGATAGTGAAGATGCGCTAAGAGAGCCAGTGCTTGCTTGGAGGATAAATTTATGTTTAGATGGTACTCTTGATAGTCTTGATAGGATAATCATTGATGATTCAACCGGTGAAGTAATACATGAACGTAAAATGACTGTTTATTATGATTAGCTTCAAGATTAATGGTGCATAATCCCATCTTTGACAGATAATAAGAATAAAAAGCCTTGCAGACCGCGTAAAAACGCAACCTGTATGGCTTTTTTAAATGAGTGAAGATTGTAGCTATATTATTTTATCTTGTAATTTTTGATTTTTAAGTTGATTTTTATTGTATTTCGTGATATACTTTATACATTAATAAAAGAGATTATATTATTACGCAATTTTTATAATACAAAAAATGAAAGGAGGGCTGGATGGAGTCCTTTGGAAAGATATTAACTAAATTACGTAAAGCAAAAGGGTTATCACAGATCGATGTAGCAACAAAAATGACAGAAGCAGGCTTTGTAACCCTAAATCAATCAGTCAGCAGATGGGAAAAAGATATAAATGTTCCTAATGCTTTGCAGTTCCTTGAATTAATGAGAATATTTGAAGTATCAGATGTTCGCGGAGCATTCGGACATGAAGACGTAGAATTCCCATTAAGTCAGCTCAGCGAAGAAAATAGAAATAAAGTATTAGATTATATCTCAAACCTTGTAGATGCTCAGAAATATCGCAATGGCGAGGTAAAGGAATCAAATTCTGCAGACGCAAATGTATCAAGAATAAAGGGGAAGCAGAGAAAAGTGCGTGTAAATAAGCCTAGAATCCATTCTGTACCAGCAGATAAGCTCCCAGATGCAGAGTCATTCAAGAATGAGAAATCAAATGTAATAATAATAGAAAAAGAAAAAATCGGAAATGTACGCAGACTACTTCCATTTTATGATCTTGCTGTATCAGCTGGTCCAGGAAACTACATGGATTCAGAATCAGATTCAAGTAATATGATCGATGTACCTGAAAATATACCAGCATCAGCAGATTTTGCCGTAAGAATCAGCGGAAATTCAATGCAGCCAAAGTTCAAAAATGGAGATCTGGTATGGGTACATAGCCAGGCATATATTGAAAGCGGCGAATTTGGTATATTCAACTATGATGGAGATGCTCTTTGCAAGCAGTTCGTTAGTGAAAATGGAAAAAGTGCACTTGTATCAGTCAATCCTGAATACGCACCCAAGCCACTTAATGATGAACACGATTTTAAGGTATTCGGAAAAATTGTCGGAACTTCTCCGGTAACCAGCGATATGGACATATAATATCCAAAAGCATATTGTAATTTTAAACTAAGGCTTACATTTTAAGAAATGTAGGCCTTTATATATTAAAGACTGATATCAATTATCAAGCTCTAATTATGATTACAAATACAATGAAAAAATCTCTAATTTTAAGTCAAAATCCCGAGCAAATACTTGCAAAATGAAATAGAAGATGGTATAATAAGTGACAGATAACTTTTCGCTAAATGCAGGTTTAACGAAATAATGGTAAGTAGTCGAGAGTGATATGGCTTCTGGCTTTGTATTTGTCCGTTTAAGGGCTTTTAAATTCTTTAGCGCATATTTGTTCGCCTTTAAGCTATAAGCCTCCCTACGGGGCTAAAATTGCTCAGAATATATTTAAATAATTTATGTAAATCAAATTACAGTTTAAATTATAACAATACACAAAGAATTATAATTATACGTAAATGCTACATATATAAATACTTATGACATTTAGTAACTATAAATGCCAGCAAAAATAACTAATATAATAAGGACAAAAAAATGGCTGAAAATAATAATCCAACGTATACTGAAGTTAAAAATAAGGAATATGTCCTAAAACTTCGTGAAATGCTTGCAAGACTTCCAAGATTCATGAAAACCTATATCTATGGAATCGAGCAAAAAACACAGCCTCGTACAAGAATTGCTTATTTAGGCGATAATGAGGTGTTTTTTAGATTTATAAAGCAGGTAAATCCTGTCTATAAAAACATGGAAATCGTTGATTTTCCGCTAAAAATGCTCGATCAGATCACTACCGAGGATATTGAGGAATATGAGCATTATCTTAAATACTATATTGATCCAGAAACACATTGTGAAATAATTAACAATGAGAGAGCAATAAAAAGGAAGATGTCTTCTCTCCGCTCCATGTACAATTTTTTCTACAAAAATCAATCAATCGATACTAATCCAGCCATGCAGATAGACATGCCAAAGCTTCATGATAAAGCCATAGTCCGCATGGATACTGAGGAAGTCTCAAGGCTATTAGATGTTGTAGAAACAGGTGAAACCTTATCAGATGCTCAGAAACGCTTCCATAATAAGAATAAACTGCGTGACCTTACCATGATATCCTTATTACTTGGTACTGGAATCCGTGTATCTGAATGTGTTGGTCTAGATATTGGAGATGTAGATTTTAAGAACTGCGGAATAAAAATAGTTCGAAAAGGTGGATATGAATCAATAGTTTATTTCTCAGATGAAATAAAAAAACAGCTAGAGATGTATTTAAAAGAAAGAAATGCAATATCTGGCATAGTAGAAGGACACGAAAATGCTCTCTTCCTCTCCGACCGTAAACGCCGTATGGGAGTACGCACAGTAGAAATAATGGTAAAGAAATATACAAGTACGGTAACAAGCACAAAGAAAATTACGCCTCATAAGCTTCGTAGTACCTACGGAACAAATCTATATAGAAAAACCGGTGACATTTATCTTGTAGCTGATGTATTAGGCCATAAAGATGTAAATACAACTAAAAAGCATTATGCTGCCATAGATGAAGATCGCCGCAGACAGGCAAGAAATATAGTATCTCTACATTCAGAATCTAGCTCGAATTATACTTCAGACTCTAATTATAATTCCAGTTCTGATTCTAGCTCAGACTCCAATTCTGATTCTAATTCAGACTAAAATTAGTAATTAGTTCAGTTCTAGCTCAAACTCCAATTCTGATTCTAATTCAGACTGAAATTAGAGAATAGTTCGGTTCTAGGTCAGACTCTAATTTTTATTCTTAAGAGGCAATACAAAAAATCGCATCGAGCAAGGGCCCGGTGCGATTTCTATTTTAAAGGAGTTTTTATAGCCCCTTTTAGCTTTATTTAAAATTACATTTGATAAAATATATGAATTTAGTAACCGTACTTAAGAACAAGTAAAGGCATGTTAATCATAATTAAAGTATGAATATCCTTTAATATCTGATACTTAGCCGCCCTACCTTTTTCATTAAGAGCGCTGGTAAGCTTGCTTGATAGAGTCAAATAAAATGACCTCTCAAGTTTTTCATCCATATCAAAAGGTGTGACCTCAAGATTATCCCAGCTAATAGATATTCTAGAATAAGAAGGGCCGACATCAATTCGAGATGCAATGTCCTTAAATCTTACCTTTGCAACTACATCGAAAGGTATAGGATCATTTTCATTTTTTGTAAGAATAGAGCTAATAAAAAACTTCCATAACTGAATAACTTCTTCAAGCTTATATTTTTCTTTATAGCGCCAAAGAAAATTAAAAGGAACATTAATCTTTTCAGCTTCGTATCTACAACCTTCACTTATAATTGCAATAAATATTCTATCATCCATAATAATCTATAAATAATTAAAAATCAAAATTAGTTCTTCTTAACAAGAAGTGACTTACCTGTCATCTCCTCAGGCTGCTTAATTCCCATAATCTCAAGAAGTGTAGGAGCGATATCGCAAAGAGCGCCGCCCTCACGAAGAGTATAATCCTTGTCATAGTTATGAAGAATGAAAGGAACTGGGTTTGATGTATGAGCTGTATGAGGCTGGCCTGTCTCAAAGTTGATCATCTGATCGCAGTTACCATGGTCTGCACAAATGAAAAGAACACCATTTGCCTGATCTATCTTCTCAGCAGCCTGGCCAACGAAGGTATCAACAGCTTCAACAGCCTTGATAGCTGCAGGAATTGAACCAGTATGACCTACCATGTCTGGGTTAGCGAAGTTGATGATAATAACATCATACTTACCAGAAACAATAGCCTCGTTAAGGTTCTTGCTAACCTCAGGAGCGCTCATTTCAGGCTTAAGATCGTAAGTAGCAACAGCTGGAGAATTAACAAGGATTCTATCCTCATCCTTATTAGGCTCATCCTTACCGCCATTAAAGAAGAATGTTACATGAGCATACTTCTCTGTCTCAGCAAGACGAAGCTGCTTAAGACCATTAGCTGCGATAATCTCACCGAAGGTATTAACAATATCCTTCTTCTCGAAAGCAACGAGCTTATTATTAATGGCTTCCTCATAGTTCTTGAAGCAAACGAATGTAAGAGGCATGAAACCATTAGCTCTCTTAAGTGAGCAGATGCTCTTAGTATTGTAAACATCACCATTTGTAGCAGCAATTTCCTCATCTGTCATGCAGAAAGCTCTAGTAATCTGTCTAGCTCTGTCAGGACGGAAGTTGAAGAAAATAACTGAATCGTTAGGCTTAACAAGAGAAACTGGCTTTCCATCAGCATCAGTGATAACTGTAGGAATAACGAACTCGTCTGTCTTACCAGCATCATAAGAAGCCTGCATAGCCTCTACAGGATCTGTAGCCTTAACGCCTTCACCAGTAACAAGTGAATCATAAGCAAGCTGAATACGATCCCAGTTGTTATCTCTATCCATAGCGTAGTAACGGCCTGAAATAGAAGCAACCTTACCAACACCGATTTCCTTCATCTTGTCAACGAGCTGCTGCATGTAGCCCTTACCGCTCATAGGAGGTGTATCACGGCCATCCATGAATGGATGAACGTATACTCTGTCAAAGTTCTCTCTCTTGCAAAGCTCAAGAAGACCAAAAAGATGAGTAATATGGCTATGAACGCCACCATCTGAAAGAAGTCCCCATAAATGAAGATCTGAATTATTCTTCTTGCAGTTCTCGATAGCCTTTAAAAGCACTTCGTTCTTGAAGAAGTCTCCATCCTCGATAAGCTTTGTAATAAGTGTTAGATCCTGGTAAATAACTCTTCCTGCACCCATATTCATATGACCTACCTCAGAGTTACCCATCTGACCATCAGGAAGACCAACAGCAAGACCTGAAGCCTTACCTAAAACGTAAGGATCATTAGTCATAAGCTTGTCAATGTTAGGTGTTTTAGCAAGGTAAACAGCATTACCCTCGCTTGGTTCTGCAATACCAAAACCGTCAAGTATCATAAGAACAACTGGTTTCTTATCCATAATTCAAATCTCCTTTAAAAATTGTATAGTTGAAATATTATTTCCAAAAACTACTGATTCAAGCCAAGTAAAAGAATCAGTTCTATAAATACAAATCAGTTAGCATTCTCTAAGTACTTAATTAAACCATAAATTTAAAAATATTTCAATAGCAAAATCGCAATTTTTGTTAAAAAATTAACATTGAAATACAGCACTTTCTATGCAATTTGACTTAAAAATCAAACTACAGGCTTAAACTGGTTCAATTCTTCGTTATATTCATACTTGGCCTTAGCGATAATGTCGATGATCTCCTGCTTGTCAACGTCCTTGTCGGCGCAGAATTCATCAAGATTCGGATAAAAATCCCTGAGCTGCATGTTCACAATGCTAAGAAGCATGAATGGATCCTTTGGTAAATTCATATTATACCTTCCTTCATAAAAATAAAAATAAACGTTTAAAATAATACCTTTATACCTTCATTCCACTATTTCGTTAAAAAAAAATATAAAATCCGGAATGAAAAAAAATAGGTATAGTGATAAACACCATACCTAATTATACATAAATCTCCGTAAAATTCAAATCAAAAATTTTCTTTGTGTCTCCCTGTATCAGTTTTTATAGTGGTGTCTCCACTAAAAACCGCCCTGAAGCTGACTTTGATTTATCAAAGCCAATACTTCAAGGCGGTAAAAAAGCACCTGGCATTTTGCCAAGTGCTTAAACCCACTTATTATTGAAAGTCTTGATCATCATCATCATTATCATGAAACCATTTCAATAAATCTAAGGTATCTATCTAAGTAAGGTTTTACCTCATCAAATAATTGACATATATCATCAGGAACATTTACCACCATAAATCAAATCCCTCCTTTACTTGCCCTTTTTCCTTCCTATCAATTTGGCTGTGCGGATTTCAGTATAGACTTCATCTTATTTTCCATCCAAAAACGATAAAGACGCATATTCGCTAATTTCTGAAATATCTACGCCTTCTTTTATGAATTTATCAACTTTAGGTTTAAATATTTCACTCTCCATCGCTGCTAATGACTCATAAGTTTTAATATTTGCAAACCTTTTTGCATATGTGACAGAATCTTTTTTTGTGAAACAATTCATAAATCATTGTCCATAAAAGCTCATAACTATCATTTTGATATTTTATAAATATAGCATTAAACTGTGGGGAAAACATTCCATTAGTTCTTCTTTGTTGGTAACTTCCATTCATATCAACCCCCACAGTGGTATTCGATAGCGGATTGCCTGATATTGTCAAATGCTGGCATATTTTCACTTGATATTTCAAGCCCTTCAAAAGTTTGACCGTGCAAATGATAATAATTACTGAGAGCTTCCAAAAGTGCAAGTTCATCAGCATTTTCGTAATCAGACAGTAAATCATTAAAGGTCTGATTCGCCGAGGTACACACAAATGAGCCGCATGAAACAGTTTCAATTTCATCGAAGGAGTTTACAGTATGATAATTGAGAGCCGGATTTGTCCCTTTGGAAAGAGAATAAACATTTATAGCATCAGATTCAAAGTAACCGCTGAAGAGATTTAGACATTCCAACGCTGAAATTCCACATACAATAACATCTTCACTACCAATTGCATCACTTATCATATCTCGAATTGACCTGATAACAAAATCTCTCATTCTTCACCATCCTGTTTCCGCTTACTGTATTGCACCTTAATTCCTGCCGTCTCAGAATATTGAGCCAATTCCTGAAGACCTCATTGACAAACCTTTTTCTGTCATGAACAATAACACATATCGGTTCATTTTCTCGTTTAAGCCCCACCATTTTGATTCCTAAATCATATGCCTTTTTTATTTCATGTAATTGTTTAGGTTTAAGCTTAACATTATCAGAAATATAAAAATCTCAATCAGTGATAGTTAAAATCTTTTTAACGCCTATATTTCCATATTTTGTAGTGAAGGTAACAACAGATGAGTTATCGAGCTCAACTTTTCTGTAGTACTGTATATCGTAAATTATATCACCGTTTTCAATTTTTTCAACATATTTTTCAAGTTTTTTCTCTATGACGCTTCTCTCTGGTTTTGGAAGGCTTTCCTTGCGTTTATGCCATTCGTCCGCCTGGGCTGCTGCTATCCTTCTGTTATCAGGGTCGAGGCTGTTATTTGGAAGCCGCCTGTTGCGCTTTTCCATCTCTGCTGCGCGGTTATATTCCTGTGCTTTTCTTTCAGCTTCTGCAACCTTTTGCTTTTCCTCCGGCTTTACAATCTCATTGCCGTCTTCATCATCCCCAAAATGTTCTTCAGTGTCTCGGCTTCATCGCTTGCTGCGGCCGCTGTGTTTGCGTTTCCGCCTATACTGAAACCATTTTCAGCTGAATTGACCGCGCCT
>OMXJ01000027.1 GCA_900315015.1 uncultured Eubacteriales bacterium | reverse complement strand
GAAGTCTTTTGTTGCCATATCTATTGCTTTTTCGTAAGTACCGCCTGCCGCCTCGAACATCTGAGCTTTGAATATTGTCTGCCTGTATTTATCCTCCGCAACTCTTAAAATGCTTACTTCTGCCTTTTTCGTGTGGTCTAAGGTGGCGTCAATCATTGCATTCATCTTGCGGTCATTCATCTTAAAGAATGATCCTGTCATACTGCCTTTTTCGAGCTTTGCGCCGCGCTTTACCGCTTCAAGGATTTCTTGAAAAATCATTTAAAAAATTGCTTGTCAGATTGTAACACGTGTGTTATAATTATTTATAGAAAGGAGGTCAAGCGACGATGGATGCAAAAGAAAAACTGAAAATCAAAGAAGAAATGGAGCTTAAAAAGATGTTTGAAACAAAAACCATACTTAAGCTTATAATAAAACTTGCGGAGAGAATTTTACCGGATACTGAAGAAACAAAAGAGTTCATCAAAGAAGTAAACGATTTATTGAAATAAAATGTTAATCACTTTTGCAATGGAGGAACAACAATGGCAACTGAAGCTCAGATAAAAGCCGTACGGAAGTATGAAAAAGAAAATATGAAACGTGTAACATTTATGTTCAATCTCAAAAAAGATGCGGATATATTGAACCGCCTGGAATCAGTTCCTAGCAAAGCCGGTTACATTAAAGCCCTTATCCGTGCGGATATCGCAAGGCAGCAGAACGAAAGCAGCAATTAAAAAGGCAGGGTGCAGCACAATGCTACACCCTGTTTTTTATTTTTCTTAATCCGGATCAATTCAGCGCAAGGGACATCTAAGCGTCTGCCTTTGCTTCATCACTGAAATCAAGCATTTTAATAACGCATTAAAGACAGTGAATCTTTTCGCTTTACTTATCTTTCTTTTTACTTTCTTCATCTTCCGTAACAGCTTTTATATTTCTACCAAGAATAAGAGCTATTAAGCCGGCAACTACTGCAACCACAGCAACAGCTATGTAGCCGAAGGTATGATCTGTGCCTTCTTCAGTGCTATCCGAGCTCTCATCGCTAGAAACATTTGTTACATCAGTGGTAGCTTCGGTGGTAGCCTCTGTTGTAACTTCAGTAGTGGCTTCAGTTGTTGCCTCTTCTGTATTTTCAACAACTGTGGTAACCTCCTGTGTCTCTTCTTGTTCAGCCACTGTAGCGCCTGATGCTGTCAAAGCCTCAGGCTTTTCAACTGCGTAATCTGAAAATGCTATAGCTGAACTAGCCTCAGAAAAATCAGCAGAATCTGAATAAGTGCCAGTAACTGTAACGACATAATCTGAAGAACTAGTGCCTTCAACGTAAACTGTGCCATCAGAGCCAACAATAGAAATTGAATTACCATCAAGATCAACTATAGAACCAGCATTGTAGAGATTAGAAACTGTACTAGCTGCACTTACATACCAGGTAGAATCCTCTGAAATATAAAGGTTGCAGGCCTCGGTATTTGAAGAATTACCATCACCTGCCCAGGTCTCATCATCTCTAACAGCACCTGTAAGAGTGCTTGCATTCATCATATAAAGATCAAGATTACTAATAGAATCGTAAACAATATCTCCTACCATAACCTGAGAATCAGCGGTAAAGCTGCAATCAGCACCGTTTGAACCACTAGATCCCCAGCCTCTCTGATTAGCATTACCAGTAACCTGAAGGAAGAAAGGATTATCCTCAGAAGGAGTAATCTCAACATCGTTTAAGTAGAAAGTACTAGCAGTATTTGTAGTATAGAAAAGACCGCCGTTTAAAGAAGTAAGAGATCCTCCTACCATAGAGAACTCAGAAGTACCTACCTCAGAATCACCAGACATGCTCTGATAAAGAATTACAGACCAGGTAACATCATTCTGGGAATCATCAGGCATGTTACTAGTAAGAGCTGAATCAAAAATTCTAAGAGCGTTCTTACCTTCAATACAGATGCCTTCACTATTTGTAGCATTAAGAATTGCATTATTTACAGTAATATCAGCTGTACAATAAATGGCAGGTGAGCCAGAACCATTAGAAGTATAAGTTCCGCCGTCAATAACCATTGTGCCACCGCCCCTATCACTTCTGATAGCAGCTGCAGAGCCGCCATTAGTATTAACAGCATTATCCCAGGCATATAAAGTACCGCCGCCTGCAACATGAATACCGCCCGAGGTATTCTGCTCGGTATTAATTGTAACGCCTGAAACGTAGGCAACACCGTCACCGTAAGCAAATACACCAGCGCCGCCTGCAGAATCCGTGGTAATTGTTCCACCGTTCACTAAGACAGAGCCGGCAGTATTAAGGACTGCTGCACCAACTCCGTAGAAGCTTGAATTATCGCCGCCGGTAGAATCAGAGCTAACTCTACTTACAGTAGCATTATTTAAAATAGTAGTACCGTTTGAAACAAGAACTGCATTTTCATCAGTACCAGTACTCTCATAGGTACTATCAGTAGTTGTAGTATCTTCTGTATATTCTGTAACCGCAGTGTACTCAGAAACACCAGAAGAAGTTCCGCCAGGTGCACCGCCAGGTGCGCCGCCTGTAAAATCACCGTCCTCGCCGCCTGGCATATCAGGAGGAGCTGCGCCATCATTACCTGAATTATCACCATCAGGCTTTTCAGGAGGAGTTCCACCATCATTACCTGAATTATCACCATCAGGCTTTTTAGGAGGTGTGCCGCCATTTCCCATATCGCCCGAAGGAGCCTCACCGCTTGGAAGTTCAGGAGGTGTATTTTCAGAATTTGTATTAGAATTTGTATCATTATTAGAATCGGTATTTGTATCTATGCTCTCAGTAGCCTCTGTAGTATCAGTCGCAAATACAGAACTAACTGCACTAGTTCCTGTAAGGGCTATAGTAAGAGCTGCTGCTGTGCTGGCCATACCAGCCTTAATAAGATTTTTTCTCCTCATAAACAAATCTCCTTTTCAAAAAAATTAATATTTAAAATCGCCTCAAAGAAATCACTTTTGCTAAAAAAATACTTTTAAAATCTACAAAAAAGATACCGAAAAAGTATGTAGTAAATGTGAATTAAATCGTAGTATTTTGTGAAAAACAGTTATAAAACATAATTAAAACAACGTTAGAAACAAAATCAATACATAATCATTATACAAAAAAATGGTAGAAATGAAAATAACAAAATCCTTAATGATAAAAAAATACACGGATATATCCAAAAGACATATCCGTGTATCAAATATCAAATCATATTTCAAATAATACAAATCGTATTACAAATTAGTACTCCTTAGCCTGCTCTTCGCCTGTCATAACTCTTAAAGCACCCTGAGCAAGAGCAAGAAGCTCATCTTCGCCCATGTAAACCTTAACAGGAGCAATGAAGCCAACGCGCTCTGTAATACCATCTGTAACAGGATACTGATGAGCAATACCACCTGTAAGAAGGATTGCATCAACATTTCCCTTAAGAACAGCAGCCATAGCACCGATATTCTTAGAAACCTGGAAAATGAAAGCCTGAACAACCTTAGTAAACTCAGGATCACCAGCCTTCATCTTCTTAACAGAATCCATCATGCTGTTTGTACCAAGATAAGCTGTAAGACCGCCCTTACCAACGAGCTTCTTATAAACTTCCTGCTTTGTGTACTTACCTGAGAAGCACATATCAACAAGACCACCAACAGGAACGCCGCCAGCTCTCTCAGGTGAGAAACAACCATCACCATCTAAAGCGTTAAAAACATCGATAACCTTACCATGCTCATGAGCACCAACACTGACACCGCCGCCCATATGAGCAACGATAACATTGATATCCTCATACTTCTTGCCGATTTCCTTAGCGTATCTTCTAGCAATAGCCTTCTGGTTTAATGGATGGAAAATACTCTTTCTAGGAATCTCAGGAACACCTGAAAGTCTAGCGATATCGATCATCTCATCAACAACAGGAGGATCTACGATATATGAAGGCTTACCAAACATATCACCAAGCTCTCTGGCAAGGATACCGCCAAGATTTGAAGCATGCTGTCCCTGAACGCCCTTCTTAAGATCTTCAACAAGAGCATCAGTAACGGCATAAGTACCACCAGGAATAGGCTTAACAAGACCGCCTCTACCAACGAAAACATCGATAGAATTAATATCGAAATTCTGCTCTTTTAAGAACTTAGTAATCATGTCCTTACGGAAATCCTTCTGATCGATGATTGTAGCGTAAGGTGCAAGCTCTTCATTAGAATGACGAAGAGTCTGGTCAAAAAGCATTGTCTCATCCTCGAAAACAGCAATCTTTGTAGATGTTGAACCAGGATTGATGATAAGTGATTTAATAGCCATTTTATTATCTCCTTAAAATTAATATTAAACAAAATAATAGGTATTCACCTAACTAAATATTATAACATAGAAGCTCAGACTTTGTCAATAATTTATCAAACTCACAAAGTCATTACTTTACATTGATATTTATTCGCCCTCCAACAATTTCATTATCACCGATAAACACAATCAATTCATCACTTCCCTTTTTAGTACCCTTGATAGTCAGTTCAATGCTATTTTCATCATAATTCCAGTCATCGGCCCATGAAGCATCAAAAACACCATTATTTTCAGCTGAAGACCAGTAAAGATTCCACATAAAATATTGATAAAACTTTATGGTCTTAGACTCGCCCTTTTTAAGCGTAATCTCTGTAATAGAATCCTCAACGTAAAGTGAAGGCAAAACATTAATGGTAAGAGTTAAAGATACACTAGGAACCTTAGGATCAGTAACTGTAATGGTAGTAGAACCACATTCAAGCGGATAAACATAAAGAGTCGCAAAATCCTTCTCAAGCTCTCCAATGCTCGCACAGCAAATAACAGGATCTGCTACCTCAAAATCAAGGCTAGGACCCTTGTAGGATAAAAGAATCGGCACATAATTACAACCTAGATAAACATAATACTCATTTAAATCAGTTATTTTACCACCAAGACCATCACCGTGACCGTACTGCTGCTCATAATTATACATATCAGGCCAGTTAAGATAGCTGAAAATACTACATTTTCTTACTGTCACCTTGCAGGTATAGCTCTTACCGCCAGCAGTAGCCGTAATGGTAGCCTTACCGGACTTCTTAGCAGTAATGGTGCCTTTTTTAGAGACGCTGGCAATATTTTTATTTGAAGACTTAAAAGTAACAGCCTCGCTAGTACCAGAAAGCTTGAGCTTAAAGGTCTTTCCGATATACAAAGTCTTACTGGTCGCATTTAACTTAATAGTGCCAGCAGCCTTAACGTCTAATGGTCCAATCAAAGAAAGCGTAAGGACCAGCATCAAAAGAAACGCAAAAAATCTATTAAATTTTAATCTCATAGCCCCTCCTTACTGCTTATCATTGCTATCATCAGTAACAGTAACGGTGCACTTAGCAGTAAGACCATTAGCTGTAGTAGCCGTAATGGTAGCTTTACCGGCCTTAATGCCCTTTACCTTACCCTTAGCAGAAACTGTAGCAACATTAGAATTGCTGCTCTTAAAAGAAACATAATCAGAAGTAGTATCGCTTGGAATAATAGAATAAACAAGATTAACACTCTTACCTACCTTAATGTAAGCAGATTTCTTACTAAGCTCGACCTTTTCAGGAACAACGACCTTTACCTCGCTCATATCAGGATAACCATGTCCGTAATATTTATCCCATCCATCATCGCCAAGATCTTTTGCATAAGACTTGATTTTTTTCTCTACCTGAGCCGGAGTAAGCGAAGGATTTTCAATAAGAAGCATGGCTGCAAGAGCTGAAATGTGAGGAGCAGACATAGAAGTGCCGCTTAAATGCTCAAAGGCTCCATCATTCCAGCAGCTATAAACATAAACGCCAGGAGCACATACATCAACTGTGCTGCCGTAATTTGTATCCCAAGCGCTATAAAATTCATCATCCATATTTGAAACAACAATAACATCCTTAAGCTGAGCAGGACCCCAGTTTTTAACATCATCATATTCATTACCGGCAGAAACAACCACAACTACGCCCGCATCTACGGCATATTGAATAGCATCCTCCCTGTATATGTCAGGAGCACCATTAAGGCTAAGGTTAATAACATCAGCCCCGTGATTTACAGCATATTCAACGCCTACAGAAATATCGCAGTTAGCAGCATAATTATTGCTCATGACTCTGATAGGCATGATCTGCACATTTAGTCCCCTAGTGCAATCCGCAATAATGCCGGCAACGTGAGTTCCGTGCCCATCCTTATCATTTGGATAATAATCATGATCAATAAAATCATAACCATCAGAAGTAAGCCTGTCTTTCAAAAATGGATGGTCCATGTCAACGCCGCAATCAATGACAGCGACCTTTACCGTAGTTGTATAATCCGTTAGCTTAGGAGCAAACTCATTAAATCCCAAGGTATAAACGCCCCACGAATTATATTCACCGCCTTTAGAAGCCTTAGATCTAGCAAACTGCTTTGTGTTTCCGGCAAAAGCGCTATTAGAAGAGGTGCCAGAAATGTTTGAAGAATTGCTATCAAAACTGCTTGCAGTTTTGATAAAAGAACTGCTAATACAGCCTTCAGAAATACTATTTGTGATATTTCCAGATAAAGCAGTCCCGCTACTGTCTTTATCAGAACAAATAGAAGGCATAACGCCTAAAACCCCGTAAGAAAAGGCAAAAACAGCACAGGCTGCCTTTAACGCCTTATTTTTAAATCCCCGCATACATACTCCTTTAATCGACGTAAATGAATTACATATACAAAAATCTGATTAAATGTATTTGTAAAACCAGCCAATAGATTTATTAAAAAAAACAAAAAAGACACATATTATTATACTATAAAATTATATATTATTCAAATACTCTTTTAACTTTAGCACTAAAAATTCAAAATATATATTTTAAATGATCTTTTGATTTTGAATCAAAAAAGTAAAATAAAAAAACAAATAAAAAAGCTCCCTTTGGGGGAGCCTTCTTACGTAGTAAAATACTACTAGTCTGGATAACATCTATGTCAAAACTAAGGTATATGCGGATAAATTAACTGGCGCTTTTCAAAAGCCTTTGTTTTAGCACCTTGTTTAGATTATAAAACTAAATTGTGTTCGAATTGTGATTTTTTTAACTAAAAAACAAAATTATTTTTTTTGTAAATAATCCAAACTTTTGCGCAGCAATACCGACACTTCCACGGTGCATAATAACGTGAGTTATAGTATCGCTTTCCTGTGGCATACTATCAATAACAGATCATAAAATCAAATCTATCTGTTACTGAATAATATTTCACTGAATTTTTATTCAGAAACTTTACAATGGCAAAGCGCTGTGGTATAATATCATTATACTGAAAAAATATTCAGAGAAAATATTTTCAGAAAAGAGGTGATACTATGTTTATTGGCAGAGAAAAAGAACTACGGCAGTTAAATGCCGAGCTTTCCTCATGGAAACGCAAGACGGCGGTGCTGGTCTACGGCAAACGCAGAGTCGGAAAAACCACTTTGCTGAGCGAAGCTGCAAAGAGCTTTGAAGGTGTCGTCATCAACCATATGTGCGTAACAAGCACATTTGAAGGCAATATGGAGTTAATATATCAGAGCGTTTCCGAGGGGCTTGGACTGCCCAATATCCGATTCGGCTCTCTCTTTGAGATGATGAACTACCTGAAAACACTTGACAAAAAGATACTTCTCATCATCGACGAATACCCATATCTTAAGCAGACCAAAAAGAAAAACGAGGTCGATTCCTATTTGCAGGCTGTCATCGACAAGCTGCCCGAAAACGTCAAGCTGGTACTCTGCGGTTCATACATCACGGTGATGAAAGAACTGCTCGAAGAGGGCAACCCACTGTTCGGACGGTTCTCGCTGATACAGCATATCCGTGATTTCGACTACCTTGACGCAGCGAAATTCTATCCCGATCTTTCTGTTCGTGACAAGGTCGCCTTTTATGCTGTATTCGGAGGAAGCCCCTATGTTCTGGAAAATCTGGATACAAGCCTGACTATTCGTGAGAACATCGAACGCCTTCTGCTGCCCGAAACAGGTCTGGTGCGGTCACACATCGAGAATGTCATGCTGAGAGAGATACAGAAGTCTTTCGATGCACGAATACTGGAAATTCTCGGAAACGGCAAGAAGCGTTACAGCGAGATACGTGACAAAATTGTAAGCTGTGAGACAGGGCTGCTCGATAAGCAGTTGAAAATTTTGCTCGACATGGAGAGCATTCAGAAAACCGAGCCGATCAACCGCCACAATGACAAGAAAAAGCAGTTTTATGAGATCGTGGATAATCTGATGCGGTTCTATTTCACGTTCATTTTCGGCAAGGCGGGAACGATCGCCCGTATCGGTGAGGAGCAGTTCTTCAATCGAAATATTAGCGCTGTACTGGAGCAATTTGTCAGCAGACGGCTTGAAGGCATCGCCCTGCAATACTTCCACAGAGCCGCTATGCTTGGCAAATACCCTGATATCGACGATTTTGGGAGTTATTGGTACGATGATCTTGCTACGAAAACCAACGGCGAATTTGACTGCGTGATAAGGCGTGGGGAAAAGTATGATTTCTACGAATGCAAATACTTCGACCGCCCCATGACCCTTAAGGAATGCCGTCAGGAAAAGGAACAGCTTGACAGCATCAAGGGCATCACTGTATCGGGCGTGGGATTTGTCTGCACTGGAGGATTTACGTCTGAAAAATCTGACGACTTTGAGTTAATCGACGGAAAAGCACTGTATTTCAACGAATGAAAAAAGCCGCCGCTCAGGACGAACCTGAACGGCGGTTTATGATTTTTATTTTTTAAAAAAATTATTCATGCCACCCATGCTATTTGAAGTTGTAGCACCGCTCTCATTAAAATAAGATCCAGCTTCATCAATTGTAAATTCAGCAATTAAGGTGCCATTAGTTAATGCGGCCTCAGATGTATATTTTTTTTTGTTCTGATTCAGGTTTGAGAAGTAAAAATAATCGTTATTTTTACAGCTTTGGCAATCGTTCTTATGTAATAACTACCATCGATGAAAACGACGAAGTGACGTTCAATACACTTTTCTACAAAGAAATCCCTATGGTTACAGGAAATATAATCCATAGCTTCATAAATACGAAAAATAGACAGAAAAGCGGTCAGCCTGTGTAGGTTGACCGCTTTACTATTTTATATGTCAATATCATAATTCTTGCCATCGATGGCTGTAATCAGTACTTCCTCGTTTTTATTAAGCTGTTTCTTCAACTTAAATAATTGCACTTTAGTCAACGGAGGCACAAAAGCTACATTGGAAGTTTTATAATCGCCGTTTATAATGCGAGTGTATACATCGGATACAAATGTATGCCAAGGTAACAGATCAGTATCTGCTTCTTTATCCAATAAAAATGAATAGCCATCGGCACGATAAAACACAAGAAGCGCAGTGCTTAATGAGCAACAAGGATTATTTATGATTACTGCCGGAATATCAAATCCATTTCCCAAAGTGTAATTATATGCAAAAACATACAATTCATCATCATCACACTCGGCAAGAAAAGCTTTTACTTTCTCATCGTCTTCTTCATAAATCATCTCTGATATAAGATCTTTTCTCATAATTATTCTCCTCATTTCAGTTTACCTAAGTATCTTTGCCACATTTCAATCGTAGCACCATCAACTTAATGTTTTTAAATGGTATGCTCTTGTATCCATTTTACCGATTCTTCATGACTGAGCAAGACCGGCTTTGTGATAGTACCAACATTTATGATAATTCTTGTTGCCTTATCAAGATTAACAGGGTTTATGAATTTTTGATTTACAAGTACGGCATTTTCAATATATGCACTCTCAAAATCAATATTCGCAAAAGTACATTCAATAAATACAGTGTTCCATATACCTACGCTGACAAAGGTCGAATTATCAAAGGTGCATCTGAGATAATTGCAGTCAAAGAATTCGGCATTGCTGAAATTGGTACATTCAAAAACTATGTCTGTAAACTCGGTGTCATTCACTTCACTTTTTATGAACTGCGCCTTATGAAATGAAGCCTTGCTGAACCTACATGAATACATCTCAGTATGGTAAAAGTCAATTATACTTAGGACAGTATCAGTAAAAGAGCATTCCGTGAGAATTGAATCCGTCAAAAGCTGTAGCTGTTCGCTTGACAACTGTTCAGAACTGATATTTTCAAGAACGAGCTGCTCTCCACTTTCGCCCTCAGATTCAAGCCATTCCCCGTGATTACAAAACAACTGTTCCATCTTACCACCAATTTACTTTCACTGTTTTACCATTTTCCTTGGCGTACTCTAAAAAACAGCAGAGAAGTTCATAGCATTCTCTGGTTTCCTCAAAGTCAAAAGTGCGTTTATCATAAATGTGGAGGTCATTCAGATACTCGTTAACATCAATAACTACATCTTTCTCTTCGTAGGTGCGCTCTAATTGCTGAAAGTCACGTGTAAATCCATTCCACCCTTTTCCATCTAATGATGGTTCTTTAAAAATATCGCTAAAATATCCTTGCCATATATGAATATTAAATTCCGGTGATTCACTTAAATACAGTTCGATTTCAGGTTCATCTTCAAAACCATCATAAAATTTTGTATTATTAATCAACATTCCAATGTCCATTGTCAAGCAACTCCCTCTGTTCTTTGGATTCATTTCCTATTTTACGTGCGCCCTTAGCTCGGTTCCAAAGTTCATCTCTGACCCAACCTTGATTCCTGATCAAGTATTCATGTATTCGTGGACGAGCATCTTTTCCAACACCAATGCCTGGACGTACTCTTTCAACTACCCATGTATCCCGACTATACTCAGGTGCATTTGGCGTATGAGCATGCCATCTGCTCTCATAATTATACCCTGAATCACTCCATTTATAGCTAACCTGTTCATATCCATTTTTCTTATGATCATGCTTGATTTCCGCCGTATGGGGAATATGAATAGGAGAAGTTTGTGATAACTTTGTCCTTAAATATTCCATATCATTAGCATCTATCGCTCTAATAACTTCATCATGGTCATAGTTATACTGTTCCGCAACTTTGGCTTCATTATCTTTAGTCTTATCCGCCATTTCCTGATTTTCAATCGTAAACTGCGGAGAACCGCTTGTTCCGTGAGCAAGTCCCGAATTGCAATGGTTCATGATACCACCGCCTTTCGAGATGTATGCCTTTCCTGATATAAGGTCATATTACGAATTTTCAACGTATTATCGGGAATAATGATCTCAATCCCCTTTTCGGTAGCATAGGAGAATGTATCAAGCGTTGCGTCGTTTGTGCCGCATACATCATAAGCCACAATAGTTTTGATCTTAGGCAGTTTATCGACCGTCAGGCGGATATTTGCCCTCAATCGCTGATTTTCATCAGGATCGTCCATGTGACCTTTGGTACTAATAACCACCACAGAACATTCTTCATATCCGTCAAGAGCAAAGTCTGCACTTTCCTCAGTAGGAAAAGTAATGTTCGGTATCACAACCGCACCAATCTCAAATATGAACCAAAGTCCGATAATTCGCCCTTTGAACAAGCGATAATTATTCTCAATCTTGTGAATATCACCAAGTTCCGAGAAGTCAGGGATAATGACATACTTAACGTCTTTGAAACGCTCTTTGAAATATGCCAGGCGCTCCTCGACATTGTAGTAAATAGCCCAATACAGACCAAATTTACCGTCAAAATCCTCATCGAACTGAAAGAATGCTACAGCGGTATGCTCTGTCTTGTGATAAAGGCTTGTCTGGCTATATAGAGCAATATAATCAGGAAGCACCGATACATTGCAGTTGATAGCAGGCAAATCCATACCACCGCAGGACACCGTTCTGTTCGTCAGCATCAGATAGTTCAGATTGAGCAACCGTATTAAATTGTTATTTTTCTTCAAAAAATTACTCCTTTCTCCTGTCAACAGGGGAACAGATGATAAATTCGTATAATCTGCCGCTTGACAAAGGAGAGGGAGTTATGATACAATAAACTTGTCTAAGGTTACGATTATATCGTAACTCCCCGAAACGCATTGGCTTGTTGTTACCAGCAACTTGTTAGTGCGTTTTTCCTTTGTCTTGATCGTAGTCCATAGGAATCACCTTACCTTTCAATACAGTACAGTCATTTTTTCTTCTTATCTTGCTTTACCCTATACTTCGCAGAGGCTTCTGTTACAGGGTATTTCTCCATAATCGCTTTGACTTTCATACCTACAGTAGCGTCATATGGAATTGTCAACTCGCCGCAAAGTGCTTTTGCCTGCCATTCAACGCTGCAATATGCAGGAATTTCTTCATCTTTTGCGAGAGTACGTGTTGAAATTGGCGTATAACCAAGATAGAACAGTATCACATGACATATTTCATGACATATGAAGCACAGAAAAGCTCTGTTGCCGTGATAGTAAGCACCATCATAGACTGTCTGTTTAATCTCGATCATGAATCCGCCTTCGGGCTTGGGATAACACCAGGCAAAAACATCAGCAGGCAGTTCATCGTCTTCACGCACAAAAAACTCCGTACCTTCAAATATAATACAAGTACGTTCAAGGATTTCAAGAACAGGGAACGGTTCAGACTCGTTCAGTCCAAAAATCCTTCTAACATATTTACTGATCTGCCTGATTGTAATTCTGCTGAGAGGTTTGGTCATATAATCCATTAGTTATTACCACTCCTTTTCAGCAGAGCCATAATCTTTTTGGCTGTGTCCTCGTCAATTCCTTCAAATGAGCGGGCAAATTGCAATGCCGCCTCTCTCTGATAGTTTTCTGACTTGGACAGCGTGATCTTCACCTGATTTCTTGAATTTTCAGCCGCCATCTTCATGTCTGCAATTTCATCATCTGAAAGATCGTAATGCTCAGCAATTGTGTCAAACCATTCATCGGGGACATTTTTCCGCCCGTTTTCAACCGCTGATAAAAAAGGAGTAGAAACACCGAGCAGTTTAGCAACGTCGCCCATGACCTCATGATGCTGAACACGAAGAACTCTCATGAACTCGCCAAATTTAGTATATGTCATCCTGATACACCTCCACACCAAATATAATATCACAAATTTATAAATTTGTCAAGTAACATCTTTAATCTTTTTCGGGTTAACACAGATAACGGTATAATGGATATACTCAAAATAATGATTGAGCATACCCGTAGATAGTATCGCTTACCTGCGGCATACTATCAATAACAGATCATCAAATCTATCTGTTACTGAATAATATTTCACTGAATTTTTATTCAGTAACGTCTGCACGGACGGATTTACGTCTGAAAAATCTGACGACTTTGAGTTAATCGACGGAAAAGCACTGTATTTCAACAAATAAAAAAAGCCGCCGCTCAGGACGAACCTGAACGGCGGTTTATGATTTTTATTTTTTAAAAAAATTATTCATGCCGCCCATGCTATTTGAAGTTGTAGCACCGCTCTCATTAAAATAAGATCCAGCTTCATCAATTGTAAATTCAGCAATTAATGTGCCATTAGTTAATGCGGCCTCAGATGTATATAAGCCATCAGAACTGCTGCCACTAATGCTTCCGCCTACATAAAGCTGATATGAAGAGCCTTTTTCTAAAAGCTCTGAGCAAATGACTATATTTGAATAAGATTTAGCAGAAACATAAGAAATAACAACATTTCCATCAGTATCAGTAATAGTCACAGGCTCGCCCTTACTTACATTTGCAGTATAGGAAATGAAATTTAATCCATCATTTGAAGGAGTCTCTGCCATACCTGAAGAGCCGGCAGCAATTAAACTTCCGCCCTTTACAGAACAGCTTCCACCAGAATCAATAGAGCCATTAGCAGAAGAAGAAGGTCCATCAATAATGACAGTACCGCCATTTTGAATAATGTAGCCATTACTATCTATGCCATCTCCTTCAGCATTTACATAAACATAGCCGCCATTAAAATATAGATAAACACCCTCTTGAACGCCCATATCTGAATTAGCACTGCTTTCAGAATCAGCAGCGTTAAAACCATCATCAGAAGCTGTAACGTGGATGTTGCCACCGTTTACATTAACAACCTTAGACTCAATGCCCTCATAAGAATTGTAAATGTTAATGGTTCCATCATTGATAGTAAGCTCAGTAGAGGAATTCATACCATCATCCCCGGCATAAATATCAAAAACACCACCGTTAACGGTAAAACTAGAATTAGCATGAATAGCATCCTCAGCAGTATTCAAATTAAAATTGCCACCATTAATGACAATATTGCCCTCTGCAACAATACCTCTAGGGCTACTAGAATCATCACCAGATTCATCAGCTGCATTACTGTTTTCATCAGTAGGCAACTGCATGTTACCCATATCAGGAGCTACAGTATTTCCACTTTCATCGGTAGGCAGCTGCATATTGCCCATACCAGGAACTACAGTATTTCCACTTTCATCTGTAGGCAGCTGCATATTGCCCATATCAGGAACTACAGTATTTCCACTTTCATCGGTAGGCGGCTGCATGTTACCCATATTCGGTGCTGCATTACCACTTTCATCGTTAGAACCTGAATTTCCAAAGCCATTGCCGCCTCTTTCACCTCGGCCGCCTTTGCCGCCAAAGCCTCCGGTACCTTCATTTGCATTTGAATTTCCATTCTCACTTGTGTTTCCATTTGTACTTTGATCCTTATTACCAGTTGCTTCACCTGTTGCTGCACTGTTTGCTTCACCGGATCCATCAGAAGTATCAAAACTATCTCTATTTCCTTTGAAATCACCGCCTCCGCGGTTACCGCCTTTGCCGCCAAAGCCACCAAAGCCGCCGCCCATGTTACCAAAACTATCATTATGAGAAGCTGCATTAGTATAGCCACCGCCGCAGGTAATATCAAAATCACCGTCAATAATAAGAATGCTGCTAGAAGCCTGGATGCCATCATCTTCTGCTACAATCCCAAATGTGCCATCTTTTATAAAAACAAAGCCCTTATCTTCCTTAGAATCATTAGTAACCTTGATTCCATCATTATCAGCAGTAATATCAAAGCTTCCATCCATGAACGAAGCGGAATTCTTGGCCTTAATGCCATTAGATTTGGCAGTAAGTAGGTAGCTTCCAGAAACAAAAATTACATCAGCCTTTACCTGAATTGCATTTTTGAGGTTGGTAGAAACTGTTAAAGAACCGTTTCCGTTAAAGGTGGTATCATCTTCAGAATAAAAAGCCGCTGAAGGGTATTTATTATCAGTATCTATAGCAGCATCATCTGAAGTATCCTCTGAAGCCTCGGCAGCATCAGAAGCTTCCACTGCAGAAATGATTTCATCTGTAGCATTAAGAGTTAAAGAGTTTTTGCTGCCATCCTTTAAAGTAACAATCAGCTTATCGCACTTTTCTTCGTAAATTGGGCTAGCCTCTGAAGAAGAAATTGAAGCACCGTCTAAAATCAAATGGATCACATCCTCTTTACCAGCCTCAATATAAACAGATCCATTAAGATTTCCTGTAAGTATATAAGTTCCAGCAGCTGAAATAACTACCCTGCCATCAGAAAACGAAACAGCCTCTGAAGAGCAAGAAATAGAATCCCCCTTTAAAGAAATTGTAACTCCGTCTGCATCATTAGTATTAGTATCCTCATCATCAAGAGTAACAGCCTCTTCGCTAACAAAAAAAGAAGTAAAATCCACTAAAGCAGAAGTACTTTCAGAACTTTCAGTAGAATCAGCACTTGAAGAAACTATTTCTTCAGACGCAGAAGTATTTTGTGCATCATCACTTACGGAAGTATCATCACTTGCAGAAGTATCATCTATAGCCGAACCAGAAGCTATAGCCGAACTAGAAGGTACTGCCGAACCAGAAGTATTACTGCTGCAGGCAGTAACCGAAAGTAACATAGCAAGAGATACGCAGGTTGCCCCTGCCCTATACAGACCATTAAATTTACGTCTCATTATTTTCTCCTTTATCTTATTAAAAAAAATTTGTATTTTGTAGAAATTTTACAGTTTTATCTTTTAAGGTGCAGAATAAAAAGCACCCATAATAAGAAGTACTGTATAAAATAATAAAATTAAGTTTTAAAAAATACTTTGATACATCTCCAGCAAGATTTGCTGATTTTAATAAGTTAAAGATTAAGAAATTAAAGTCCTTCGTTAGGGAAAAGATTTCTAGAAAGAACAACTGTAAGATTACCATTTCTTGTTCTGATTTCATCTATGAACTGCTTTTCCTGCTTTCTATCCTTAAGCTGGATATTGTAAGAAAGTTCGAACATACTACCCATATCAGTGGTCTTAACTCTGATCATATCGCTTGTCTTTAAATATTTAGCGAAGATGTCATCAAAAACCTCAAGATAATCAAGATTCTCAGGAATAGAAACCTTTAAAAGTCTAGTACCAGCATCCTCTGAACCAAAATTAGCGATGCTAAGGATTAAATAAACGATACAGAAAACTGCTGTAATGAAAACTGCGAAAGTAACACATCCCTGAGCAGTAGCTAAACCAACTGCCATATCCATGAAAATTGTCAATATTTCTTTTGCTGTAGCCTGCTGTGATCTGAATCTGATAAGAGAGAAAGCACCAACTACTGCAATACCTGTACCAAGATTACCATTTACCATCATCATGACTGCCATGATTACCATAGGTAAAATAACAAGTGTCATTAAAAAGCTCTTGGTATACTTGCTCTTTGACATATAGACCAGAGCAATAACTAAACCTAAAAGTAAAGATAAGCCTGTAAGTAAAGCTGTCTGGGCTATAGTAGCACCAGTTGTTGTATTAATAATACTAGAAAACATAATTTCCTCCATTTCTTACCGCCTCTTGCGGTCATAAACAAATATTTTAGTAATTTATCAAAAAAACTTAATAATCATAATATATAAAATAACCTAATGCTTATTAAACACTCTGTACAGAACCGGCGACGTTTCCGTAAACTGTATTAGGATTATATCCTGTAACAGAACTGATAACAGAGGCTGCTTCTAATCTTTCCAACATTTCCTTCTTGTAAATAGCACCATACTTAGAAAAAGATGTAGGATAGATCTTAAGCTCTGAAAAAGCTTTGATAAGCCATTCAGGATAAGCGCCGCCAGCCTTTACCTCTAAAAGGTGATAAGAATGATCGATAAGCTGTGTTCCCTGATCTCCGGCCTCAAGCTTAACATCTGACCTTCTATATCTGATATTCTTATCGAAAGTCATTCTGAATTCGGTATCATCCTTAGCGTAATATGCTTCTCTATCATATGCGATAAAGATCTTAGGGAAAATCCTATAATGATTAATGGTATAATCAAGCTCTCTAAGGATCTGACTGTCCTTTGGCTTAACACCATTTTCGATATAATCTTTAACTTCGCGTAAAGTTAAAGAAACTCTTCTCTTATAAACAATGCCCTGGTACTTCTTTTTGATTTCAAGAAAAACCTTTGAATTTAAAGACTTAGGAACACCATAGCTGCGAAGTCTTACCTTTTCCTTATACTTTGGCTTATCAAGTGAAGTCTTGATAAGCTCGTCATTAGTATTATCAAAATAAAGATTGCAGATAGTAGAAAGACCATAGTCATCAATCTGAATCTTGTCACCTATCATCTTGAAAAGGCCTTCATACTGTTCATCAGTAAGCATATATTTAACTTCAACTCTTTTGAAAATGAAACCCTTCTGAGTAATTGCCATAACCTCCTCCTTTCATCAGGAATGAATCCTGTATTTAATTCCCCCAACATCTATATTAAAACCGTAAAATTCAAATTCTTTATTAAAGCCTTGACAATTAAAATATACTTTTAGAAAAAATTGTTTTATCTTTTTGATGGTGTAAGTTTATTTTGAAAATGTGTTCAAAATGTGTATGGACTAAGTAAAAAATGTGAAATTCAAAAGACTATTTTTTACAAAACCCACATATTCCTCTATGATACATAATATAATAAAATTTGTAAAAAAACAAGTCCCTTTAACAACTTTTTCAAATTGTTAAAGGGACTAAAAGCCTTGATATTCAATTGTTTCACTATTTACTCAAATTATGAAAAAGCATTTCGAAAATAGTAAAAATCTATTCAGTAAAAAACTAAAATATAAAAAACGTATCCTAAAGGCCTATTAAAATCAGTATTTATATGTTTCACCAAATATTCTAATAATGCTCTTTTCACTCATAAGGTCTAAAAGATCTACATCAAGAACGCTCTCAAGCTTGTCAACTGGAAGCTCAGAAACCTTAAATTCAGAAACTGTATAATCATCATCATTAGTAAGAATAGATGTAGCAGCATTCTTTTGCTGATCTAAAGCCTTAGCCTGAACGTTGGCGCCAAGTTCATTATAATACATACCAACACCGACTATAAGAGCAGCAACACCTAAAGCAACAGCTACAATGACACTAAGAGAACCTTCTCTCTGCTTTAACTTAGTCTCCTTTGCTATGGATGAAACGATACATACAATAGCTATACATATAAGAAAAATAAGTGCTCCCGCAACTATTATAATCGAGTTATGATGGTAACTTGACTTAATATTTGCACACTGAGCAGTTAAAGCAGGGAAACTATCAGAAAACCTGTACTTGATAATTTCAGTAATGACCTTCGGACCTGCCCACATACCAATGAATATCGGTAAAGCTACCGCAAAAACCAAACATCCTACATACTTACCTAAAATGATAAAGAATTCTTTATTAGTGCTATAGGTTGCACCATCCATGATCACCTTAACAGAAAGAGCAATGGCAATAGCTATAATCGTGATAATAAAGAAAATCTTAGCATACTTTAATGAAACATCATAAAAGAATTCACAAGCATCAAAGTACTGTTCATTTGCAGCAAAATCACCATCAGCAGCAGAATAGAATTTAATAACAGGAGCTGTAATATAGCTGTCTGCAGCTTCTATGGTCTCATCTATTTCGGCAATCTTATTATCTGCCTTATCTGTCCATTTCTTTAAATACTTGTTGTAATAAGCAAGATTCTTTTCATACTTAGCCATGTAGCTTTCAACATTTACCTCATTAAACTTAGCCTCAGAAAGCATTCTATCACGAAGCTTTGCTAATTCGTTATAACGAAGCTCAAGAGCCTTTACTCTTGCATCAAGATTATCAAGATTTGACTTATCCTCAAGATATCTTCTCTGATTTCTAACAAGCTCTTCATCGGTAAGACCTAAGATATCAAGGATTCTTTCGATATCATTATCGCTCTGACTGATTTCCTCAAGCTTATCAATATATCCATCCTTTGATTCAAGGCCTTCCTTGACCTTTTTACCTAATTCTTCATTTGCAGCGATCTTATCTTCTTTATTTTCTACAAGATCTGTATAGTAAGAATCAAGACTTGCCTTTACGGTATCAAGAGACTCACTAAGTGTTTTATACTGCTCAGCAAATGTAACAGTGGCATTTTCAGCCATTTCAGACTTCATCTTCCACTTTTCAACATAAGCGAGACCATCATTTTCTATAATGCTCTTTAATCCTATAACATGTTCTTTACTATCTGTAAGAAGCTTGATAAGCTCTTTAGAACGTTCTGAAACCTTTTCAGATGCCTTTGTATCAAGCGCAGCCGCGATATCCTTTTTAGCACTTTCCCTATTTACATCTTCATAGAGATTAACAGCGATAAAAGTATAATTATCTACAACAACAGAAGCAGATGAAACCATAATATATCCGCAGTAGCCTGTTTTTGTATCGCTTGAAGCATTAGCATAAGAAACATAATAAGGAGAATTAACAATTCCCTTTACCTTGAAGCTATTAGTACAAAGATAATCAGTAATATCATTTCCATCTGCGCTAGTAAGGTTTATTGAAGCACCGGACTTGATACCAAAAGCATCAGCAAAGGTCTGATCAACAAAACAATCGCCCTCGCCAATAGATACAGAGCCGCCCGTTACCTCAGCAATATTTACGTTATTAGTAAGAGAAATAACCTGTACATTGTTTGGCTTACCATCAGAACCTGCATACTTTGCATTAACTGCATAAACGCCTTCGGCAGCAGCAACTTCATTCACCTTAGATACAACCTCAACATCCGCAGCATTAAAGCCTGCATCAGAAGTAATCATGTAATTCATTGCTGCTCTACTTTTCAAATAATCTACAACTGCATCCATATGAGGAGCCCTGATAGAAAATGCACCTGAAAATACAGTAAAACCAAGAAGAGTAACAAGGAATAATGCGATAAATCCACGTAAAGTAAAATTTTTCATAAGATTTTTACCCATTGAAATGTCCGAATCAGAACTCTTAGTTTCCTTCTTTTTCTTGTCACTAACTCCGTCAGAATCACTCTTAACATTATCGCCAACTTTATATTTACTAGCTTTATTATCATTAGAACTTCCGGCCTTATGAGCATCATTATCTTTTGGACTAGAAGCCACATTACCAGTTGCATTACCATTACCAGCTGCATTAGCAGCTACTACTGCTTCAGAATTACCGGCAGTATTTCCTGGATTTACTACATTACCTGAGCCCCCTTTAGAACCGGCTGCCTTTTCATCAGCAGCATTAGGAGTTGCATTAAGAAGCATTCTAAGGCTTTTACTATCAGCCTTTTCATCACCGGAAACCTGAACAATTCCCGCAGGAAGCACATAAGAATAAACATGGCTTATCTTACCTGCTGAATTATACAAAGAAACATCCGGATTTGGATTTATCTTAATCGCTCCATTTAAAACATCATCTGCAATTCTGAGCTTCTCGTTAGTAGTAGAATGAAGAACACAAATGGTATCGCCTTCATTTACACTATCGCCAAGCTTTTTGAGGAAGGTTATACCTGAATTAAAATCGATTAAATCGCCGATTTTTTCTCTTCCAGCTCCAAGAATACAAGCAGCCTTACCAATGGCCTCAGTATCCATTTTAGTAATATAACCATCCTTCTTTGTCTTAAAATCATAAGACACTCTGACAGCCTCACCGGCATCATTTTTATGAACACCGTTGTCATTAAGAAGAATATCACCCTTTTCAAGATTTACCTCTACGACATCGAATTTAGAAGTATCATCAATGTAACTTACATCGCCGCCCTGAGCCTTGACCATATCTTTAAACTTTTGATACGCATCGCCCTTTTCAAGTACCTGCCATACCCTTGTCTTAGCATTATCCATAGAATCGGCCTTGCCGGAAAGCATAAGGATAAGCGAAGATAAAGTAACGCAGTCCTCCATAAGATCAGGAGCTGCATTTCTAGGCTTCTTTAAAGCGTCTACTGCCTCTCTTACCTCAAGAATGTTGCCGACCTGAGTACCAAGTGGCTGAGCCATGTCTGAAACGATAGCACATACCTTTCTGCCAGCCTTAGTACCGATATCTACCATAAGTTTAGCAAGCTGCTCTGCATCCTCTTTTGTCTTCATGAAGGCACCACTGCCGCACTTAACATCAAGCACGATAACATCAGCACCAGCAGCAAGCTTCTTACTCATGATGGAGGATGCGATAAGAGGAAGCGAATCTACAGTAGCAGTAACATCTCTTAAAGCGTAGAGCTTTTTATCTGCAGGAGCAAGATCGGCAGATTGTGAAATAACTGAAATGCCGATATTCTTAACCTGCTTCATGAATTTATCTTTGTCAAGACTTACAGTAAAGCCGGGAATACTCTCGAGCTTATCTGCAGTACCGCCAGTAAAACCAAGACCTCTACCGCTCATTTTAGCCATCTTAACGCCACAAGCTGCACATATAGGAGCCACGAGTAAAGTAGCCTTGTCTCCAACACCGCCAGTAGAATGCTTATCAGCAGTAACACCGCCTACTGAGCTAAGATCAAGCTTTGCGCCGCTATCAGCCATGGCCATGGTAAGATCGGCACATTCCTGGGCATTCATGCTATTAAAGCAGATAGCCATAAGGAGAGGTGCAGCCTGATAATCTGGAATAGCACCATTCGTATAATTCTTAACAAAAAAATCGATTTCGCTTTTGGTAAGCACGCCACCATTTTTCTTCTTTTCTATAATATCGTAAATTCTCATTAAAATCCTCTCATTAATTGTGAATCTATTCGTATTTTTTTACATTTTTCACATTTTTTCTTACGTAATTTTGGATTAACTCCTGCATTTGATTATATAACAAAACCCTTGAAAAATCAACATTTAAGCCATAAAAACGGGGGAAAAATAAAAAAATGGCACAGAACAAAAACTCCATGCCATTTTTCAGGTTAATAGACCACCTGATTTTTACCGTTTGACTTACCCTCATAGAGCTTATTATCAGCACTAGAAATCCAGTTGTCATTAGTCATTCCATTCTGGTATTTAGAAGAACCGATTGTAACGGTAATTCTGATTTCATTTTTTTCAAAACGGAAAACCTCTTCGGCTATTTTCTGTCTAAGCTCTTCTAGAACCTTATCAGAACAGACAGGCGATTCTCCAAGGACAATAAACTCCTCTCCGCCCCACCTGCAGACCGTACAATCCTTGCAGGTCTTAGCAGCAATATCGGCAACCCTATTTAAAACATAATCACCGCAGTTATGACCATAGGTATCATTTACCTTCTTAAAATCATCAATGTCCATAATGGCAAGCCAGTTATCTTCAGGATTATTGCCGCTCACCCTGCTAAGAGAAGCCATTAAATAATGACGGTTATAAAGACCTGTCAGATTATCTATCATTGCCATTTTCTCAAGCTTCTCCTCATTTTTGATAGCAACATTATGAAAAAGAACAACATAAATAATAACTATGCTAAAAGTTGCTATAGAATTAAAGGAAATTAGTATATCTATAGCTATTCTTGGAACTTCGTAAAGTGGTTTAGTCATTCTTGCTAAAAGATAAGTAAGTGAATAAACAACCACATGAATAAAAATCAAAAAACTTAACGGAAGCTCATGCTTTAGAATTCTATTGTGAAGATATCCATTATAGCTGATGCAAACAAGCATTCCAAGAGCGTAAAGCTGAAAGCCTGAAGCAGTTCCGGTACATATCACTCCAACAACCATAAATCCCAAAATAACAAAGTAAATAATACTGGTAGAAATAAGATAATGTTTTCTTAGGATAAGAAAAATGTTAGTGGAATTTATGACAAGCTTTACATAAATAACATATCTCATAAGCGGCATCTTAAAAACGATTCCGATCGCCAGAAAAAATACATCGGTGAAAAGCAAAAATATACCAAAAAACAAAGTAAGGTTCTTTATTAAAGCAGTATTTTTAACTGTTTCTTTCATCTAATTACCTCTTTTAGCAACTAAAAATTCAATACAAAATAACAATTAAAATATATAACCTCTATTATTGTATCATATCAAGAAAACGTTTTCAAGGGTTAATATAAATTTTATATATTATTTACAATAAAAAGGACAACTACCAAAGTAGCTGCCCTATAGAATTAAATTATAGTTTCCGTACCTAAGATAGCTGGATTAACAAGATTTGGATGCTGCTTATAAAGCTCGACCGCTTACTTGATATTTGTAGCCTTTTCGTAGCAGGCATCTGTAGCCTTTATAATAGCATTTCTCATTCCGTACTCTTCAAGTGCAGCAACACCGGCAATAGTTGTTCCGCCAGGTGAGCAAACACCGTCCTTAAGTTCACCAGGGTGCTTACCGCTCTCAAGAAGCATCTTTGCAGAACCAAGAACAGTCTGGGCAACAAGCTTATAAGCAAGAGCTCTAGGAATGCCGTATTTAACAACGCTGTCAGCTAAAGCCTCCATGAACATGTATACATATGCAGGAGAAGAACCATTAGCACAGGTTGCAGCAGCCATTAACTTCTCAGGAATCTCTTCGCAAAGACCAACAGCGCCGTAAAGCTCTTTAGCAAGAGCTAAATCTTCAGCTGTAGCAGACTCAGACTTACAAACGCAAACCATAGCCTCGCCTACCATTGCAGCAGTATTAGGCATAGCACGAACAATTCTATATGAATCAGGCTTTCTATCAGTACCCTCAGAAAGAGCCTTCTGAATGGATTCCATTGAAAGACCTGCCATAATTGTAAAATAAAGCTTATTTGTATCAGCTAAAGGCTTTATCTGACTTACAACAATGTCAAAGAACTGAGGCTTAACAGCAAAAACAACAATATCGCATGAACTAACAAGAGCAGCATTATCTGCATAGCCGCTTATTCCTGGATGATCTACGGAAAGCTCTCCTAATATCTTCTGCGTAAGAGACTGATTCTCAGTAGCAAATCCAACATTTTCATTTCCAAAAGCCTTACATGCTCCCTTTATTAAAGGAAGTCCCATATTACCAGCACCAATAAAACCGATCTTCATATTAAAATCCTCTCTTTCTAAAAAAGCGGGCTGAATGCAAAAATGCAATCACCCGCTAAAATTACATAAACATTCAAAAATTAAGCAAGCTCATTGAAGAAAGCTTCAATTCTATCAAGACCCTTCTTGATAGTATCAATATTAATAGCATATGAAAGTCTGATATATGTAGGGAAACCGAAATCCTCACAAGGAATAACAGCAACATTATAATCCTCGATAAGATACTTTGCAAGATTTGCAACATTTTCGACCTTATTTCCCTTGTAACTCTTTGTAAGAAGCTTAGAAACATCGATGAATGCATAGAAAGCGCCCTGTGGCTTGAGCATAGTAACATCCTTCATTGCGATTACTCTCTCGTATGTGTAATCACGGCGCTTAGCATACTCAACCTTCATTGCTTCAACTGAATCCTGAGGACCTGTAAGAGCCTCAAGAGCTGCCTTCTGAGCAATTGAGTTAGGGTTTGAAGTCTCATGGCTCTGAACAGAACCCATGATCTTTGCGATTTCCTTGCTTGAACCAGTATAACCTATTCTCCAGCCTGTCATTGCATAGCTCTTTGACATACCAGAGCATGTGATTGTATGATCGTAAATATCCTTGCCAAGAGAAGCGATACTTGTAAATTCGCCATCGTACATAAGATTCTCGTACATTTCATCAGCAACAACGAAGATGTCCTTCTCAACGATAACCTTAGCAAGAGCCTCAAGTTCTGATCTTGTATAAGCCATACCTGTAGGGTTGTTTGGTGTATTAAGAACAAGTGCCTTTGTATTTGGTGTAATAGCAGCTGAAAGCTCATCTGCTGTAATCTTGAAGCCGTTTTCAGCCTTTGTTGTAACGAAAACTGGAACACCATCAAAAAGCTTTACGATTTCCGGGTATGAAAGCCAGTATGGTGAAGGAATGATAACCTCATCACCTGGATTTAAAATAGCCTGGAATATATTTGTAAGAGAATGCTTACCACCATTACTGATAACAATCTGATCTGTGCCATAGTCAATCTTATTGAAGCTCTTGAACTTAGCTGAAATAGCTGCCTTAAGCTCTGGTGTACCAGAAGCTGCAGTATACTTAGTAAAACCAGACTTAATAGCATCAATAGCTACATTGCAGATATTCTCTGGTGTATTGAAATCTGGCTCTCCAGCACCGAAGCTGACTACGTCTACTCCTGCTGCCTTAAGCTCTTTAGCCTTTGCTGAGATTGCAAGTGTTGATGAAGGCTTAACTGCCTGAGCCTTCTTTGATAATGTTAATGCCATAAGTAAGTATCCTCCGTAATAATCAAAAATCTGTATAATTGTATACAAGTATAAAACACCTATGCTATTGTAGTACAAGGAACCTATTTTTTCAAGTATTTTTTACAAAAAAAATTCGCCAAAATTAAATTACTATGTAAAAAATATTTGTACAAAGTGCTACCTAACAACGAAATGAGAATATAGCTCCTTCAGTTCTTTATGATTCTTAATACCGAGCTTTTTATAAATTTTGCTCATGATATTCTTAATAGAGCCAACACTCATATCAAGATAATTAGCAATCTCCTTGCATGAGCTTCCGTCCACGAACATCTTAGCAACATCTCCCTCTATGTCAGAAAGAGTAAGAACAGGATTATCTGAAATATAATCACCATAAACACTATTCCAGCCGCTTTCAAAGGTTTCGCTAATTTCCTTTACCTTTAAGTAATGGACATTCCCCCTCTTTTTAAGCTCCTTATCAAGGATTTTTCCAATTGACCTTCTGAAAACGGCAAGAGATGCATACCAGCCATACTTAATAGCAATATCTACTGCTGTTTTCAGATGCCTTACGGAATCATCAAGCTTATTTAAGGTCTTGCATTTGATAGACATTGACATTGCAAAATAAACAGTAAGCGAAGGAATATCATCAAAAAGAGCCTCATTATAGAGCAAATTAAAAAACGGCAAATTTTCCTTATCTGAACCTGAAATAGCATGATATAAAAAGAAAGTTAATCTTGCAAAAGGAAGGCTAGACTGCGGAATAATTGAAAATTCACCATTTTTAATCCAGTCAGGTATATCATTTATCTTAATGACAAAAAGATCAATAGATGCAAGAGAAAGCTCCTTCAAGCGCTCTCCGGTATTGCTTGTGACCTTCAGTTCCTTTAAAAGCTTAGTAAAGCGTTTCCAGTCATCAAGACTATTCATGAAAATAGCTATGTAGCTAAGGAGCATTAAGCACTCGGCTCTTATAAAATTATCATCAGTTGAGACATAAAGATCAAAGGCCAATTTTTGAGCAACCAAAAAATCGCCTTCAACATATTTATTAGCAATATCAAAGAGGATCTTAACATCATTTTTCATATCAGAATAATGATTGAACATCTCACTGAAAAAAATGAAAGGGATCCTTTCGAACTTAACTTCCTTTAAAATTTTAGGCTTATCATTATTAATAAAGCTTTCAATGTTCCTCGACTTAACTAAAACAGCATCTTCTGGAATCATCCAGCTCCTGCCAACCTTTGTTGCACCATAAAGCAGCCCATCTGCACAATAATTACGAACCTGTCTTTCAGTAACCCCTAACTTTACGGCATATTCCTTAATTGAAATATAATTCATATACGGCTCCGAATTAATCTAGTATTTTTTAAAACTATTTCCCAAACCTAAAGCATTTCCCAAAGAATTTCCGAAACTATTTTCGAACCATTACTAAACTTGAATTTACTGCTGAATATAAAGAATTATAACGTAACTCATTAAATAATACATTAAAATTACAATAAAAACAAGTACAAATTTAAAGCAATGACCCTTGAAAAATTCCATTAACTTTACATTTATGTCTGATTTCATTCAAAACCTTAAGTTTATCTTTGCTCCATATAGGAGCGACAAGAAGCTCTCCTGCACCGTCACCGGTAAGGCGCTGAAGAATAATCCTCTTATCAAGTCTTCCGATACAGCCGCAAACAATATCAGTGTACTCATCAAAGGTAAGAGTCTTAAATTTCCCCGCAAGATAATCCCTGCAAAGATCAGTCCCCTTAAGGACATGAAGAAGCTGTAATTTAACACTGCACACTCCCTTATCATTAAGATAAAGAACACTTTCATACATATCCTGCGCGCTCTCGCCTGGAAGCCCTAAAATCAAATGAACAGTAACTAAAACATCTATAGAATTAAGCATTTTCATGCATTCCTCAAAAACACTTAAAGGATAGCCTCTTCTAATATATTCTGCGCTCTCTTCATGAATGGTCTGAAGCCCTAACTCTACCCATATAAATTTATCAGGATGCTCTCTATTAAGCTCTGCAAGAAGATTTATGACCTTTATATCAATACAGTCTGGTCTTGTAGCAATGGAAATTCCTGCAAAAAGATCATCAGAAAGAGCAGCCTCAAAAAGCCTTCTTAATTTATCAATAGGAGCATAGGTATTAGTATAAGCCTGAAAATAGGCAATAAAATCCCCGAGCGCTCCTCCTTTAGAAAGCTTACTTAAAACATATCTATCAAATAATCTATCATTATATTTAACTTCATCTTTAGCTTCATCTTTAGCTTCCACTTTTTCGTCGCTCATGACTTTGCAATTTTTATCTAAAACATCAGCAAAACAGACGCTTCCATCGTATTTTATCGCAAAATCTCCGCTTCCGCCAGCGTCACAAAAAATACAGCCTCTAGTATCAATTTTCCCGTCTCTCACCGGACAGGTCATGCCAGCATCAAGTGCAACCTTATAAAGCCTTCTGCCAAAGTTCTTCTTGCAATACTCAGCAAAGCTGTAAAAATAATCATCCATGTAAAAAACCTCATAAAAAAAGGCAGCTCATCACTTTAAAATGAACTGCCATGCCCTCATGCCAATGAGCAAAAACTACACAAATTTAATTTGCAAAAACAGCCTTGCCGTTTTTAACATCAAGTACAAATACATCTGAATCAATAGTAGAAGGTGATAAAAAGCACTTAGTATCAAGTCTGTGAGACATTGAAATAATGCTAAGCGGCATTCTAGCAACATTTACATTCTGCTTAAAACCGTCAAATTCAATATTAACATCAAAGGTAGGTGCCTCGAGCATGAGCATTCTAGGGTTCCAGTCTCTCATCTGACCTGAAGCTTCAAGAGCATCAGTAAAAGAATGATGAAGATAAGTATAAGCAGAACCTGAATCAATTACTAAAGGACATTCCATGCCATTAACTGCAAGCTTTGAATATAAAAGATTTGAACCCTCGTATGGAGCTGAATCAAGATGAAGCGCAAAGGCAGATGAAAAGCTGCTTGGAGCCTCGTCAATATAAACCTTACCTTCCTTCTTCTTAAATTCAAAATAATGCTCTGAAAGAATATCCATGCCGATATAACCGCATACAGGCTCCTTAAAGAGAAGATTTGCATTAGCTTCTGCAATTTCACCGCTCTTATTAAGCTTATAGTTCTTATCCCCGACCGTAATTTCAGGAATTTCGCCAATAGAATAAGCAAAGCCAGTATCAACAAGGAATCTCTTGTCATCTAAGACAATAATCATTTTTCCATTCTCAATAATCAAATCCCTAATCATTAAAATTTCCCTCCTAAATTTTAACTTTAGTAAACTCGTGTAAACCCAAATAAACCTCAATACATTTTCCTTAATGATCAACTTATAATATGCTAATACATTTTACCACAATTTATGGTATGTTACAAGAATTATTTTAATATTTTACAAATAAAATTAGAAAAAACGTACATTTTTTATTAGTTATGACTAAAACCTTTTCGAATTATAAATCCCAATTACAATTAATTATTTATCAAATTTCCTCTATCTCGTTCCCACTGCAGCCACTCATTTGTCCATCTTTTAAAGAAAACGAGAGAACTGCACTTATCAAGGGCATCATAAAGTGAATAAACCATACCGATAAATGCTGAAATAAAGGCAACTAAAGCAATAATCAGATAAAAAATGAGCGGGATTCCAAAATATACAGTAGTAAAAATCATCTGAATGTTATTCTGACTTTCATAGTCCCTGCCAAAGGTGGTAGAAACATCAACAAGCATTTTAAAATCCTCGAAATGCCGATACTTTAAATCAAAGGCTATTGTACCTAGTGCCGATATAAAGCCGATAATAAGGCCGTTCTTTATTAGCGGATGACCCTTACTCATGAATTTATCACGGTTTCTCATCCTCTTATCCTTTAGATAGTTAAGAACCCCAAGTACAAATACTAAGTTAATGAAAATAAAAACACCAAATATCAGATATCCGTCATTTCCATCCACCACCATAGTTGTAAGATTAAATAGCTTAAGTATTGAATCTACCAAAATACATATCAATATGGCAAGTATACACGAAAAATTCATTAGCACTGCAAATAAACTTGCAGCAAAAGTACCTAAAATATCTTCTAAACGAAAATATATACTAAATTCATGCGGAAAGAAGCTCCCCCTCATCACAAACATATTTTCAAGAACACCTGTAAGCGCTAAAAAGCAGGTGCAGCCTACAATAGCGACCACTATCATAATAAGATAGTTCATCAAAAAGCTTACAAATGCAGCTTTTATGTCCTTTTTTACAGACCAGAGATAAATATTTCTATACTCTAAAAGGTTAAAGCTGTTCGCAGTTTTCTGATCTCCTATATTTTCTCCGTGAACACGCTTAAAAACATTGCCCTCAAAAGTGAAGCCTGAAACATAAGAAGAAAACCAAGAGCTAGGAATACCATTTCTTTTAAAACGCTTATTCATTCCTTCTGCGACCCTAAGAGCTACCTTCTCTTTCGCTGTTTTAGCGTTTTTCCTTGGATTATAATAAAACATGGGCTTGAATTTCGATCCATATACCTCATCTATTCTTGTTGCAGCTGGATAAACACTATTTTCAACCATGCTTTCATAGTATCTTCTCTCTGAAACAGATTCATTTATCATTACCTTACCTCACCTCACATTTGTACATATATTAGGTCATGTATCCTCTTAGCTATCTGAAGTTTTTTTCATTACAACATTAGGTCATGTATCATCCTTGCTATCTGAAGTTTTTTCCATTACAATATCAGTATCTTCTGCCTTATAGCCATTTTTAGCATTAATTCTATCAATTTCCTCTTGAATAATATCTCCGATGAGCTTCTTATCAAGCTCATAGCTTTCCTCAGCAGCAGCTGAAAGGTCTGCAAATGCGTCAAACTCCTTCTGCTTTTCCTCTAATCTCTCAAGAAGCCTTTCATCTACGGTATCATCTGCAAGAAGCCTGTAAACAAGCACATTTCGAGACTGTCCCATTCTGTAAGCGCGGGAAACCGCCTGATTTTCAATGGATGGCTTAAGCTGAGGCTCACAAATGACTACAACACTGGCACTCTGGATATTAAGACCTGTTCCACCAGACTGAATCTGAGCAGGTAAAATAGTGCCAGCAGGAGCCTTTTCAAAATCATCAATAATGCTCTGTCTTTTTTCAGGACTAAGCGAGCCATTTATATATGGCATGCACTTATCGCCAAAGAGCGAAGAAACCTTTTCAATAGTATCCAAAAAGAAAGAAAAGACAAGTATTTTGCGGCCATCCTCCTCTGCCTCCTCAGCAATTTCCCTAAGTCTATTCGCTTTAGCCGAAAGAGTTAAATCATCAATATTCCAGGAAACACGTCTCATATCCATGAATTTCTTATTTCTAGTAAAATCCTCATAGATTTTTTCTTCCTCAGGCCCTAAGGTGCACCATTCCCTAGTTTCAATCTTTTCAGGAAGCTCCTTTAAAACGTCCTCACGCTTTCTTCTGTAATAGACAGGTGCAATCTTATCTCTAAACTGCTTGGCAGCAGACATAAAGGATAATTTCTTTACACTGCTTGAAATATCCGGTTTTAAATAGCTCATCAGGGTAATCATCTCATCCACATTATTCTCCATGGCAGTACCTGTCATAAAAAGCATTCTATCAGCGTGCTTTGAGATATTTAAGGTATTCTTAGTTCTTTGAGCCTCTTTATTTTTAATATAATGAGCCTCATCAACTATCAAAAGATTAAATTTATATTCCTCATCAAAGGTAAAATAGCCAGTGGTTTCATAAGTTGTAACACCTGCGCCGCCTTCATCCTTCCATTTTTCAATGGCCGCCTCTCTATCACTGCCATGAATCCTGATAACCGGAATGTTACAGAATTTAGCAATTTCTCTGCACCAGTTGGTAATAAGGCTTGCCGGGCAGACTACAAGAAAATGAGTAGCACCGGTATTCTTAAGTGAAGCCATAACAGCAATGGCCTGAACCGTTTTACCAAGGCCCATTTCATCACCAAGAAGCACTCTTTCCTGGCGAAGAGCATATTTAACTCCCCATTCCTGATAGCGCCTTAATGTGCAGTTTAGTCCTTCAAGCGAAACACTCTGCTCATTTACATCCTTAGCAAGCTCTTCTGGAAGTCCATACTTAGTATCATCATTACCTAGAACACCAGGAGCAATTTTTTCAATGCTTGTATAGTAAGAAATAGGATCGGCAGAAAATAAAGACCATGCCTCCTCATCTGAAACCTCTTTGCCAGAGATATATTCAGTGACTGCAACTATCAAATTACTAGCCGCCTCACTCTTATTATCAGCTGAAAGCCTTATTTTCACCTGCTTTTTTGCATCGATCATATAGTCATTGGCTATTTTCTTTACCTTTCTAGCTGCCTCTTCACCAAGGCCATCTACTCTGCGAAGCCTTGTAATATCAGAATTAATGATAGAAGCTACGGTATTTAGACCTGCATCCATAAGAGGCTTTGTCTTAATGCCCTTTTCAGAGCGGCCAAGCTCCTCTACAGAAGCATTATCAAGAATCTCCATGACCTCATCAGAAACCATCTCATCAATTCTCTTTTTGACCTTAAATTTAGCTCCCATTAAGATTCCCCTTTTTTATATTTTCTTTTAGAATCTCATCAGCAAGCTCGTAGAGCTTTTCAGATCCAAGCTTAGTTTTAATGTGTCTTCCGTAAACTGTTTTAGCATCAACTCCGTGAGCCTTCCAGTCAGCTCCGTTATTGCTGTTATTAAGCATAAGAGGCTGAATATTATCCATAGAATGAGCAAATTTTGATTCAGGAGTCTCACACGCTTCAAACTCATCAAAAATAGCTATTAATTCCTCCTTTTGATCAGCTGGAAGGAGAGAAAAAATTCTCTCTTTTGCCGCATCCTCTCTTGCTTTTTGAGTCTTTAAGCCCTCTTCATCATAGGCGTAGGTATCTCCTGCATCAATTTCTACAATGTCATGAATCAGACACATTATCATTACTCTTGCAATATCGACCTCTTCATTGGCATATTCCTTCAGAAGATAAGCCATTATGGACATATGCCAGGCATGCTCAGCATCATTTTCATTTCTGCCATACCCGGATAAATGAGTCTGCCTGAATATATTCTTCTCTTTATCAATCTCAAGTGCAAAATCCATCTGCTTTTTTAAACGCTCGTCCATTATGGTCCTCGCTTTCCTAACTAAAAGTATGCTTGACTATACATTTCTATGTTTTTGGTTACTTAACAGTTAGTCCTACTTCTTATCGACTTCCTTTTGAATTACAAGCCCACTGGAAATATCCCTGATATGCCTTGCATCATTGAATAGCTCAAGTCTTGGATGTACATAAGCTCCCTTATATACAGGGAAATTTACTATGGTAATAGAAGTAAAATCATAAGGAAGAACTGTGCAAAAATAAGGGAAAGGAAGTGATAAAATATTAGAAAGTGCTGAAGCTCCCGAGCCGCCATGGCTAAATAATGCTATAGTCTTTCCCTCATTTGTATCACAAAGGTATCTTCTTCCTTCATGCTTATATCCATATTTTAACAATAACTCATCAATATTCTTTGAAATCATATTATAATAATCAAGCGCTACATTTTTCTCAAAGAAAGGATGCTTCTTCCAGTCATCCTTATAAAAATCAAAATTTTCATCATCAATGAGTTTTTCAGCAAGAGTCCAAGGGTGTCCGCAATCACTTATATTTTCGCCTCCCCAGGAAATTTCATGCATGTAATCTAGAATAGTAATCGGAAGATTCAAAAGCTTTGCTGTATAGGCAGCAGTTTCCCTTGCTCTACCATTTGGAGAAGAATAGATTTCTGAAATCCCTTCATCTTTAACTCTAATTGCTGCAGCCTTCGCCTGTTCATTTCCTATTTTAGTAAGACAGTCAGCATCGTAATCCGGCTCACCATGTCTTACAAAAACTATTCTAAAGCACTTATGCTCAATGTCCTCAAAAATAGCTTCTTTTAAGTCTATCATAGGTCCACCTCTATTTTCCATAAATTTTAAATTCAGAGCATAGCCTGATTTAAATATAATACCATAAAATACGCATTTCTACAACTTAAAATCAAGGTATTTTTTCCTAAAAAAAGACCATACCCGCATACACAGGTATGGTCTTCAACTAATATAAATTTGATTTAAATTATTCATCAATCTCTGTCGCAGTTGCACTAGCCTTTACATCATCAGGAACTGTAACAGTAATGCTCTCATCAAAGCTTGTATAAATAACATCTATAGAAAAATTAGCAATATTTACATCAGCACCGGTAGTTGGATCATTATATGAAATATTTGATGGCATATTAACATCGATATTCTTAATTACACCATCACTGCCAATTGTATATACAGCCTTAAGGTCACTAGCCTTATCACCTACTAAAGAAGTAAATTGTGAAATACTAGAATCCTGGCTATCCATATTAAGATTTGCTGTAACAACATAATCACCATCGGCATTTGTCTCTACTGTTGCTGTAGAAAGATCAAGATTATCTGAAATCTGCTGTCCATAATCAACATTCTGTTTTGGTTCAGCATCTGAAACAGACCATGTTCCAGAACCATCATACTCAGAATAACTATATAACTTATTCTCTACATAATCGTTATAGGTTTCAGTAAAAGTATTCTGTTCCATTCCTAGCATGTTCATGTACATAGTTCCCTTAGTATGATTTGCATCAGGACATGAAGTAACATCCATATCAGCCTTAACTGCCATATCTAATGTATATGGCGAGCTAGTTGTACCATCTTCACTAGGCATATCCATTGTCATCGACATATTGATATCCATCACCATTTTGCCTTCGAAATACTCATCGCTTTTCATACAATTCTTGATAAGCTCTTCAGCCTTTTTTGCTGCATCCTCGTAAGCAATTACTTCAACCACCGCCTCTGATGTTGCTTCTGCCACCGCCTCTGTAGTTGCTTCAGCAACCGCCTCTGTTGTTGCTTCTGTTGTTGCTTCAGCCACCGCCTCAGTTGTTGCTTCTGTAGTAGCCTCTGCATCAGCATCATTTGAAGCTTCTGTAGTAGCTTCTGTTGCAACTGTTGTAGCTTCTGCAGCTGCTGTAGTAGCTTCTTCCTTCTTTGCACCGCACCCTGTAGTAAGTGCAGCTACTGTAACTGCACATAACATAACACTTAAAAACTTCTTTTTCATAATAATATACCTTTCTTTTTTGCATAGATTGTTAAACATTTAAGATATTATCATATTATTGATACATTTTCAATAGTTTTTATTACTTTTGTCATATTTCCACAAAAAATATTAATAATTACCCTATTTTTTGCAATTATTATATCAAAAACAATTCTTATTTTTTATAACTTTAGCTTTATTTCCATAAGCTTATTATAAAGTCTCTTATTTGCGATAATCAGAATTGCAAGCCTATCAACTGCTCGGCTCATATTCTCATAGAGCATGTTCAAAAGCAGATAATCCGATGATGGCTGTTCATTGGCCTCAAGCCCTCCTGAGCTATAGTGAAAACTGTTATCCAAAAAAACTATAATGTTATCAAAATCCTGTCCCAAAACATGATGAGTATTGCTGTACATCTTAAAACGGCTTGTAATCTCATATCCGTCAGTGTCAGTGCCTGAATATGAAATCGGCATATACTTCTTCTTTTTATAATATTCAAGCACAGAATAAGCCTCTTCATAGCTATCAACATAAATAACATCAATATTCTCAAAGCTTACATCTTTAGACTTAGGGAACTGAGTCTTAATATTGAACACCTTATTAATGAAATAAAGTATATCATCATTGATTCTAATGGTGTTCCTGAGTTTAAAAAGTTTAAAATCCGAACCAAGTTTTTCAAGCTCTAACGGAATATTCTCCTTAATCTCCCGTTTAGTAAGCACCTGAAAATAATCATAGGCAAAAATCATAGGAATCTGCTTTTTTCTGTAAACATCAATCAGGGCATTAAACTTACATTTTGAGAGCCTGTGAGCCTCATCTATAAATATATAATCATAAGAAGAAAGCGCGCCCTTACTGAACTGATCATCTATAATATCAAGGTTTTCAGATTTAGTATTAAGCTTTTTATGCCCTCTGTTAAGATAACCGCAGTGAATAATACAGACCTTTGACCTCTTACAGATTTCCCTCGCAAGGTCATAAATAAGAAGCGATTTTCCCGTACCAGCTTCCCCTGATAAGCCATAAACAAATCTGTCATAAAGAATATCAGTATAGAACTCTTCTTTTATACTCCTCTGATGATCTGTGAGAAAATAATGCCCGCTCCAGAATTCCTCAGTATCATTAAAAGGCGAGATCAAAAATTTTTCTACCGAAAAAAGCTCCTCGATATTTCTATTAATAGTCTTCCCCTTTTGACAGAGAATATCATATATATCAGTAATAGAGCTCTCTTCAAGCCCATTTTCAGACAATCTGAAAACAAGTCCCTTGCCGCTACTTTGCATTATATAGGTAAAATTGTAAATTTTTAACTTTAAATGTGATAAATAAAATCTATTCTCAAGAAGCTGCTTTTCAATATCCTGCTTATCGATAAGCTGGCTTTTTAGCTCAATATTAATCACGCACTTGCTCTTATAAAGCTTTAACAGATCAAATTCCTTTGAAATATGAGGAATCGAAAAGCCGCAAAAAAAGTCATCCAAAACAGAGATATTATCATCAATGTCTAATATCTCATTTACAAAACTATATATAGTATCCAGCTCATTTTCCTTAACAGAGTTATTTCCCTTAGTAGAAGAAATCTCCTGATAGAACCTTTTAAGCTTTAGCGAATAGTTTTTATCATTTTTCAGAACATAAATATTCGATAACTGATACAAATTCACTGCATCCATACGCCTTATAAAACTCCTAAAACTCATATAAAGAATAATTAATCACTACATTGTACTAAAAACCCGATATGGTTAATTAATCATAATTTTAAACTAAATCCAAATTATAGATAATCCATTACTATTTTATCCCAAATCCCCGATAAAGTAAACCAAAAAAACAATTGACTTTATAGCTCCTTAATGCTATCATCATTAAGAATTTTTCGAAATGATGTTAACTTCAAAGGGAGGATTTTCTTGAAAACCATAATCAACATAATAAAAAAAGAAATGATGCTTTCAATCTCACTTATTGCAGCAATCATTTCTCTATTTATAACTCCACCGTCGGCCGAATTATTTAAAAACCTTGACTGGCGCACTTTGGGAGTATTATTTATGATGCTCCTGGTATTAGAGGGCTTCAAACGCGAAAATGTATTAGATCCTATAGTTAAACTTGCCTCAAGATTTAATACAATGCCTAAGCTATCACTATTTTTGATATTTGGAGTATTCTTTACATCCATGTTTGTTACAAATGATGTATCGCTCATCATTATAGTACCGCTTACCATACTTTTATTCAAACAGGGAAATAAAGAGGAATATATACTTCCAGTCATATCCATGGAGAATATAGCAGCTATTAGAGGCTCGCTTCTTACACCCTTTGGCAGCCCTCAAAATCTATTCCTTTATGGACAGATTGATGTAAGTGTATGGCATTTTTCACTGCATATGCTGCCGCTCTGCGCATCTTCAGCAGTATTACTAATAATTTTTGTTTTGGTATTATATAGAAAGAACCTTAAAGAAAAAATAGATTGCAGTGAGAAGAATAAAGGCGGGGAAGCGAGTAGCCTTAAGAAAAAAGCTTCGTATATTGCCTTATTCCTGGTTGTTCTTCTTGTCATAATTACAAGAACCACCTACTGGCCATATGCCATACTTATTGTAATGGCTGGTATTCTCTTCACTGATAGAAGTATATTTAAAAAGGTAGACTATGTTCTGATCCTCACCTTCCTATGTTTTTTCATATTTTCATCATCCATAGCTGCAAATGCTAAAATTGCTGAATTCCTAAAAAGCACAGTAAGTAATAATGAATATTGGTGGTCGATAGCACTAAGTCAGCTGATTTCAAATGTACCATCAACCATAGTGCTCTACCCATTTACAGAGAATTTTTCAGCACTGATTTACGGAGCCGATACAGCAGGTCTTGTATCACTCATCGGATCTCTAGCTTCAGTAATAAACTATAGAATATATGTACGAGAATATCCTGGTAAAGGAAAAGCCTTTATCAAAACCTTCACTCTTATAAGCTGGGCTTTCTTTATAATAGTTGTAATACCAGGATTTTTACTTAGTAGATGGAAATTTTACTAATAAATGCCCGAAACTTTAAAAAAGATACTTGAAGAATTATAGTCATAAAAAAGAGCATTTATAACTGTGAACTTTGCACTTGATTTGCACTAAAACTAAAATTGATCCAAAATAATCCCAAAAATCCCAAGAAATTGGGATTTTTTCTTGCTTTTCAGTTTCGGATGTGGTATAATATTTAGTGCAAGCATTGCACTAAATATAGGAGGTCATATGTAC
>OMXJ01000017.1 GCA_900315015.1 uncultured Eubacteriales bacterium | reverse complement strand
CTTAAAGTTATACGACAGAGCAATGGTCTGGTGCGTCAACCAAAGGTGTCATAACCTAAATATCGTAGGCAGAATTTCTTCTGCCTCAGTCTGGTGAACAATTTAACGGGGGGCCACTGCCTTTAGGCGGTGGGTAGTTCACGCAATATTATAGGAAGAAAGAGTAAAAGTTTTACTTAAGGAAATTGTTATAATATTTAAAAAAAAATGTGAGAATGTAACATTTTCCTGAAGTGAACTTAGCCGCTTCACAAATTCCTATTATACAACATCTTTTATGAAAAATAAACCCCAAAATTATTTTCATTCCGATAAAAAACTGAACAAAAAACGCAAAAAAAGTTAAATTTTTTTGTAAAAAATGTTCACAAATCGAAAAAAGTGTGATATAATAATATATGCGATGTAAATCTCGCATAAGTAATACCTTGAAAAAAAATAATTATCAGAGGTGATAAGTGTGATTAAGAAGGAAATGATAGCAATGCTTCTTGCTGGTGGGCAGGGCTCAAGACTTGGTGTTCTTACATCGGGCATAGCAAAACCAGCCGTTGCATTTGGTGGAAAATATAGAATCATTGATTTCCCACTCAGCAACTGCATTAACTCTGGAATTGATACAGTAGGTGTACTTACACAGTATCAGCCACTTAGGCTCAATACTCATATCGGTATTGGTATTCCTTGGGATTTAGACAGAAACGTAGGTGGAGTTTCAGTTCTTCCACCATATGAAAAGAGCGGAAATGCGGAATGGTATTCTGGTACGGCAAATGCCATTTATCAGAATCTTAAATATATGGAATATTATAATCCGGAATATGTAATTATTCTCGGTGGTGACCATATTTATAAGATGGATTATGAGGTTATGCTTGATTTCCATAAGGCTCATAATGCAGATGTTACCCTTGCAACTTTCCCGGTTCCTATGGAGGAGGCAAGCAGATTCGGTATCGTTATTACAGATGACGAAAGAAGAATTACAGAATTCGAAGAAAAGCCAGAGCATCCACGTAGCAATCTTGCTTCAATGGGTATTTATATCTTCAACTGGAAGATATTAAAGGATGCGCTCATTACTCTTAAGGATCAGCCGGGCTGCGACTTTGGTAAGCATGTAATTCCATATTGCCATAATAATGGAAATAGGATCTTTGCCTACGAGTTCAATGGATATTGGCGCGATGTAGGTACTCTTACATCATATTGGCAGTCAAATATGGAGCTTATTGATATTGTTCCGGATTTCAACCTTTATGAGGAGTTCTGGAAAATCTATACAAAGGCTGATGTTATTCCACCACAGTATTTATCAGAGAATGCTTCGGTTGACCGTTGCATTATCGGCGAAGGTACCGAGATTTATGGTAAGGTCTATAATTCAGTAATCGGTGCAGGTGTTACAATCGGAGAAGGCAGCGTAGTACGTGATTCAATTATCATGAAGGGTACTATAATCGGAGCCGGCTGTAAGCTTGAGAAGGCTATTATTGCTGAAAATACCGTTATCGGAAATAATGTTGAGCTTGGCGTTGGTGAGGAAGCAGTTAATACAAGATTCCCTAAGATCTATACAGATGGTCTTGTTACAATCGGTGAGAATACTGTTGTTCCTGATGATGTTAAGGTCGGCAAGAATACAGCAATTATTGGCGAAACTGATGCTGCAGATTATCCGGATGGACTTCTGAAGTCAGGAGAATCAATTATAAAGGCAGGTGACTTATCATGAGAGCTATAGGTATCATACTTGCAGGCGGAAATTCAAACCGCATGCGTGAACTTTCTAATAAGAGAGCAATTGCAGCTATGCCTTTGGCAGGAAGCTATAGAAGTATTGACTTTTCGCTCTCAAATATGTCAAATTCAAATGTACAGAAGGTTGCTGTATTTACTCAGTATAATTCCAGATCACTTAATCTTCATCTCTCATCATCAAAATGGTGGGATTTCGGACGTAAGCAGGGAGGACTCTACCTGTTTACACCTACTATCACAGCAGACAACGGCTTCTGGTATCGTGGAACAGCAGATTCCATTTATCAGAATATCGGCTTCCTTCGCGACAGCCATGAACCATATGTAGTAATTGCATCTGGTGATGGTGTTTACAAGATGGATTACAATAAGGTACTCGAGTATCATATTGAAAAGAAGGCTGATATTACAGTCGTAACAAAGCGCCTTGGACCAGAAGAGGATCTTGGACGTTTTGGTGTAGTTGGAACAGATGCAAACAATAGAATCGTAAGCTTTGATGAAAAGCCATTAGTTGCAAAGTCAAATCTTATTTCTACTGGTATTTACGTAATCAGACGCCGTCACCTTATCGAGCTCATCGAGCAGGCTGAGGCAGAGGAACGCTTTGATTTTGTAAATGATATTATTGTACGTCAAAAGGACGTTAAGAAGATATATTCATATGAAATAAATGAATATTGGAGCAATATTGCAAGTGTAGAATCTTATTATAAGACAAATATGGATTTCCTCAAGAAGGACATAAGAGATTATTTCTTCAAGCAGTATCCTGATGTTTATACTAAGGTTGATGATAATCCTCCAGCTAAGTACAATCCTGGTGCCAATGTAAGAAATTCACTTGTTGCAAGTGGATGTATTGTAAATGGTACTGTAGAAAATTCGGTTGTATTTAAGAAGGTATATATTGGAAATAATTGTACAATAAAGAACTCAATTATTCTCAATGATGTTCATATCGGAGACAATACCTATATCGAGAACTGCATAGTTGAAAGCAGGGGCACAATCCGTGCAAATTCAACATATGTAGGGGATGATGGCAAGGTGAAAATCGTCATTGAAAAGAGTGATAGATATTCAGTCTGAAAAAAGCCACGAAATGAATAAAAAAATTTGAAAAAATATTGAAAAAATGGGGCTTTTTTTAACGAAAATCCTTGACAAATCGCATAAATGGTATATAATGAAGTAGTAAGTAAGACGAACTCCACTATTGATTAATGATTGAGGGGCGTCTAAAAATAAAAATCCAAGAGGAGGATCAATCAATGAACAAGGCAGAATTAGTAGATGCACTTGCAGCTCAGGCTAGTGAGGCAAAGCTTACTAAGAAGCAGGTTGAAGCTGTTCTTAAGGCTTTCATCGATGTAGTTACAGACGAGTTAAAGAAGGGCGAGAAGGTTCAGCTCGTTGGCTTCGGAACATTCGAGACTGTAGAGAGAGCAGAGCGTAAGGGCCGCAACCCACAGACAAAGAAGGAGATTACAATTCCTGCATCAAAGGCTCCAAAGTTCAAGGCTGGTAAGGGCTTAAAGGATGCTGTTAATGTTGCTCCATCAAAGAAGAGCAAGAAGAAGAAGTAATTCTTTCAATTCAAGAAAATGATTTGACGAAATTAAGCGTCGCACTGCTTCAGTGCCAAGCACTGAAGCAGTATTTTTTTCAGAGTTTAAAATTTAGAAAATTTTTTCAGTTATTTATATTAGATTATTATGAGATTAGATAAATTTTTAAAGGTATCAAGAATTATTAAGAGACGTACCGTTGCAAATGAGGCCTGTGACGCAGGCAGAGTTAAGGTAAATGATAAGCAGGCAAAGGCATCTACGGATGTAAAGGTCGGAGATATCGTAGAGGTTGGTTTTGGAAGTAAGAACCTCAAAATAGAAATCCTTAAAATATCTGAAAGCGAAAAGAAGGCGGATGTTGCAGACATGTATAAGGAAGTCTGATGGTTTTTGATTATTATTTTTGGCAGTTGTATAAAATGTTGCTGTTTTTGAGATCTGGAGGCTAAGCTATGAGAGCAGAAAGGACAGTAAATAAACCAGCAAAGCGCAGTTTTGCGCTAGGATATTTGGTTATTGGATTTATTGTTTTTATGATATGTATATGCTTTATTCGTCTCAGTCAAGAAAAGAGCGCTCAGTTAAAAGAACGTAAGGCAGTGCTTGCTAAAATTGAAAATCAGATAGAAAAAGAAAAAGCAGAGTCGGCGTATCTTGACGACCAGGCTATTTATCGCAAGTCTGAAGAGTATATTGAGCAGCAGGCAAGAGACAATTTTGGTCTTGTTTATCCTAATGAGATAGTACTTGAAGAAAAAAAATAAAAAAGTTTAAAAAAGTACTTGACATAACCAAAATGATGTGCTATAATCCATTTCGTTGCTTGGCGGAGTAGCTCAGTTGGCTAGAGCATGCGGTTCATACCCGCAGTGTCGAGGGTTCGAATCCCCCCTCCGCTACGAATAGGGATGCTGTCACATTTTTGTGACAGCTTTTTTTATTTTAATAAGATAGTAAAATAAAAGGACGCATTTATGGACGCGTATTTGAAGGTAAAAAAATATATAGAGGATAATTCGATTATCCAAAATGGAATGCATATAGTGCTGGGCATATCTGGAGGCCCGGATTCAATGTGTATGCTGCATATGCTCATAAGGCTTTCAAAGGAAATGGACATAAAGCTTTATGTGTGTCATGTAAATCATGGCATAAGAGGAGAAGAGGCTGGTCTTGATGAAAGCTTTGTTGCAGATTATTGTGACAGAAGAAATATCAATTTCAGTGCTTACCATGTAAATATTCCGGAGCTTTCAAAGAAGCTTGGTCTATCCGAAGAAGAAACCGGCAGAAATGAAAGATATCGCATTTTTAATGAGAGGTGTAAGGAAATCGGAAAAGACCTTGAGAGGGTAGAGGGAAATGGCCTTTTTAGTTCTAATAAGGTTTTCGTTGCAGTAGCGCATAATAAGAATGATGCTGCGGAGACTGTGCTCTTTAGAAGCTTTAGAGGCACCGGCGTAAAGGGACTTACCGGAATGGGTCCGGTATCAGGAAATATCCTAAGACCTCTTCTTTGCCTTACAAGAGAAGAAATTGAAGAATATTTAAAGCTGGTCCATGTGGATTATAGAATTGATGCAACCAATTACTCTGATGATTTTTCAAGAAATCTCATCAGAAATCAGATAATCCCTATGGCAGAAAAAATTAATCAAAGAGCCGTAGAGCATTTGTATGAAATGTCTCAGGATGCAGGGCTTATTTACTCTTTCTATGAAAGGGCAGTAAATAAAAGCTTTAGAAGGTCGACAAATATTAAAACCGAGGGCTTCAGGCATCAGTTCATATTAAGCTGCGTTACAATTTATATAGATGCCATTATGAATGAAGATCCGGCAGTTATTGCAGGAGTTATAAAAAAAGCGCTTATTACCGCTTCGGGGGCTGCCAGGGATATTTCAAGAAGCCACGTTGAGGCAGTGCTTGAAATGGTGTATGATTCAAATGGAGGTACGGAATTTATAAATCTTCCGTATAGCGTTACGGCAATAAAAAATTACGGGAAGAATCTTTATCTTGTAAGAACCTCTGAAAAGGTAGAAGAAAAGGATACTGAGAGACTTCTTCTAGACCTTTTAAATTTTAATGGCGATGACGGTGTTTTGCTTTCTGACATAGAAATACCGCGTCTTGAGGTGGATTCAAAGGAATTTCCGGCCGAGGTGAATTTTGAGCTTGAAAGATATGGTATCTATGTACAGGGCGGTTTTGTTAAGTCTATAAGCTTTAAGCTTGAAAATTTTGATGAAAATTCAGAAATTTCAAAAAACATCTATACTAAATCATTTGATTATGATAAAATAAGTGGCGGTATGTGTTTAAGAACCAGAAGACAGGGAGATTATCTTATCATAGATGAAGCGGGGCATAGGAAGCCGCTTCGAAATGCTTTGATTGATGCTAAGATCCCGCTGCCTTTTAGAGAAAGAGTTGTGACTCTTTCAAATGATAGCCTTGTTATGTGGGCTGTCGGTATCCGCGATTCTGTTTCTATGAGGATTGACGAGAATACCAAGAGGGTTCTTGTGGTTAGTGTGCAATTGGCGTAATGGATAATGCTGATTTGACCTACGGACTTATTTGTTTGTAAGTCACCGTTTGAAAAGTATATGCAGAAAGGATGAAAATATGGAAAAGGTGAGTGTTCTGATTTCGGAAGAGGAAGTTAATAAGAGAATAAGAGAGATGGCCGAAGAGATTAATAAGGACTATAAGGGCTGTAAATGTCTTAAGCTTATCGGAATTTTAAAAGGCTCTGTATTTTTTATGACTGAGCTTGCTAAGCATGTTACAGTTCCTGTAAAGCTTGATTTCATGTCTGTTTCCAGCTATCAGGATGGTACTGAATCAACTGGTACTGTTAAAATAGTCAAGGATCTGGATGAGCCAATAAAGGGCGATGATATACTTGTAGTTGAGGATATCATAGATTCGGGAAATACTCTCTCGTATTTACTTAAGATGTTTGAAGAAAGAAAGCCCAATAGCATAAAGCTATGTACGCTTCTTGATAAGCCGGAAAGAAGAAAGGTTGATGTTAAGGTAGACTATGAGGGCTTTAAGATACCTGATAAGTTCGTTGTAGGCTATGGGCTCGATTATGCTCAGAGATATCGTAACCTTCCTTATATCGGTGTAATAGATTTCATTGATGAGTAATGAAATAAATCTATATCTGGAGGAAAAAAGAATTGGAAAATAAGAAAAAGACGCCTGGCGCGGCAAATCTGCTTTTTAGGTATTTATTTATTTTTGCATTTATTATGATTATTCTTTATGTAATTGAAATGATTGCAACGCCTAAGGTGGCTGATTATAGTGTGGTAAGCTTTAATCATGACCTGAAAGAGGGTATAGTTACCTCTGTAGAGATTTATCCTAGCAAAGGAGAGAGAACTGGAAGGGTAATTGTTTCTTTAAATAATGGCAAGACTAAGCAGTTCTTTACCACAAATGTAAATGATGTAACTGATAGTATTAATAAAAGTGAATTTGACGAGAATATAACTCTTCATATCCACGAGGCTCAAAAGGAAAGCTTGTTTGAAAAGATTTTGCCTTACATATTCTGCCTTGTAGTTATGATGATGTGCTTCTTCCTGATTTCGGGAATGTTAAACGGACTTAGCGGAGGCGGCGGAGCGAATTCAAGACTTGCTAATTTTAATAAGAGCCATGCAAGAATGGTCGAAAAGGATGATAATAATATCAGCTTTGCAAATGTAGCCGGTCTTGAAGAAGAAAAGGCTGAGCTTGCGGAAATAGTAGATTTCTTAAAGGATCCTAAAAAGTACATTGCAGTTGGAGCTAAGATTCCTAAGGGAATCCTTTTAGAGGGTGTGCCTGGTACAGGTAAGACTCTTCTTGCAAAGGCTGTAGCTGGTGAAGCAGGAGTTACCTTCTTTACAATTTCTGGCTCAGATTTTGTAGAAATGTTCGTTGGTGTCGGCGCTTCAAGAGTTAGAGATCTCTTTAATGATGCAAAGCTCCATAAGCCTTGTGTAGTTTTTATTGATGAAATTGATGCTGTAGCAAGAAGACGTGGTACTGGTATGGGCGGCGGCCATGATGAAAGAGAGCAGACTCTCAATCAGCTCCTCGTTGAAATGGATGGTTTCGAAGACAATTCAGGAATAGTAGTGCTTGCAGCTACAAACCGTGTAGATATTCTTGATCCTGCTATTTTAAGACCGGGACGTTTTGATAGAAAGATTGTTGTTGGAAGACCTGATGTAAAGGGAAGAACCGAAATTCTTAAGGTTCATGCTAAGGATAAGATGCTCTCAGATGATGTAAATCTTGATGATATAGCAAGAATTACAGCAGGCTTTACTGGCGCAGATCTTGCAAATCTTCTTAACGAAGCAGCTATAAAGGCAGCTGGAGAAGGCAGAAGCAGCATTAAGGATGAGGATATTAAGAAGTCTCTTATCAGAGTCGGTATTGGCACAGAAAAGAAGAGCCGTGTGGTTTCTGACCTTGAAAAGAAGATTGTAGCTTATCATGAAGCAGGACATGCAATCTTATTCCATGTTCTTCCACATGTTGGACCTGTTTATACAGTTTCTATTATTCCTACAGGTGAAGGCGCTGGCGGTTATACCATGCCTCTTCCTGAAAAGGATGATATGCTTATTACAAAGGGCAAGATGCTTGAGGAAATTACCGTAAGTCTTGGCGGCAGAATTGCTGAGTCAATGATCTTTGATGATATTACAACTGGCGCTTCAGGTGATATAAGACAGGCTACACGTGCTGCAAGAGCCATGGTTACAAAATATGGTTTCTCAGACAAGGTCGGAGAAATCTGCTATGATAATGATGATGATGAAGTATTCATTGGACGTGATCTTGCTCACGCTAAGTCTTACAGTGATGAGGTAGCAGCTACTATCGATTCTGAAGTAAAGCGTATAATTGATGAATGCTATGCAAGAGGAGAAAAAATCCTTAATGAGTATAAGGATATTCTTGATAAGACAGCAGAGCTTCTTCTTGAAAAAGAAAGAATTACCAGAGAAGAATTCGAGGCACTTTTTGATAATTCTGAGAACGCCTGATCGCAGGTTTTTGAATGAAAGTAATTACGAGAATGATTTCTTGCAGAGCATTTAAGTGATAGAAAATTTGAGAACGCTTGTTTGCAGAACTGGTAAATAACAAAAAATAAAGACCTATCTGAGATTTTTGGATAGGTCTTTTTATATTAAAAGTAGTTTGTATTCGGGAATAACTCTTAAATGAATAAAAAAAATCAAGGCAGACTTACGGGATCCGCCTTGATCATTAAGGAGTAAGGTATTCTGTTGCGTATGGGATGCAACAGAATTTATAATGTATTGGGGTTTACAATGCGTATATTAGCATACTTTTTTCGATAAGTGTGCATAAATTTTAAAAAAATTGAGCGTGATTTTCCGTTATTTTTGCTAAAGGTAATTTTTTGATTGTGCAAATTACCTAATAAAAGTTTTAAAAAAGACTTTCTTTAAGTCGAAATTTATAAAAAACAAAGAAATAACTGATGAAAAAGCGGCTAATTAAGATTAATAAATGAATTATGGCTTGAATAAATCGGGTGCCTGTGCTAAAATATTACGGAATAATTTACTTTTTTTAGAAGAGGGTCAGATGCAATGATATTTTCACCAGAATCAGTGTTTTCAGATGAAACACCGGCTTTTAGAACGCCGGAGCTAATAAAACCGGACAGTGATGTCCACATAAGGCTTAGAACTGCTCTAAACGGGGCAGACGGAGCATATATATGTCTTAGTACTGATACTGAGGTAGAAATGAAGGTAGAGGAGGATACTAAGGCAGGACGTTTTCAGTATTACTGCGCGGATGTACATGTAGAAGATGCTACGATTGATTATTATTTCAGGATAGTGATCGGTCAGCAGCAGGTCTATTATTTCCGCTCGGGATACAGCTATCAGAAAAATGGAATTTGTTTTAGTCTTATTCCTGATTTTTATACGCCAGATTGGGCGAAGGGGGCTGTTTTTTACCAGATATTCGTAGACAGATTCTGCAATGGAGACAAGAGCAATGATGTTGTAGATAATGAATATTACTATGTTGGCAGCTATACACATCATATTGATAACTGGGCAAGTTACCCTACAACGCTTGATGTTGGCAATTTTTACGGCGGAGATCTTGAAGGTGTCTGGAAAAAGCTGGATTACCTGCAAAAGCTCGGAGTTGAGGTCATTTATCTTAATCCGATTTTTGTATCTCCTTCAAATCACAAGTATGATACCGAGGATTATGATTATATAGATCCTCATTATGGCCTCATTAAGAATGATGGCGGAAATACTCTTGTTAATGGAGATAGAGATAATCGCCATGCTGAAAAATACATAAAAAGAGTTGCAGATATTGAAAATCTTGAGGCTAGTAATGAATTCTTTGCAAGACTTACTGCTGAAATCCATAGAAGAGGCATGAAGGTAATTCTTGACGGTGTATTCAATCATTGCGGCTCGTTTAATAAATGGCTTGATAGAGAGGGCATATACGAGGGAGCTGAAGGTTTTCAGCCTGGAGCTTATGGAACTAAGGAGAGCCCTTATAATTCATATTTTAAATTTAAGAATGCTGAAGAAAAGGACTGGCCGGCTAATAAGAGCTATGAAGGCTGGTGGGGAGTTGATACGCTTCCAAAGCTGAATTATGAAGACTCTGAAAAGCTTTTTAATTATATAATGCATATCGCTGAAAAATGGGTGTCACCGCCATATAACTGTGATGGCTGGAGACTGGATGTAGCAGCAGACCTTGGACATTCCATAGAATTCAATCACCATTTCTGGAAGGAATTCAGAAAGCATGTAAGAAAGGCAAATCCTAATGCGCTTATTCTTGCTGAGCATTACGGTGATCCGGCGAGCTGGCTTAAAGGCGATGAATGGGATTCAGTAATGAATTATGATGCCTTCATGGAGCCTATAACCTGGTTCCTTACAGGTGTTGAAAAGCACAGCGATGAATTCAAGGGAAATATGCTTAATAATGAGCGTGTTTTCATTGATACCATGAATTATAACATGGCTAAATTCTCCTCGCAGTCTCTTTATGTGGCAATGAACGAACTTTCAAATCACGATCATTCAAGATTCCTGACCAGGACAAACCGCCAGGCAGGAAGAATTGCTTCAAAGGGTGCTAAGGCTGCTGAGTATGGAATTAATTTAGCGACGATGCGCTCGGCTGTAATTATGCAGTTTACCTGGGTAGGAGCACCTACAGTATATTACGGCGATGAAGCAGGAGTATGCGGCTGGACTGATCCAGACAATAGAAGGACCTATCCTTGGGGGTGTGAAAATAAGTCGCTTATTAAATTCCACGAGGAAATGATTAAAATCCATAAGGCCTATGATGTTTTAAAGAGGGGCTCCTTTAAAATAATTTACGGCGTAAGAGGCATAGTTGCCTATGGAAGATTCGATCTTGAAGATCAGTTCGTGGTCATGATAAATAATAACGATTATGAGCAGCAGGTAGAGATACCTGTATGGCAGATAGGCATAAGGGATAACGGAGTGCTTGTCAGGATGATTTATTCTGATAGAGAGGGCTTTGGCGTAGACATGAAGATCTATGAAATAAATGAAGGGCTCTTAAAAATTTCACTTAAGCCGGAATCAGCAGTAGTACTAAAGAATCTGCCGAATGTGCTCTTTAAGAGAGAATTTTGATTTAATGTTTATGATGTACTCATGGAAGAGGAAACCGAAAATATTTACATGATGAATCTAAGGCGATTCTGACAGTATTTGCAGGATACGCGCTTTAGGCGGACCGTGATTAAATATATGAGATGAAATCTTTGAGATATCAAAATGAAAAAAATAAAAAAGGTACTTGATTTTTGATAAATTGTATGGTATAGTGATTCATTGTGATGTGTAATTCCTTCCTACGGCGATAGACTGTAGGCAGAGACCAAAAGGAGGTGCGGCAACGATGAATAATTATGAGTTAGCATTAGTTGTAAGCGCAAAAATCGAAGATGAGGCTAGAGCAACAGTAGTTGAGAAGATCAAGGAGCGTATTGTAAAGTACGGCGGATCAATCACTAATGTTGATGATCAGGGCAAGAAGAAGCTTGCTTATGATATCAATAAGGAGTCAGAAGGCTTCTATACATTCATTAGCTTCGATTCTGAATCAAACGTTCCAGCTGAGCTTGACAGAAAGCTTCGTATCAACGAGAACGTACTCAGATATTTGTGTGTAAGACGTGATGCTTAATTAGGGTAAAACCCAAAGGAGGTATCCGAATGAACAAAGTAATATTAATTGGAAGATTAACTAGAGACCCTGAAATCAGAACTGCAGCTAGCAATTTAAATATTGCCAGATTTTCATTAGCAGTTGATCGCCGTTTCAAGAGAGATGGCGAGCCAGAGGCAGATTTCTTTAACTGCACAGCTTTCAATAAGCAGGCAGATTTTGTAGAGAAGTACTGCAAGAAGGGTACAAAGATGGTTGTTGTTGGTAGAATCCAGAATGACAACTACGAAAAGGATGGAGTAAAGCATTATTCAGTTCAGATCATCGTAGATGAGCTTGAATTTGCAGAGAGCAAGAATGCATCAGCTGGTTATCAGGCAGGTTCCACAAATGGTGGCAGCACATCAAACACTGGCAGTATACCTAGCGGCGCAGAAGATGGCTTTATGAATGCAGCAAGCGGACTCACTGATGAGCTTCCATTCAATTAATTAAGTAATATTCCATTTTATTTTTCAGAATCGATAAGGAGTGAATATCATGGCATTCAACAAGAATAACAGAAATAAGGACGATGATAGAACAGATTTCAAGAGAAAACCTGTTCGTCGTAAGAAGAAGGTTTGCGCATTTTGTTCAGACAAGAGCACTGTAGTTATCGACTACAAGGATGTAGCTACACTTAAGAAGTATATCTCAGAGAGAGGTAAGATCCTTCCAAGAAGAGTTACAGGATGCTGCGCAAGACATCAGAGATTAATTACTACAGCTGTTAAGCGTGCTCGTAACTTAGCATTACTTCCATACGAGGTACAGTAATAGTTAATTAATTAAAAAACATATAATTTTGATTTTTACCCCCTTGCATTTCGACAAATGCAAGGGGTTTTTTATCTTTTTTTTATTATAAAAGGTTGCATTTTGCTAGCTTTTATGCTACAATAATGTAGTATGTAATACAATAAAAAAACTATATTTATATCTATTAGGAGCAGAGGTAGCCAATGGATTACAGTATTTTCTATCAAGGAAGACCAAAAAGAGATCGTCAGAGAACGGAACCTGACTTTTTCGAAGATCTCAACATGAATCAGGTCGTAGATGCAATCGGCCAATATGCCAACAAAGAAGTTAATATCAAGCCATATTTCTACCAGCTTGCAGAATCAAAGGAAGAGCTTCTTTACCGTCAGTCAGCTATGAAGATGGTTGAGTCACCAAAGATGACAAAGGCTTTTGAAGCTTTTACAGATCTTATCAGAAAGTCTATTCGTTATAATAGGCTCTATGAGGAGACAAATGGAAAGACTCTTCAGGTAAATAACCCTCAGCTACAGGGCATTGTTTCAGCTAAGTACAGCTATGATGCAAATTTCTCATATATGTGTGCGGTACTTGGTTTAAATGATGCTTTAAGGAGTGTTGCGCCAGGACTACCTGCAGCTGATGAACTTAAGAAGCAGATAGCTTCAATCGTAAATGATCCTACGTTCAGTTCATTTAAGGCTGATGCGGAGGCTATTTCTTCACGTCTTGAAAGAATGCACATTACCATCAACGTAAGTGGTAACAAGCTTAAGATTAATGACGTTTCAGATACTTACGTCGATACTGCAGAGGCAGTTCCAATGAAGAGTATCTTCGAGAATGATATAATGCCATCAAAGTTCGAGGCTCAGGCTATTGAGCTTTTATACGGAACAGCACCAGATATCTTCAATCAGATCAATGACATCTGCCAGAAGTATCTCAACATCCGTAGAAATTGGATTTTCACACTTGCTGATGAATGTCAGGTATATGTATCATATGCAAAGTTCATTGAAAAGCTTGAAGAAAAGGGTTATCATTTCACATATCCAGATCTTACAGACCTTAAGGAAGTTAAGGAAAAGAAGAATGATCCTTCAAAGTCTCAGTTCAGCCAGTTCGCTAATGAGAAGAAGAATAATGCTTCAAGCCCTTACAACCTTAATAATCCTTATTCAGCTGGAAATAAGCCGGGCTTTGGAAATCTTGCAAATCCATATATGGCAGCTCAGAATCCATATGGTGGAATGAATAGCTTTAATGGATTACAGAATCCATATGCAGCAAATCTTTCAAATCCTTACACAGCTCAGTCTGCTGGTGCAAATCCATACAGTGAGGCTCAGGCAGCTGGCGTAAATGCTGATGGCGAAAATAGCGCACCTGCAGCTCAGGAAGAGGAAGATGAAGAAATCGATACAGTTCTTTTCGATGCACATGACATGCTCGATATAGCACTTATACTTAAGAATTTACCTCTTGATAAAAAGGTAATTGCAAATGATCTTTACTATACAGGAAAGGAAAAGTTCCTTATCGTAACTGGTCCTAACCAGGGTGGTAAGACAACTTTTGCAAGAAGCGTAGGCCAGCTCATTTACTTTACAACAATGGGTCTTAAGGTTGCAGCTTCAACAGCAGTTGTTCCTTGCTTCAAGGGTATTATGACACACTTCTCAAAGGATGAAAGTGATGAAACTGGTCTTGGTAAGCTGAAGGAAGAGCTTACACGTCTTATTCCTCTCATGCAGTCCAATAACAGAGAAAACTTTGTTATCCTTAACGAGCTTTTTACAACAGCGGCTACATACGATGCATACAGAATGGGTGTTAATGCTCTTAAGCATTTCATCACAAATAACTGTATGGGTATCTATGTTACACATATCAGAGAGCTTGCACTTAACGGTAATGTAAAATTCAAGCTTGCAGCTGCAGGTACTGAGGAAATGGGAATCGAGCCTGAAAAGATCGAGAGCTCAGGTCTTCCAGATGGAAGTATTGTCAGTGCTGCTGCTATGGTTGATCCACATGATGAAAATGTCAGAACATTTAAGATCGTAAGACACGAGCCTGCAACGAGTGGTTTCTCAAAGACTCTTGTTCAGAAATATCACATGACACTTTCAGAGCTCATGGAGAGATTAAAGGCCCGCAAGAAAGCGTAATAATAAAGCAAATTCTTGATAAAGAAAGGTGATGTAAATGCACGTATATTTATTATTTAAGGATAGAGAAAAAGATGATAGCAAGGGCTATTTGAGCCAGGAGGATGTAATCAACGATCTTAATATCGAGGTCATCCTTGGATTTGCAGATACAAGAGCTGGCCAGACAGAACCTGATCCAATTATTAAAGAACAGTTCAAGAATGTTCTTGTAAGACCATTAAAGACAAGAGCAGAAGTGCTTTATCGTCAGGGCGTTGTAGCTCAGGCACTTGATTGCAAGAATGAAGTACTTTCTCTTTATGACATGACAAGGGGAGCTTGTGAATCTCTTGATAGATTTTCAGAAGCTGCTAAGAATGCTGGAGATCCATCTTCAAAGGGCGCTATTTTACCAAGAATGCAGTACCTTAAAGAGATGACAAACAGACTCTCGACTCTTAGAATGAGTCTTTCTGATATCAGAAGTAGATTTGCTGCAGGAAATGGTTTTACTGATTTTATTGATAGATTCAGCAATGAATACAGCGAAGTTTATGATTCAGGACTTAACTATGCAGTTCAGAACCTTGAGTTCTATAATACAAATGGTTCTTATACAATTTCATCTGGTCTTGGACCAGGCTGCAAGCTTTCTGATCTTAAGGTTGAGGCTTTCTCACCATTATCTCAGGAGGAAGCTAAGGAGCGTCAGAAGGAATCAAAGTGGTATTCAAGCTTCTTCTCAAAGACTTCAGCTGATACAACCAAGATGAGAGATGATGTAGTTCTTGATGAAGTAGATAAGCTTAAGGATTCAGTTGCAGTGGCTATTCTTGACCACTATTCTGATTTCGTAGAAGAGCAGCTTACTTTCTTCCACAACCTTCGTGATCAGCTTGCATTCCTTGCAGGCTGCTGCATACTTGGAGCAAACTTTGATAGTTCATCACTTATCACATGTATGCCTCATATCGTATCAGTAGATCCTATTGACAAGGATACAGCTCCAGTAGAGGGTTCAAGCTACGGCGGAGCTCCTGATAGAATCGATGGACTTCCAACTAAGATCGAGGCTATTGGACTTTACGATCCAACACTTGCACTTAGAACAAAGAAGATGCCTGTATCAAATGATATTCCAGCTACTCCAAACAGCATGTTTATCGTAACTGGTGCTAACCAGGGTGGTAAGTCTACCTTCCTTAGAAGCTTAGGACTTGCTCATCTTATGGCAGATTGCGGTATCTTCGTTGCAGCAACAGATTTCTCATGCTGCTTATATGAGCAGATGTTCACTCACTTTGCTAGACGTGAAGATGCAGCAATGAACTCTGGTCGTCTTGAAGATGAATTAAAGCGTATGAGCTTTATCATTGATAATATTACAAGAAAATCAATCGTACTTCTTAACGAGTCTTTCGCTACCACAACTGAAAAAGAAGGTTCTGCTATTGCAAGAGACCTTACAGGTGCTCTTTATGCAAATGGTATGACCGTATTCATGGTTACTCACTTACTTCAGTTTGCTAACGAAATCTATGCTAAGAGACCTAAGAGAATCTCATTCTATAGAGCAGACCGCCGTGAGGATGGTGCTCGTACCTATAAGATTCTTCCAGGCAGACCTCTTGATACATCATTCGGTCTTGACCTTTATGATGATATGCTCGAGAAGTATAAGGCTGAGAAAAATGCTACTAGATCACTTACAGGAAACTATGGCGGAAATGCAGGTATGGGCATGGGCCTTGGTGGAATGCAGAGTGGATACGGTGCTCCAATGGGAGGCTTCGGCGCTCCAGGAATGGGAATGCCACCTCAGGGAGGATACGGTGCTCCGGGAATGGGAATGCCACCTCAGGGAGGCTTCGGCGCTCCAGGAATGGGAATGCCACCTCAGGGAGGCTTCGGTGCTCCAGGAATGGGAATGCCAGGCCAGGGTGCTCCAGCACAGGGAGGCTTCGGTGCTCCTAACGGCGGTTTTGGCGGAGGCTTTGGAAATAACGGCGGTTATCCGGGCCAGTAAGCATAATTTATAATGTAAAAAAGCCTTGATATAGGCTAAAAATAATTTATATAAGGGGAATTAAAATGTTTTCTTTTGACGAGATTTTAAGAGAAGATCCTGAGCTTGCAAAGAGCATACAGGACGAAATGGACAGACAGCAGAGTCATCTTGAGCTTATTGCATCTGAGAATATTGTAACAAAGGCAGTTATGGCGGCTATGGGAAGCCCACTTACAAATAAGTATGCTGAGGGTTACCCGGGACATAGATATTATGGCGGATGTCAGTTTGTTGACGTTGCTGAGGATCTTGCTCGTGAGAGAGCTAAGCAGATTTTTGGTTGCACATATGCAAATGTTCAGCCTCATTCAGGCGCTCAGGCAAATATGGCTGTTCAGTTAGCTCTTCTTCAGCCAGGTGATACAGTAATGGGTATGAATCTTTCTGATGGAGGACACCTTACTCATGGTTCACCAGTTAATTTCTCAGGTTTATATTTCAATATCGTACCTTACGGTGTAAATGCTGAAGGTTTCATCGATTATGATAATGTTCTTGCTATTGCTAAGGAGTGCAAGCCAAAGCTTATTATTGCTGGTGCTTCTGCTTATGCAAGAAAGATTGATTTCAAGAAGTTCAGAGAAATCGCAGATGAGGTTGGTGCATATCTTATGGTAGATATGGCTCATATTGCTGGTTTAGTAGCTGCTGGTCTTCATGAGAGCCCAATTCCTTATGCTCATGTTGTTACAACAACAACTCATAAGACACTTCGTGGACCTCGTGGTGGTCTTATCCTTTCAAGCGAAGAATTTGCTACAGAGCATAAGTTCAATAGAGCTGTATTCCCAGGAGTACAGGGCGGACCTTTAATGCATGTTATTGCAGCTAAGGCTGTTTGCTTCAAGGAAGTACTTGATCCTTCATTCAAGGTTTATGCAAAGGGCATTATTGATAATGCTCAGGCACTTTGCAAGGCACTTCAGTCACATGGATTTGATATCGTATCTGGTGGTACAGATAATCACCTTATGCTTGTTGATCTTAGATCAAAGCATGTTACAGGTAAGGTTGCTGAGGCTGTTCTTGATAGCGTTAATATTACATGTAATAAGAATACAATTCCACAGGATCCTGAAAAGCCATTCGTAACTAGTGGTGTTCGTATCGGAACTCCAGCTGTTACAACAAGAGGACTTAACACAGCTGACATGGAACTCATTGCACAGGCTATTGATCTTGCAATCAATGATCCAGAGAAGAATGCAGAGGAAGCTAAGGCTATCGTTAAGGGACTTACAGATAAGTATCCTCTTTATCAGTAATCTTTTGTCTAAAACATACAGGTTGTTTACGGAATGTATTAATTGCGTTAAGAATGGGGAATAAGGTTTAGACAAAGGAGGGCTTACTTATGGATTTATCTTCGAATGATGAGCTATTCGAGTTTGAAAATGCGAAATTCAATCAGTTAAAAGAAAAGTCAAAAAATGGCGATGTTAATGCATTAAATGAACTTGGTATTTGTCACTACTATGGTAGAGGAACCGAACAGAGCTTCAAAGAGGCTTATAACTGTTTTAAGATGGCTTCTATAAAGGGAAGCATTGAGGCTATGAATAATCTTGGTGTTTGCCTGTATTTAGGACGCGGAACCGCTATTAATAAGTCTAGAGCTTTCCAGAGGTTCATGATGGCTGCAAATAAGGGCTATCACAGTGCTCAGTACAATACAGCAGTTTGCCTTTTCAACGGCGAGGGCTGTGAAAAGAGTCAGAATGATTCCTTCATTTATTTCAAGAAGGCTGCAGAGCAGGGCAATAAGCGTGCTTGTCACTGGACAGCACTTTGCTATGAGCATGGCGTAGGAGTTGGCCGTGATATCGAAGCAGCAATCAAGTGGGAATCTCGTGCGATTGGAGAAGAAGTTTAATTTTTGTTGACAAATCGCTTGAAATATAGTATAATCACCATTTGTAAATGAACTTTATATGGCTGCGGCTAGCAGCCATATAAAGTATTTGTTTGCTCATATGGCGCAGCTGGTAGCGCAACTGATTCGTAATCAGTAGGTCGGCAGTTCAAACCTGCCTATGAGCTTTAGGCTGGTGTTGTATACCAGCCTATTTTTTTTAATAAAATAAATTGAATCGAGGAAAAAATATGGCACAGAATCCTATCGTAACCATCACATTTGTAGATGGCAGTGTAATCAAGGCGGAGCTTTATCCAGAGATTGCTCCTAACACAGTAAACAATTTCATTTCACTTATTAATAAGAAATTTTATGACGGTGTAATTTTCCATAGAATTATCGAAGGCTTTATGCTTCAGGGCGGAGATCCACTAGGCCGTGGTACAGGCGGACCAGGATACTGCATCAAGGGCGAGTTCACTGCTAATGGCTTTAAGAATGATTTAAGCCATGATCCAGGTGTTCTTTCAATGGCAAGAGCAGGTCATCCTGATTCAGCAGGCTCACAGTTCTTTATCATGCATAAGGCTGCTCCTTATCTTGATGGACAGTATGCTGCTTTTGGTAAGGTTATAGAAGGAATGGATGTTGTCAATAAATATGCAACAGTAAAGACAAATGCTTCAGATAAGCCACTTGAGGATGTAAAGATGCAGAGCGTTACAGTTGAAACCTTTGGTGTTGATTATCCAGAGCCAGAGACTGTAGAAGATCCATTTATGTAATGGATGAAAGGCTTAAAATCAATATGTTTATCAAAAAGTAGATAAATTTTAAGGCGGAAAAATGCTCTCAAAATATGCGTTTTAAAACAGGATAAAATCGTAATGTATTTTTGATAAAAATTGTTAGTTGACAATCTTGCGAGATGTGGTATCATAGTATCATCGCGTATAGGATATACTAATTTATCATGGAGGGTGTTATGAGCAAAATGGTTCTTTCAATTCTTGTAGAAAATAATCCGGGTGTACTTAGCCGTGTATCAGGACTTTTCTCAAGAAGAGCTTTTAATATTATTTCACTTACAGTAGGTGAGACAGAAAATCCTAGATATTCTAGAATGACTGTTGTTACTGAGGGTGATAGCAAGATTCAGGAGCAGATCAAGAAGCAGCTTCTCAAGCTTGAAGATGTTTCAGATCTTACAGAGCTTTTACCAGATAATTCTGTTACAAGAGAGCTTTTACTTGTTAAGGTAAAGGCAGATGCAAAGCAGCGTCAGCAGATTATCGCGGTAGCTAATATCTTCAGAGCTAAGATAGTTGATGTAGCTACTGAATCATTAATGATCGAACTTACAGGAAATCAGGCTAAGCTTAATGCTTTCCTTAATCTTCTTAAGGGTTATACAATTCTTACAATTGTTCGTACTGGTGTTACAGGTCTTAAGAGAGGACTTTCAGGCTCAGGCGACATAGCAGAATATATCGATGTAGATTAAAAAAAATAGCTTATTAAACTGTAATGCAGTTTTAATAATATAATCATCATTTAATAAAATGGAGGAATTTAAGATGTCAAGAGATTTTTCAGAGAATGCAACAGCAAAGATCTACTATGCACAGGATTGCGATTTAAATGTAATTAAGGACGAGACAGTTGCCATTATTGGTTATGGTAGCCAGGGACATGCTCATGCTCTTAACTTAAAGGAGTCAGGAGTTAAGGTTGTTGTCGGTCTTTACGAGGGTTCAAAGTCAGCTGAGAAGGCAAAGGCTCAGGGACTTGATGTATATTCAGTAGCAGAGGCTACAAAGATGGCTAGTGTTATCATGGTTCTTATCCCAGATGAGAAGCAGGCTGAAGTATACAAGAAGGATATTGCTCCAAACCTCAAGGATGGCGATATGCTTATGTTCGCTCATGGTTTCAACATTCATTACGGTCTTATCGTTCCTCCAAAGGGCGTTGATGTAACAATGATTGCACCAAAGGCACCAGGTCATACAGTAAGATCAGAGTACCAGATCGGTAAGGGTGTTCCTATGCTTGTTGCTGTTCAGCAGGATGCTACAGGAAAGGCTCTTGACAGAGCACTTGCTTATGGTGCTGGTATCGGCGGAGCTAGAGCTGGTATCCTTACAACAACCTTCAGAACAGAGACAGAGACAGACCTTTTCGGTGAGCAGGCAGTTCTTTGTGGTGGTGTTTGCAAGCTTATGCAGACAGGTTTCGAGGTTCTTTGCGAAGCTGGTTATGATCCACGTAACGCATACTTTGAGTGCATCCATGAGATGAAGCTCATCGTAGACCTTATCTATCAGTCAGGCTTTGCTGGAATGCGTTATTCAATTTCTAACACAGCTGAGTATGGTGATTACATCACAGGACCTAAGATTATCACAGAAGATACAAAGAAGGCTATGAAGAAGGTTCTTGCAGATATCCAGGATGGTACATTTGCAAAGGATTTCTTACTCGACATGAGCAGCGCAAGCGGCAGAGTTCACTTCAACATGCTTCGTAAGTTAGGCGCAGAGCATCCATCAGAGAAGTGGGGCGCTGAAATCAGAAAGCTTTACAGCTGGAATAAGGAAGAGGATAAGCTCATCAACAACTAATTCTATTTAGTTTATGGCTATCAGTCTTTGATTAAAGCTAAATAAATTTTGGGATATGGCATCTGCCATATCCCTTTTCTTTTTTATTGATACTTATATCTCGTTTATTTGTTAATTTTTTATGTTTAGTTATTTCTTGGTTGAAATACATTTGTTTATTATTTGAATTAACTTTATATTTTTCTTACAATGCAATATATAAAATTTAGTTGATTTTTGAATGTATATGTGCTAGTATCAAACATGGTAAATGGTTATTTGATCATATTTTTTTATAAAGCAATGTGATTTAAAATGGTTAATATCTATTTTTAAAATCTTATTTGAGCTATTTTTTAAAAAATCTGTAAATATCATTTATTTAAGCAGTAATGCTACTTAGTTGATTTAGCCCTGGCTTATATGTTGGCTAAACCAAGATTTAGGGGGATAGAAAATGGGATTACTTTCAAGTCTTTTTAGTGGAAATGTAAATCTTGAAAAAGCTGCAGAACTTCTGCTTTCTGGCGCTGCTAGAATGGCAAAGAATGCTATGAATGAAAGAGTTAATAGTGGAAACTTTGGTGCTCAGGCTAAGGTAAATGCCAATAGTTATTCGAATGAGGACGTGGATGATGATGTTACTTCAGGCTTTTCTTGGGGGGAGAATATGCCTGTTGATGAAAATCAGTATAATTATAATGGCACCTTTATGGAGTATTTTGAGTTTGTTATCAAGGAAGAGTACCCAATGTACAAGCTTGTTGTCAATCATGACGAAAAGCAGTTCTTATTGTATGATGGTGCAAAGCCGGTGTTAGTTGTTGAAATTCTTTCAGAACGCAATAATACGAATTGGCTTAGAAATAAGTGCAAGTTTGAAGGTACGCCTTATTGTCGATTCTATTATGATCATCAAGGTTGGTGGAATACCAGAGAATATGTCAAGCACCGCACACATTTGGCACTTGACGGAAAAATTTAATCGTTTAATTATCGAGAGCAATGGAAAAATGCTTTGCGCTTGTGGTGGGTAAGGCTCATAAAGATGATATAAATATAGCTTCGCAAGCAGCTTTTATGAGTACGATCTGGTGCAAACAAGTAATTTACTTGTTCTTTAATGATTTTTTCCATTGTAAGACCTGGCATCTTTTATGGTGCTAGGTCTTTTTGTTGCGCTTTAGGGCTTTACTATGCTGTAGTCGTTTATTGCAGTGTTAAAAGCTTTACTATGCTGTAGTCGTTTATTGCAGTGTTAAAAGCTTTACTATGCTGTAGTTGTTTAATATAGTGTTAAAAGCTTTAAAATTAATGTGCTTTATTATTATATTTATATTTAGCAGTAGTACATGAAAGGAGGTTTTATGTCTCTTATAGATAAATTATCGCAGGAAGATGTTTGGAGAGAGTATCTTGCCTATAAGAAATCTAATGTTGGTTCTAAAAACTTTGTTAAAGACCTTGAAAAATACATAGATGATAAGAAGTATCTTTTGGTTTGTGATAAGATAAATAAGGGAGATTTTCCTCTTCCTAGAAAGTCAATGATCAGTAAGCTTAGCAGTGACAAAAAAAGAACTGTATATACTTATCCTTATTCTGAAAATATGGTACTAAAGCTGCTTACCTGGCTTGTTTTGAGAAAATATGATGTTTTTTCATCTAATTTATATTCCTTTAGACAAAAGATAACAGCTAAGGATGCTGTCAGGAAAATGGTAAAGGAGAGCAGGGAAAAGCCTCGTTATATTTATAAGGCTGATATTCATAATTATTTTAATTCCATTGATATTGATAGATTATTGCCTGTTTTAAAGGAGACTTTATCTGATGATGCAAAGCTTTATAAATTTTTGCAGGACCTTCTTAAGGAAGATTATGTTATTTCTGAAAATGAGCGCATAATAGAGGAAAAGGGAATAATGGCGGGTACGCCTGTTGCATCCTTTTATGCAAATCTTTATCTTTCAGAGCTTGATAAAAGAATGGAGAAAAAAGGCGTGGTTTATGCCAGGTATTCTGACGATATTCTTGTTATGGCAGATTCTCTAGATGAGGTAAAGGCTTTAGCAGATGAGATAAGGAGTTTTATTATAGAAGCAGGTCTATCCATTAATCCTGATAAAGAGAGCTTTTTTGCGCCTAGCGAGGGCTGGGTGTTCTTAGGCTTTTGTTTTGATGGAAAGAATGTAGATATTGCGCCTAAGACAGTTGAAAAGCTAAAGGGAAAGATGTATAGAAAAAGCAGGTCTCTTTTAAGGTGGAGCGATAAAAATAATATCGATGGTAAAAAGGCGGCAAAAGCCTTCATTAAAAAGTTCAATAAAAAGCTTTTAGAGGGAGCTGAAGATAATGAGCTTACCTGGAGTCTTTGGTTCTTTTCTGTAATAAGCACTGCTGATAGTCTAAAGGTGATAGATAATTATGCCCAGGATTGTATCAGATACGTAGCTACAGGAAAAAGAACCAAGAAAAGATTTGACTTTAGATACGAGGATATGAAAAGCCTCGGATATAAGAGCCTTGTACATGAGTATTATTCTTATGTAGATGATAATAAGTGAAAAGATCGTTATCTAGTAATTTACACGTAAATGGACTAAGTAAAAAGTGTTACGTAGTAATTTACACGTAAATGGACTAAGTAAAAAGCGTTACGTATTAATTTACACGTAAAATGTAATAAGTAAAAAGCGTTACGTAGTAATTTACACGTTAAATCTAATAGGTAAATAGTTTTCGAAAAATGTAGAAAAACTTTTAAAAAGTACTTGACAAAGTGCTTAAAAAGTAGTATCATACTTAACGTTGTGAAACGAAGTTTTACGGCAATTAAAAGTTATGTACTGGTAGCTCAATTGGATAGAGCGTTGGTCTACGGAACCAAAGGTTGCAGGTTCGATTCCTGTCCGGTACATCTTTTTTTTACTCAAAAAAAATTGGAATAATATGTAAATTGAAATTCTGTGCCACTTGACATAAGCGGCACTTTTTTTTATAATAATAACTGCGTAATGGCGCAGATTAAGCTTATTATATGCGCCTTTAGAAAAATGAGAAATATGGTGGAAAGGATAATAATATGCAGCCAAAGATAAATAAGGATTTAAAGAAGGCTCTTCTTGAAAAGACAAAGGCAGCTGCTGATGAGGCAAGAGCTGCAGCAGAGGCAGAGTCAATTCCTTCAATGGATGATTTTAAGGATATGTTAAATGGCTCTCTTAACAGAATTAAAGAGGGTGATATTGTTACCGGTACTGTAATCGGTGTTTCAGAAAAAGAGGTTACTCTCGATCTTTATAGCTATGCTGAGGGTATCATTCCTTTAGCTCAGCTCTCAAACGATCCTAAGTTTTCTATTAAGTCTGATGTTAAAAAGGGCGATAAGATTACTGCAGTTGTTACTGGTGAAGATAGATACGGAAATATTTATCTCTCATGTAAGGAGGCTACTGAGAAGCTTTCCTGGGATGAGCTAAAAGAGGGAATGAAGAATAAGACTGTTTATTCTGTAAAGGTACAAGAGGCTACTAAGGCCGGTGTTGTTGCTTATCTTAAGGATGTAAGAGCTTTTATTCCTGCTTCAAAGCTTGCTGATTCTTATGTTGAGGATACTACAGGCTATGTAGGAAAGACTCTTGAGGTCATTGTTATTACTGTAGATAAGGATAATGAAAAGCTTGTACTTTCAGCTAAGGATGTTTTAAGACAGAAGGCAGCAGATGAAAAGGCTGCAAGAATCAGAAGCATTATTCCTGGAAGTATTGTAAGCGGTAAGGTTGAGACAATTATGCCATATGGTGCTTTTGTTTCTCTCCCTGATGGACTTTCAGGACTTCTTCATGTTTCACAGATTTGTGATAAGAGAATTGATTCTCCAAGAGCTGTTCTTAAGGAAGGGGAAGAAGTAAAGGTAAAGATTCTTAATACCGATAATGATAAGATAAGTCTTACCATGAAGAATTTAGATGCTGTTTCAAACGATGAGAGTGAAGGTGCTGGGGGACCTTTAGCAGGAGATCTGGCTAATAGCAAGGATTCTGGTAACGGAGAGAATTCAGATGGTAATGATTTTGAAGGAGATCATAGCTATTCGGATGGCGAGATCGGCACAAGTCTTGGTGGTCTTTTTGCTAATATTAAATTAGATAATTAAGTTTGAAATAAATCTATTATACTTATTATATTTATAATTTTATGTCACCTTTTATGCACTGCATTAAAGGTGGCATTTTTTGACTTTTTCTGCCATTTTGGGTCAAAAAAATATTGTGAAAATGCACAAATATTTTGACTTTTAGTTATAAATATTGTATAATATTCATAGATTGAAATAAAAAAAATAATGGTTACACCATAAAAGGAGGCTACATGGATATTTACAAGTATGAAAAGCTTCGCAATGTCGCAGTTTTAGGCCACGGTGGTTGTGGTAAGACTACACTTGTTGAAGCGTGTGCTTTTGTAACTGGAGTGACAACACGCCAGGGAGTTACTGACGCAGGAAATACAATCAGCGATTTTGATAAAGTCGAAATTAAGCATGGTTTTTCAGTTCAGACATCTGTAGTACCGATTATCTGGGAAGATACTAAGATCAATTTCTTAGATACTCCAGGTTATTTTGATTTTATTGGTGAGGCAGAGGAAGCTCTTTCTGCAGCTGATGCAGCGGTTATTGTTATATCTGGTAAGAAGGGTGTTGAAGTTGGAACGAGAAAGGCTTGGGATTATTGTGAAAAGCATAATATTCCTAGAATGTTCTTCGTTACAGATATGGATGATGACGATGCGAGCTTTAGAGGTGTAATTGAAAGACTTACCGAGCTTTATGGAAATAAGATTGCTCCGTTCCATGCTCCTATTCGTGAAAATGGTAAGTTTGTTGGCTTCGTAAACGTTGTTAAGAATGCCGGTAGAAGATTTAACGGTTCTGATTATGTAGACGGTGATATTCCTGAGTATGCAAAGGAATATGCTGAAAAGTATAGAGGGCAGCTCATGGAGGCTGTTGCAGAGACAAGTGAAGAGCTTATGGAAAAGTTCTTCGAGGGCGAGGAGTTTACTCCGGTTGAGGTTTCTAATGCCTTAAGTGCTAGCGTTTCTGATGGCTCACTTGTTCCTGTTCTTATGGGCTCAGGTCTTTCAGCTCAAGGCGCAAGAATGCTCCTTATGGCTATCACTAAGTACTTCCCATCACCTAATAAGAAGGTAATCACTGGTGTTAATAAGAATTCTAGTGAAATGTTCCATGCTGATTATGATGCTAATAAGCCTTTTACAGCAAAGGTATTTAAGACCATAGTTGATCCTTTCATTGGTAGATTCTCACTTATTAAGGTATGTTCTGGTGTACTTAAGAATGATGCTACCATTTATAATGTAAATTCAGAGTCTGAGGAAAAGCTCTCAAGACTTTATGTATTAAGAGGTAAGGAGCAGATAGAGGTAAGTGAGCTTTATGCCGGTGATATCGGTGCAATCGGAAAGCTCTCTGATACTAAGACCTTTGATACTCTTGCAACAAAGGATAATCCTATTATCTACAATAAGCCAGAGCTTACAAAGCCATATGAATTCAAGGCTTATAAGGCAAAGGTAAAAGCTGATGATGATAAGGTAATGAATGCTATCTCAAGACTTATGGAAGAAGATCTTACTATCCGTACTGAAAATGATAAGGATAATCATCAGATGCTTATTTATGGTATCGGAGATCAGCATATCAGCATTTTTGCTGAAAAGTGCCTTGAGCGCTATAAGGTCGATATCGATATTTATAAGCCTAAGTTCTCATACCGTGAGACAGTTAGAAGAAAGGCTACTAGCGAATATAAGTTCAAGAAGCAGTCGGGCGGACATGGTCAGTATGGTCATGTAATCATCGACTTTGAGCCATCTGGTGATACAAGTGTTCCTTATGTATTTGCTGAGAGCGTATTTGGCGGTGCTGTTCCTAAGAATTACTTCCCAGCAGTTGAAAAGGGAATTGCAGAATCTGTTCTTGCAGGTCCTCTTGCCGGCTATCCTGTAGTTGGACTTAAGGCTACACTTACTGGTGGTTCTTACCACGAGGTTGACTCTTCAGAAAATTCCTTCAAGACAGCTACTAAGATGTGCTTTAAGGAAGGCGTTATTAAGGCAGGTGACATTATCCTAGAGCCTATCGCAGAGCTTAAGGTTATTGCTCCAGAGCGCTTTACAGGTGATGTAATGGGCGATCTTAATAAGAAGCGCGGCAGAGTTATGGGAATGAACATGCTCCATAATAAGCAGCAGGAGATTATTGCAGAGGTTCCTCTTTCAGAGCTTTACGGCTATTCAACAGCTCTTCGTTCTCTTACAGTAGGTATCGGAACTTATTCGTATAAGCTTATACGTTTTGATCCGGCTCCATCAGATGTTCAGGAGAGAGTTATTGAAGAATCAAAGGCAGAGGCAGAAAGCTGATCTTTTTGAGATTTAATACTGATTAAATGAAATTTAAGGCGGCAGGCTTCGGCTTGCCGCTTTTTTGTATGGATTAATTCTATCTTTACAAGTAGAGTATACTTTTTCGGTAAAGATAATCAGTTCTTGTAAATGTTGTGATAAACCGTTTATACGTAATGGATGATAGCAAAAATAGTGAAAAACAAAAAAAATAATAAAATACTTTAAATAAGTTAAAGTATATGCTATAATTACCTAGGTGCGAAAAAATCGTGGTAGATTTATTACGGAGTTTATATGGCAAGAGAAATTATTTGTAGAAAATATACTCTTACAGGAAGAGTTCAGGGAGTCGGCCTTCGTTATAAGGCGCATATTATTGCTGAAAGCCTTGGACTTACCGGGTATGTTAAAAATTCCTATGATGGTTCTGTTATTCTTGTTTTAGAGGGAACCTTAGATCAGATGAGCGAAATGCTTGTTATGCTGGGCAGGCAGAGCTATATTGAAATTGAAGGCGTAGAATATGAGCCTATGCAGGTGCAGGGCTTTAGATATTTTGAAGTCAAAAGCAGCTGGTAGAGCGAATCTTGCAATATATGAACTGGCTTTCATGGTATGATTTTTATGTGTTTAAATTTATAAACTAATAATCCTGTAATATGCTAAATGTCAGGTGCGGGAATATAAAATAGTTTGTCGAGGTGATGTCGGATTCCTTATATGGTAACAGTATAAGGATACGCACAATCGTACATTGTACGGCATTATGACAAGGCGGGCTTCATCCCATCACCTAAAGGTAATGGGTTTTCGCCCGTGGGTCATTTATAAATGGCTATAAATCATAAAAAATATTCTAATTCGTGAAAAAAAGCACTTGCAATTTGCAAAAATATTGTTATAATATATTTATCATCAAAAAATCAAACAAAAATAACGTTTTACGTAAAACGTTAATTCGGAGGAAGAATGGAAAGAGAAGAAAAAATGAAGGCACTTGCCACTGCACTTGCCCAGATAGATAAGGAATTTGGTAAGGGCTCAGTTATGAAGCTCGGCGAGGGCTCTCAGAAAATGAATGTTGAGGCTGTTCCTACAGGCTCACTTAGTCTTGATATTGCACTTGGAATCGGAGGAATCCCAAAGGGAAGAATCGTAGAAATATATGGACCTGAATCTTCAGGTAAAACTACTGTTGCACTTCACATGGTAGCAGAGGTTCAAAAGCGCGGCGGCATCGCAGGCTTTATTGATGCAGAGCATGCTTTAGATCCTGTATATGCGCACAATATTGGAGTAGACATCGACAATTTATATATCTCACAGCCAGATAATGGTGAGCAGGCTCTTGAAATTGCAGAGACAATGGTTCGCTCAGGTGCTGTAGATATCATCATTATTGACTCAGTTGCAGCTCTTGTACCAAGAGCAGAAATTGAAGGAGATATGGGAGATAATCATGTAGGTCTTCAGGCCAGACTTATGAGCCAAGGTCTCAGAAAGCTTACAGGTGTTGTCAGCAAGACAAATTGTATCGTTGTATTTATCAATCAGCTCCGTGAAAAAATCGGTATCATGTTCGGAAATCCAGAAACAACAACTGGTGGCCGTGCTCTTAAATTCTATTCATCAGTTCGTCTTGATGTGCGCAGAACAGATTATATCAAGGTAAATGGCGAAAATAAGGGAAATAGAGTTCGTGTTAAGGTCGTTAAGAATAAGGTGGCTCCTCCGTTTAAAGAAGCTGAATTCGATATCATGTACGGAACCGGTATTTCAAAGCAAAGCGATATCTTAGACCTTGCTGTTAAAGAAGAAATAGTTATTAAGAGCGGTGCATGGTTCTCATACAATGATCAGAAAATCGGTCAGGGAAGAGATAATACAATCCAATTCCTTATTTCAAATCCTGATATCTGTCTTGAAATTGAGAATAAGATCCGTGAAAAGTATGGTCTTCCAGATGATCTTTCAGATGGAGATACCTCTAGCGATGCAAGTGCTGCAGGTGTTGCAGGTGCTGCAGATGAAGGCTCAGAAGAGCAAGAGACTAAGGCTTCAAAGAGAGGCAGAAAGTCTAAGAGCGAGGACGAGGATCAGTAAATCTTAAAAAGTAAGTAATTAAGCATATCGAGTATTTTGTCTAATATTTTATCTAATATTTTATCTGATATTTTATATAATATTTTATTTAGTATTTGATACAGTATTAAAATAGAATGTGATGTGCATAATAAGAGATATTTAATATCCAAAGGCGGATGGCAGGCAAAGGTCATCCGCTTGTTTTATGTGAAAGAAAAGTAACATATAGTTGTATGCTAAATAGAAAAGTATATTGTGATATTAAAAGAGAAAGAGGTAAAAGGTTTAGTATGGAAGTAAAAAAGTATAAAAGAAGGGGAGGAAGAAAGAAGGAGCGCCCTGAAAAAGGTGAGGAAGCTGCTTTTGCCAAGATGAAGGCTCTTGACCTTCTTTTATTAAATGATAGATCAGAAAAAATGCTAAGGGATAAGCTTAAGACTTATGAGCTTCCGGCTGATGCAATAGATGAAGCGATTGAATATGTCAAAAGCTTTAATTATGTAAATGATATCAGGTTTGTCAAAAACTATGTTAGAAGAATGGCTGAATTTAAAAGTCTTACAGAAATTAAATTCTATCTGGCTCAAAAGGGAGTTGATAAGGATGATATTGATGAGGGCGTTTTGATGGCTGGAAGAGAAATGGTGCCTAAAAAAGAGGAAGAGGTTTCGGATGAGGAAGCTATGGATGCTCTTCACGAATTGCAGATAATTGCAATTAAGAGGATTGCGGGGATTAAAGATGATTTAGATGATTTAGATGAACCCGGCCTTCAGAATATTGAATTTGAAGGGGATTTAGCAGGGGGAGAATTTGAAGATGAGATATCAGATGAGGATAAGGATAAGGAGTATGAAAAGTCAAAAAAGCTGATTGCTAAGCTTTTACGTAAGGGATTTTCTTATAATGATATAAAATCCTGTATTGTGAATTAGTTAAATTTTTATCAATTTCCTTATTGCAATTTGACAAGTACTAGTTTATAATATATACGTGAAAGATTTGGGTTTTTCAAACGTTTTCGAAAAAGTACTGTTAAAATTCTGATGTAAAGTAGTTGTTTATTGATGGATTTTAATGTGCCCTGCTATTTATTTTATGAATATTCTGTTAAGTTTGAATTAATTCTTAAAGAGGAGAGCAGGATGATTGACAGTACGGTTTGGAAGACGATTATTACAAAATAACATGGAGGATTTAAGTATGGCTAGTAAGTCACAGATGTCAGCAAGAGATAGAATTGCATCTCTTCTTGACGAAAACAGCTTTGTTGAAGTCGGCGCAGCTGTTACAAAAAGAAACACCGATTTTAACGCTACCGAGACTGCTGCACCTTCAGACGGCGTAATTACAGGATACGGAGTTATCGAAGGTAACCCTGTATTTGTATACAGCCAGGATGCATCAGTATTAGGAGGCTCAATAGGCGAAATGCATGCTACAAAGATTGCACGCATTTATGATCTTGCAACAAAGACAGGCGCTCCTGTAGTAGGTCTTGTTGATTGTTCGGGTCTTCGTCTTGAGGAGGCAACAGATGCACTCGCAGCATTTGGTTTCGTATTCAAGAAGGAAGTTCGCGCTTCAGGTATTGTACCACAGATCACAGCGGTATTTGGTAACTGTGGCGGCGGCAGCGCAGTTCTTGCAGCTCTTTCAGATGTAGTTGTTATGGAGAAGGAGAATGCAAAGCTCTTTGTTAATAATCCTAATACAATAGAAGACAATAGTGTTGAAAAGTGTGATACTTCAAGTGCAGCTTACATGGCAGCAAATGGACAGGTTGACATTGTTGCTGAAGATGAGCTTGATGTTCTTACAAATGTTAGAAAGCTTGTTGCAGTTCTTCCACAGTGTAATGAAGAAGATCCTTCAATTGCAGAAGAAGGCACAGACCTTAACAGATCACTTGACAATCTTGATGCAGAGCTTAAGGATACAGCATTAGCTATCGCAGATATTGCAGATCCAGGTTCAGTTATCGAGCTTAAGAAGGAATATGGTAAGGATGTTGTTACAGCTCTTATCAAGCTTAACGGTGTTACTACTGGTGCTATTGCAAACCGCAGAGCTATTCTTGATGAGAATGGCAAGACTGTTACAAAGTTCGATGGCCGCATGAGCAAGGATGCTTGTGAGAAGGTTTCAGATTTTGTTAAGCTCTGTGATGCTTTCAATATTCCAGTATTTACACTTGTTGATGTAGAAGGCTTCGAGGCTAAGAAGTGCTCAGAGGCAGGTCTTGCAAAGTCTGTTGCTGAGATGGCATATGCATTTGCAGATGCTACAGTTCCTAAGATCTCAATCGTTGCTGGCAAGGCTTACGGAACTGCTTATATCGCACTTAATTCAAAGCATATCGGTGCTGATTTAGTATTTGCTTATGATGATGCAAAGATCGGTACAATGGATTCAAAGCTTGCAGCTCAGATTCTTTATGCTGATGAGCTTAAGAATGATGGAGACGGTTCTCTTACTGCTAAGAAGGCAGCTGAATATGAGGAGAAGTCAGAGAGTGCAGCTAGCGCAGCAAAGCGTGGCTATGTAGATGATGTTATCGAGAAGGCAGCAACTCGTCAGCATCTTATTTATGCATTCGAAATGCTTTATTCTAAGCGCGAGACTAGAATTGCAAAGAAGCATGGCACAGTTTAATAATAAAGAAAAGCTACAGATAGGAAGGTTCTTATGAAAAATAAATTACAGACCATATTTGGAGCGTTTTCAGTATTAGCGCTGACATTTATTTCTAAGTCAAATGTTGTATTTGCTAGCGGAAGAGATTTTACAGAGGATGCAGCTTCTGGTGCCAAGAAGTCTCTTTATGGTATTTTTACAACACTTGCAGCTCTTATATTTATTGCTCTTATAATTTCATTATTCAATGTTTTCCATAACATTGCAGAAAAATATAAAGAAGAGCATGCAGAAGAGATTGCAGCTAGAAAGGCAGCTAGAGAAGCTAAGAAGGCTGCTAAAGAAGCTAAAAAGGCAGCTAAGGAAGCAGAAAAAGAAGCAAAGCGTGCTGCTAAGAATGGCAATACTGGAAGTGCAGTTGAAGAAAAGAAGCCTCAGGAGCCTGAGGAAAATAATGTAGTAGAAGAAGCAGCTTATGAGACAGAGGTTGCAGCTGATACAGAGCTTGCAGCAGTTATTACAGCAGCTGTTTATAGTTATTTAAACGAAAGCGGAGAAATGCCTGTTAATGGTATTCTCGTTCGTTCAATCAAGCGTGTTAAGAGAGCACTCTAATTAAATTAATTAAAAATTCTAAGTCGGAAAGGCGGATTTTATTATGAAGAGCTATACAATTACAGTTAATGGAACAGCTTATGATGTAACAGTTGAAGAGAATGGCGCAGGCGCACCAGTAGCAGCAGCACCAGTAGCAGCAGCTAGACCAGCTGCAGCAGCAGCTCCAGCTCCTAAGAAGGCAGCAGGCGGTGCAGGTTCAGTTAAGGTTTCATCACCTATGCAGGGCAAGATCCTTAGACTTAACAACAAGCCAGGTGATGCTGTTAAGAAGGGACAGGCTGTTATCGTTCTCGAAGCTATGAAGATGGAAAATGAAATTGTTGCAACTCAGGATGGAACTGTTGCATCAATCGATGTTGCTGTAGGTGACATGGTTGATTCAGGTCAGGTTGTATTTACAATGAACTAATTTTTTCATATTCATAACTTTGGAGGTTATTAAATGGGTCTCGGTGAATTCTTACAGAATCTCGCTTCTCAGACATGGTATGCAAACTTCAATTATAAAAATGCTATCATGATTGTAGTAGCGCTTGTTCTGTTATTTCTTGCAATTAAATATGAATTTGAACCATTGCTTCTTATTCCTATTGCGTTCGGAATGCTTCTGGTAAACCTTTATCCAGATCTTATGGCAGCTCCAACGGCAGAATCCAATGGTGGTATTTTCTGGTATTTCCTACAGCTCGATGAGTGGTCGATTTTACCTTGTCTCATCTTCATGGGCGTAGGTGCCATGACGGACTTCGGTCCTCTTATTGCTAATCCTATAAGCTTCCTTATGGGTGCAGCAGCACAGTTCGGTGTATTCGCATCATACATGCTTGCTATTGCATTTGGTTTCAACGGTGCACAGGCAGCAGCTATCGGTATCATTGGTGGTGCTGATGGTCCTACATCTATCTTCCTTACTACAAAGCTTGGACAGACAGAGATTCTTGGTGCCATCGCAGTAGCGGCATATTCATATATGTCTCTTGTTCCTATTATTCAGCCACCTATCATGAGACTTCTTACAACAAAGAAGGAAAGATGTATTAAGATGGAGCAGCTTCGTCCTGTTTCAAAGCTTGAGAAGATCCTCTTCCCAATCATTGTTACATTAGTTGTTTGTACACTTCTTCCTTCAACAGCACCTCTTATTGGTATGCTTATGCTTGGTAACCTTTTCAAGGAGTGCGGAAGTATTGTTCATCAGATTACAGAGACAGTTTCAAATTCACTTATGTACATCGTAGTTGTACTTCTTGGTACATCTGTAGGTGCTACATCATCAGGTGAAGCTTTCCTTAGAGTAGATACTCTTAAGATCATCTTACTTGGTCTTATTGCTTTTGCTTTCGGAACAGCAGGGGGTGTTCTTTTCGGTAAGCTCCTTACGGTAGTTACAGGCGGAAAGATAAATCCTCTTATCGGTGCAGCTGGTGTTTCAGCCGTACCTATGGCAGCTAGAGTTGCTCAGAAGGAGGGTGCTAAGGCAGATCCTACAAACTTCCTTCTCATGCACGCTATGGGACCTAACGTAGCCGGTGTTATCGGAACAGCGGTTGCAGCGGGCGTATTCATGGCACTTTATCTGTAATACAGAAATTGGCGTAATCAGAATTTACGTAGAATGGAGAAAAATACAATGGCAGAAACAAAAAAGCTTAAGATAAATGAGACTGTGCTCCGTGATGCGCATCAGTCTCTTATGGCTACACGTATGACAACCGATGAGATGCTTCCTATTCTTCCAGTAATGGATCAGATCGGTTATAACGCAATTGAGTGCTGGGGCGGTGCTACTTTTGATGCTTGCCTTAGATTCCTTAAGGAAGATCCATGGGAGAGACTTAGAAAGCTTAGAGCAGGTCTTCCTCACTCAAAGCTTCAGATGCTCTTTAGAGGACAGAACATCCTTGGTTACAACCATTATTCAGATGATGTAGTTGAATATTTCGTTCAGAAGTCTATCGCAAACGGTATCGACATCATCAGAATTTTCGACTGCTTAAACGATCTCAGAAACCTTGAGACAGCAGTTAAGGCTACAAAGAAGGAAGGCGGACATGCTCAGATAGCACTCAGTTATACTATCGGTGACGCTTATACTCTTGATTATTGGACAAAGATCGCTAAGGATATCGAAAATCTTGGTGCAGATTCAATCTGTATTAAGGACATGGCTGGTCTTCTTGTTCCTTATGAGGCTACAAAGCTTGTTAAGGCTCTTAAGGCTGGTACAAAGCTTCCTATTGATATTCATACACATTACACCTCAGGTGTTGCTTCAATGACTCTTATGAAGGCTGTTGAGGCTGGCGCTGATATCATTGATACAGCAATTTCACCATTTGCTTTAGGAACAAGCCAGGCTGCTACAGAAGTTATGGTTAAGACTTTCCAGGGCACAGAGTTTGATACAGGTCTTGATATCGATAAGCTCATCGAGGTTGCTAATTACTTCAAGCCTATCCGTGAGAAGTACATCAAAAGCGGTCTTCTTAGCACAAAGGTTATGGGTGTTAATATCCAGACTCTTAAGTATCAGGTTCCAGGCGGTATGCTTTCTAACCTTGTTAAGCAGCTTTCAGATGCTGGTCAGGCAGATAAGCTTGATCAGGTGCTTGAGGAAGTTCCAAGAGTTCGTGAAGACTTCGGTCAGCCACCTCTTGTTACACCTTCAAGCCAGATTGTTGGTACTCAGGCTGTTCTCAACGTTCTTATGGGCGAGAGATACAAGATGGTTACTAAGGAATCAAAGAAGATCCTTACAGGTCAGTTCGGTAAGACAATTAAGCCTTTCAACAAGGAAGTTCAGAAGAAGTGCGTAGGAGATGCTAAGGTTATCACATGCAGACCAGCAGATCTGATCGAGCCACAGCTTCCTAAGTTCGAGGCTGAATGTGCTAAGTGGAAGCAGCAGGATGAAGATGTTCTTTCATATGCTCTTTTCCCAGAAGTTGCTACAGAGTTCTTCAAGTACAGACAGGCTCAGCAGGAGAAGGTTGATGTTGCATCAGCTGATACTAAGAACAAGGCTTATCCTGTATAATTTTTGATCATTAAATAATAGAATTAATTTACCGGTCCATTTTCGATAAATGGGCCGGTATTTTTTTAGATTTTATTGAAAAAAAGCGGAAAATATGATATTATAAAAGATGGGCGTTTACGTTTTTATTAGTATGTGTTGGAGGATTTGTGCATGGATGAAAATGGAGTAAGGAAGGATAGCGAAGTTTCCTTTTCTCAGTTTATTATTATTTGTGTTGTTATACTTTTACTTTGCCTGCTTGCCATTCTTTTTGCTATGTATAGAAATGAGGCAGGAAAGAAAAAGAGTGCCATAGAGCAGGCTAATTCATATTCAGAGCTTGCTGAGCAGAATGATACTTTTACTAAGAAATCTACTGAAAGAAGAACTGTTCCTACCACCTTGGCTACAACAACTACAACAACCGAGGCTACTACAACAACTATTAGTGTTAATACCGTTCAGACAAAGATAGAGTCTGCTGGAGAGCTTGTTACATCAAAGTATCATTATAAGGATGTTTTTGAGCATAAAATCTTTAAGGATGTTTTAGGGATTCCAACTAGTGAAGAGCGAATCTATGTCTATTCAGGAGTTATCCTTGTTGGCTATGATCTTACTAAGATGAAGGTGTCTGTAGATAATACGAAAAAGAAAATCATTATTCAGTTGCCAAAGCCTAATGTTATTTCACATGATATTGATCTTGAATCATTTCAGGAATATGATATCAAGAGTAATATGTTTATCAATGTATCAACAGATGATGTAATGGAAGTACTTGAAAAGCAAAAGCATAATAAAAGCATGGAGCTTTTAAGAAATAAGGAATATATTAAGGACGTTGAGCAGAATGCTAAGTTAGTAATTAAAAATATTCTTATAGGAGCGCAGCTTCTTGAGGAATACGAGCTTGAATATGTTGAAGAATGATCATAAGGCTTTTGTGGTATCGTATTTATAGATTAATTTTCAATGCGTTTAACCCCAGAAAGTTTTTGAGAAGTGAAAGCTTTTTAAGAAGCTTAAAAATGGTGATGGAGGATATAAGTAAATGGAAGGCTATAAGCCGTACAAAAAGGATAGTGATTACTCCTATTCACTTGGAGCATTTCCTACCTTTGAGGCGATTAAGAAAAGACCTGATTGTGTGCGTGAGGTCTTTTGTGATGAAAGCTTTACTGAGAAGGAGAAGCTTTTTGATGAATGCAAAAAGAGAAATATACCTTGCAGAGTAAATGGAAAGCAGGTAAAAAGGCTCTCTGATAAGGAAAATGTTTTTGTTACAGCTATAATTGATAAGGCAGCATATGAGAAAAAGCTTGATGAGACTTGTGGTCTTATGGCAGATAAATCCCATTTGGTGCTGGTTAATCCATCTAATATGGGAAATATGGGTACTATTCTGAGGAGCTGTTTAGCCTTTGGGATCCATGATGTGGCAATTATTTCACCGGCACCTGATATCATGAATCCTAAGGTAATCCGTTCTTCGATGGGAGCAATATTCAGCCTTAGAATAAAGTACTATGACAGCTTTGATGAGTATAGAGAGCTTTATCAAAAGCATGAGGTATTTACCTTTATGCTAGATGGAAAAAAGCCGCTTTCTGCTGCGGATGCGCCAAAGCCTGAGCTTTATTCATTGGTGTTTGGTAATGAGGCGACAGGACTTCCAGAGGAGTTCTTACATAAAGGAACCAGTGTTATAATACCAGAGTCGCCAGAGGTCGATTCCCTAAATATAACCATAGCAGTAGGAATCGGACTATTTTTGTTTAGTCAGGGGAAGTTTTAAACTTAGTTTTCAAGAAAAAAAGCTAAAAAGTACTTGACAAGCCGACTTTTTTTTGTTATACTCACTCCGGTGTAAAGTAAATTGCTTTACAGGAGAAGAGTATGAAGGATTATTCCAAGCCGGCAGCTGATGAGATAGAAGAAATTGTCAGATTGTCAATGTTATATGACTTTTATGGTCCATTACTTACGGACAGAAATAGACAGATATTTGAGGATTATATAGTAAATGACATGTCTCTTTCAGAAATTGCTGATGACATTGGAATTACAAGGCAAGGCGTGAGAGATTCAATCAAGCGCAGTGAAAAGGCATTAAGTCATTATGAAGATAAGCTTCAGCTGGTTGCAAGATTTGCAGACAGCATTGATAAGAAGAATTAGGAGGACTTAAATGGCATTTGAAGGCCTTTCGGAAAAGCTCACAAATATATTTAAAAATTTGCGTGGCAAGGGCAAGCTTTCAGAGGCAGATGTCAAGGCAGCCTTAAGAGAAGTTAAGATGGCTCTTCTTGAAGCCGATGTAAGCTTTAAAATAGTTAAGCAGTTTGTAAATTCAGTTCAGGAAAAATGTGTAGGTGAAAAGGTTTTTGAAAGCCTTACTCCAGCACAGACTGTTATAAAGATAGTTAATGAGCAGATGGTAGAGCTCATGGGCAGCTCTGTTACAGAGCTTCCAATTAAAGCAGGAAATGCTACTACAGTACTTATGATGGTAGGTCTTCAGGGTGCTGGTAAAACTACCACAGCAGCAAAGCTTGCAGGAAAGCTTAAGGCTCAGGGAAAGCGTCCATTGCTTGTAGCCTGCGATATTTACAGACCGGCCGCTATCAAGCAGCTCGAAGTAAATGGTGAAAAGCAGGGTGTTCCTGTTTTTGCAATAGGAACTGATCATAAGCCGGCTGAGATTGTTGAAGCAGCAAAGGCTCATGCAGAAGAAAATAAGAATAATGTAATTATCATAGATACAGCCGGTCGTCTTCAGATTGATGAAGCGATGATGGATGAGCTTGTAGATATCAAGAAAGTCATTGATGTAGATACTACGATTCTTACCGTAGATGCGATGACAGGTCAGGAAGCAGTCAATGTTGCTGAAGCCTTCAGTGAGAAGGTAGGTATTGACGGTGTTATTCTTACCAAGCTTGATGGTGATACAAGAGGCGGTGCAGCACTTTCAATCAGAGCTGTTACCGGAAAGCCGATTTTTTATGCAGGTATGGGTGAAAAGCTCTCAGACCTTGAACCATTCTATCCAGACAGAATGGCATCAAGAATCTTAGGAATGGGCGATGTACTTACCCTTATCGATAAGGTTTCTGCAGAGTATGATGAAAAGCAGGCAAGAGAGCTCGAGCAGAAAATGAAGAAGGCAGAGTTCGATTTCAATGATTATCTTGCTCAGATGCAGCAGATGAAGAAAATGGGCGGAATCAATGATATCATGAAGCTTCTTCCAGGCGGAATGGGAATCGGTGCAGGTGATCTTTCGGATGATCAGATCGCCGAGGCTGAAAATTCAATGGGAAGAATGGAAGCAATTATTTATTCCATGACTCCAAAGGAAAGAGAAAATCCGGATATCATCAATGTATCAAGAAAAAAGAGAATTGCAAATGGTGCAGGTGTTGATATTGCAGAGGTAAATAAGGTAATGAAGCAGTACGAGCAGAGCAGAAAGCTTATGAAGCAGATGTCAGGAATGCTCGGAGGTGGAAAGGGCAAGAAGAAGCGTTTCGGTTTGCCTGGCATGAAGGGAATGAAATTCCCATTTTAATTAAAAGGTTTAGTTTTGTGGAGGATGCGGATTTACGAGCAGTAAGCAACGCAGCATATCCGCTTTACTATATAAATTAATTCAATCAAATATTTATGGAGGAATCAAAAAATGGTTAAGATCAGATTAACAAGAGTTGGTGCTAAGAAGGCTCCAGTTTACAGAATCGTTGTTGCAGATGAGAGAACAGCTAGAGATGGAAAGGCTATTGCAATTATCGGAACATACAATCCTTTACACAAGCCAGAGGCTGAGTACACACTTGATGAAGAAGCAGCTAAGAAGTGGGTTGCTAACGGCGCTCAGGCTACACCAAAGGTTCATGCTATCTTAAAGAAGGCAGGAATCGTTAAATAATTTTGGAGGTGATTGAATGAAGGAGCTGGTTGAGCTTATAGCCAGATCACTTGTTGATCATCCAGATGACGTTAATGTCATCGAAAAACAAGATGAAAAAGGGATCGTATTAGAGCTTCATGTCGCAGATACAGACATGGGTAAGGTCATCGGAAAGCATGGTAGAATTGCTAAGGCTATCCGTACTGTTGTTAAGGCAGCAGCTATTAAGGATGACAAAAAGGTTCTGGTTGAGATCGTTCAGTGATAGGTTAGAGGGCTATTTGGCTAATAAGGCTAATAGCCCTTGTTTTTGTGAGGTTTTTATGACAGATTATTTTTGTATAGGTAGAATTGTAAAGCCGCATGGCATTAAGGGGGAGGTGGTTATAGCTCCTGATACCCCTGATATTCAGAATTTCAAGAGAATTAAGGAAATGACTCTTGAGAAAAATGGAAAAAAGCAGAGCGTTAAGGTGAATTCTGTTAAGTTTTTCAAAGGAACTGTCATAGTTGGATTTGAAGAAGTTAATGATATGAATGAAGCTGAAAAGCTTCGTAATTGGGAAGTTATTATTAAAAGAGAAGATGCTTCTCCTTTAGGTGAAAATGAATTTTATGTTGCCGATATGATCGGCGCTGATATTATAGATGAAAATGGAAATAAGCTCGGTGAGTTCAAGGATATATTAGATACTGCAGGAGGAAGGATAATGGTATTTGAAAGTTCTTTACTTACTACTAAAAAGGGAAATCCAAAGGAAATGCTTGTTCCTTATATTCCTCAGTATATTTTAAATAAGGACATCGAAAATAGAAAGATAATGATAAAGGTAATCCCTGGTTTGCTGGATTAGTATTGATAGTGCAGTAAATCTTATATGCTGGTTATTTGTTTTATAAGCAAAAATGGTAATGTAGCTGATTATTAGTTTACCATTATTAATTATATATTATAAGCAGGTTAGAGTTTTACCATTAAAAATAAATATATTCTAGGCTAATCTAGATTACATATTAGGAAAAATTATGATAAATTTTTATGTTATGACACTATTCCCTGAAATGGTTGAAAATGGGCTGAATGTCAGCATCCTAAAGCGTGCTAAGGAGGCAGGAAGGCTTGGTTTTGAAGCTATTAATATAAGGGATTATACTTTAGATAAGCATATGAAGGTAGATGATTATCCTTATAGCGGAGGGGCAGGAATGCTTATGAATCCAGATCCTATAGTAAGATGCCATAATGCTGTAATGGATAAAATCCCTGAAGAGAGAAAAGGGAAGGTAAGGACAATTTATCTATCCCCTGCAGGCAGAATGTTCAATCAGGATATGGCAAGGGATTTTGCTAAGAGCGAGGATCTTATTTTTATCTGCGGACACTACGAGGGAATTGATCAAAGAGCTATCGACATGGTAGTTACTGATGAGGTATCCATTGGAGATTATGTTCTGACAGGCGGCGAGCTTGCTGCAATGGTAATGATTGATTCTATTTCTAGAATGGTATCAGGAGTACTTCATAATGATGATTCTGCTGAAACTGAGACCTTTAGCGGCAATCTCCTAGAGTATCCTCAGTATACGCATCCTGAAATTTATGAGGGAAGAAGGGTTCCGCCGGTTCTTCTTTCTGGAAATCACAAGCTGATAGATGAATGGAAAAGGACACAGTCTCTTGTTAGGACAAGAGAGCGCAGGCCTGATTTATTCGAGAAGGTTGAGCTTTCTAAGCAGGATAAAAAGCTATTAAAAAAATACGATGAAGAAACTGGAGTATGAGTGATTTTGTTGCTTACTTTAAGGGTGAAAAATACAGCAACTTTGTTGATTAAATTTGTCACACTCGACATTTTGTATTAAAAGTGTTATAATGATACAGTATGTTGTCTGTGACTTTATTTTTGTATCCTTTTTTAGGGAAAAGTAAAGAGTTTTTATGGACTATATATGTTAAATTTATAGGCGTATTTAATTCGGGTGATTATTTTAAATGAATGCATTAAATCCGTATTATGAAAGGAAGCTATGAAGATTATAGTAGTTGGCTGCGGTAAGATAGGCAGGACTATTGCAGAACAGTTAAATAATGAAAATCATGAGGTCATTATCATTGATAATGACAGGGATATTGTTGAGCAGGTCTCTAGTGAAATAGATGTAATGAGCATGGTAGGAAATGGAGCTACCTATAATGTTTTAAAGCAGGCAGGTGTCGCTAAGGCAGATCTTGTTATAGCGGTTACGCCAGAGGATGAAGTAAATATGCTCTGCTGCCTCATTGCAAAAAAGATAGGTGCTAAGCATACCATTGCTAGAATACGTAATCCTGAATATGCAGAAGAAATAGATTATATTAAGGATGAGCTTGGGCTTTCAATGTATTTAAATCCTGAGAGGGCTACTGCGACTGAAATTGCAAAGCTCCTTAGATTCCCGTCTGCAATCGAAGTAGATACCTTTGCCAAGGGAAGAATTGAAATTCTTAATATCGAGCTAAAAGAGGGTTCTCACCTTACAAATAGTACCATTTCTGAGAGCTTTAAAAAGCTCAAGTCGCATGTATTAGTTTGTGCGGTAAGAAGAGGTGATGAGACCTTTATTCCGGATGGTTCCTTTGAATTAAAGCTAGGAGATAAGGTTTCAATTCTTGCATCCTCTTATAACATGGATGAATTCTTCCACAATGCCCATATACAGGACGCAAGAATCAAGAATGCCATGATAGTAGGCGGAGGAATGATAGCCTTTTATTTAGCAGAAATGCTTGTTAAGGCTGGAATTACTACTAAGATCATAGAAAGAGATGAAGAACGCTGTGAGGAGCTATCTACCATGCTTGGGAATTCTGTAGAGGTAATCTGCGGAGATGGCACTGATAAGCTTGTACTTGAAGAGGAAGGCTTATCTAGTGAAGGTGCTTTTGTATCACTTACAAATATTGATGAAGAAAATATCATGCTTTCACTATACGCTAAAACTGTATCAAAGGCAAAGACCATTACCAAGATCGACCATATGGCTTTTACCAATATAGTAGATAAGCTGGATATTGGAGTAAAAATCTATCCAAAAGAAATTGCGGCTGAATATATCATTAGATATGTAAGAGCCATGCAGAACAGTTATAATAAAATAGAGGCATTGTATCGTATTGCAGAGGGAGGCGCCGAGGCTTTTGAATTCCGTGTACCGGCTGATTCAAGAATGATAGGCCCGACTCTTGCAGAGCTAAAGCTTAAGAAAAATGTGCTTGTGTGCAGTATAAATAGATATGGTAATATTTATACTCCAAAGGGATCGGATACCATACAAGAGGGAGACATTATTATTATAGTAACCACGCTTTCTGGGCTTTCTGCTCTTGACGATTTCTTGGAGGATGAGTAATGAATTATAGAATGGTATTTTATATCATTGGCTATATTTTGAGAATAGAAGGGGGAGCGATGCTGCTTCCAGCACTTACAGGTTGGATTTATCTTGAAGAAGAGGGCATTGCCTATGTTATTGCAGCAGGAATATGCCTTTTTGCAGGAACCCTTCTTACCATAAAAAAGCCTAAGAATACCTCGATTTTTGCAAAGGAAGGTTTTGTAATTACATCGCTTAGCTGGATAGCGCTTTCAATTTTTGGCGCGTTGCCAATGCTTATGTGTGGTGACATTACAAATTATGCCTCGGCCTTTTTTGAAGTAGTTTCCGGTTTTACAACAACGGGAGCTTCAATAATTACAGATTATACTAATATATCTCACGCTACTAATTTATGGAGATGCCTGACTCATTGGCTAGGCGGTATGGGTCTTCTTGTATTTATGCTTGCCATTATTCCCATGTCGGGCGGACAGACCATGCATATCATGAAAGCGGAGAGCCCGGGCCCGGTTGTAGGCAAGCTTGTACCTAGAATGCGCCAGACTGCAGGTATATTATATAAGATTTATTTTGCACTTACCGTTGTAGAGTTAGCTCTCCTTGTTATAAGCGGAGTACCTTTCTTTGATTCGGTATGTTATACCTTTGCTACAGCAGGTACTGGTGGTTTTTCAATTTCTAATGCCGGCTTTAGCGAGTACAGCGTGGCTAGTAAGGTAATTATTACTGTGTTCATGATTTTATTTGGCGTGAATTTTAATACCTATTACTTTATTTTAAAGAAGAAATTTAAAGAAGCCTTTACTACGGAAGAAGTAATATGGTATTTTGTGATTTATTTCATTTCAGTAGGAGCCATTACTGCAAATATTTATAATGCAGGGCTGTTTGACAGTGTTCCTATGGCACTTCACCATGCCTCCTTTAATGCGGCTTCTGTTATGACAACTACCGGCTTTGCTATTTCTGATTTCAATCTTTGGCCGGATTTTTCAAAGTTCATATTGCTGCTTCTTATGTTTATCGGAGCATGTGCTGGAAGTACGGGCGGCGGAATGAAGGTGCCTCGTATTATTCTCCTTGTTAAAAATGTTAAAAAGGGACTTATGCAGGTCATTCATCCAAGAAGTGTAAAGGTTGTAAGGCTTAACGGCGAAAAGGTGGACCATGAGACAATGCGCATGGTAAATGTGTATTTTATGTCCTTTATTTTAGTATATGTGGTATCGTTGCTTCTTATTTCCTTTGAGGGAATGGGAATTACGACTGAGTTTACTGCGATTGCCGCAACGATTAATAATATCGGACCAGGTTTTGATGCAGTAGGTCCTACGGGAAATTACAGCTCATTTGGCAGCTTTTCAAAAATAGTTCTTTCCTTTGACATGCTTGCAGGAAGACTTGAAATGTTCCCTATGCTTATTTTACTTGTGCCATCAACCTGGAAAAAATAAAAAAGTTTTAAATAAGTAGTTAAATTTTGATTATAATTGATTGGAATCAATAAGAATTATTATTTTTGTGATATAATACTAAGAATTGAAAAAAACTTTGGGTTATATAGATAATAGCTTGGGATTAAAAAAAGAATGTGATAGTAGTTATTTGTGACTGCTATGGAGGTCAGTAAATGGCAGAAGAAACAAAGGTGTTAAATAATAATTATACATTGGGAGTTGATATTGGTTCAACTACGGTAAAAATCGCAATCCTTGATGAAAACAAGGAAGTAGTTTTCTCAGATTATAGAAGACATTTTGCCAATATTCAGTCAACTCTTGCAGCTTTAATTGAAGAGAGCTTTGGTGTAATTTCTAAAAATACTCCAGAGGGCATTGAGACCGTTACAGGAAATCTTTCTAAGGAATTAAAGGTAATGCCTGTTATAACTGGTTCGGGCGGTCTAGCTCTTGCTAATAATATTAATATTCCATTTGTTCAAGAGGTAGTTGCAGTTTCAACTGCCCTTGAGCATTATTCTCCAAAGACGGATGTTGCTATTGAGCTTGGTGGTGAAGATGCTAAGATCATTTATTTCTCAAATGGTATTGATCAGCGTATGAACGGTATCTGTGCCGGTGGTACAGGCTCCTTCATCGACCAGATGGCAGCTCTTCTTAGAACAGATGCAGCAGGTCTTAATGTTTATGCTAAAAACTATAAGGCCATTTATCCTATTGCTGCAAGATGCGGTGTATTTGCAAAGACAGATATTCAGCCGCTTATCAATGAGGGTGCAACTAAGGAAGACCTTTCTGCATCCATTTTCCAGGCAGTAGTTAATCAGACAATTTCAGGACTTGCATGCGGCAGACCTATTCGCGGAAATGTAGCCTTCCTTGGAGGACCACTTCATTTCCTTACTGAACTGCGCGCTGCTTTTATCCGTACCTTAAAGCTTACAGATGAGCATATTTTTGCTCCTGATAATTCACATCTTTTTGCTGCTATAGGTTCAGCTCTTAATGCAGAGTCTATTGCCGAGCAGGAAAAGGCAAAGAAGCGCGGAAATAGTGAAGCTAAGTACATTGATACCATGGTAAGCCTTGGCGAGCTTGCAGAGCGCCTTAATAACGGTGTTCATATGGAAATGGAAGTTCAGCGTATGGATGCTTTGTTTAAGAACGAGGCTGAATATGCAGAGTTTACGAAGCGACATGATGTCGATTCAGTTAAGAAGGGTGACATTTCAAAATACAAGGGAAATTGCTTCCTTGGTATTGACTGCGGTTCTACTACCACAAAGGCTGCTGTTGTAAGTGAGGATGGAACTCTTCTTTATTCCTTCTATTCAAGTAACAACGCAAGCCCTCTTAAGACAACAATCAGTGCAATTAAGGATATATATTCAAAGCTTCCAAAGGATGCGCATATCGTGCGTGCCTGCTCAACAGGCTATGGTGAAGCTCTAATTAAGGCTGCCCTCATGCTTGATGAGGGTGAGGTAGAAACTGTGGCTCACTACACTGCAGCTGCCTTCTTTAAACCGGATGTAGACTGTATCCTTGATATAGGTGGACAGGATATGAAATGTATCCGCATTAAGAATCAGACCGTTGAGTCAGTTGTTCTTAATGAGGCCTGCTCATCAGGCTGCGGCTCCTTCATTGAGACCTTTGCTAAGTCTCTTGACTATGAGGTTGCTGATTTTGCAAAGATTGCTCTTTATGCAAAGAGCCCTATCGACCTTGGTTCTAGATGTACTGTATTCATGAATTCAAAGGTCAAGCAGGCTCAGAAGGAAGGTGCAACGGTTGAAGATATTTCTTCAGGTCTTGCATATTCTGTAATTAAAAATGCGATGTATAAGGTTATAAAGGTTACTAATCCTGATGACATGGGAAAACACATTGTTGTTCAGGGCGGAACCTTCTATAATGATGCTGTACTTAGAAGCTTTGAAAAGCTTATTAATAGAGATGTAGTAAGACCTGACATAGCAGGTATAATGGGTGCCTTTGGTGCAGCTCTTATTGCTAAAAATCATTACACAGGCCAGAAGTCTACAATGCTCTCAATTAAGGAAATTGAAGAGCTTAAGTTTACCTCTACCATGACACGCTGTCAGGGCTGCGAGAACCATTGTATGCTTACAATTAATAAGTTCTCAGATGGAAGACGCTTCATTTCTGGTAACAGATGTGAAAGAGGTCTTGGAAAGGTAAAGAATAAGGATAATATTCCTAACCTTTACGAATATAAGTTAAAGAGAATGTTCGACTATGAGCCATTGGCTGAAAATCTTGCTCCTAGAGGAGTTGTAGGTATTCCTAGAGCTCTTAATATGTATGAGCTTTATCCTTTCTGGTATACCTTCTTTACAGAGCTTGGATATAGAGTTGTTCTCAGTCCTTTAAGCTCAAGAAAGATATATGAGATGGGTATTGAGACCATTCCATCAGAGAATGAGTGTTACCCGGCAAAACTTGTACATGGTCATGTTGAATGGCTTATTGATAAGGGAATTAAGTATATTTTCTATCCTTGTATCCCTTATGAAAGAATTGAGGATAGTACGGCAGGAAATCATTATAACTGTCCTATGGTTACCTCATATCCTGAGAACATTAAAAATAATGTCGAGGATTTGAAAATAAATAAGGTAAATTTCCAGCATCCATTCATGTCCTTTGAGAGCGAAAAGATATTGACAGAAAGACTTGTAAGTTTCTTTGTAAGAAAGAATCATATTCCTGCAAAGGAAATTGAAATCGCAGCTCATAAGGCATGGGTAGAGCTTGCAAATAGTAAGAGCGATGTAAGAAAGAAGGGCGAGGAGACTCTTGACTATCTTAAGAAGACAGGAAAGACTGGTATTGTCCTTGCGGGCAGACCATATCATATTGATCCTGAAATCAATCATGGTATTCCAGAGCTTATTAATTCTTACGGAGTTGCTGTACTTTCAGAGGATTCAATCTGCCATCTTGGAAAGGTAGACAGACCGCTTCTCATTGTCGATCAGTGGATGTTCCATACAAGACTTTACGCAGCAGCGTCCTTTGTTCGCACGCAGGCAAATCTTGAAATGATACAGCTCTTCTCCTTCGGCTGCGGACTTGATGCAGTTACAACAGATGGAGTTAATGATATTCTTTCAGCCTCGGGTAAGATTTATACAATGCTGAAAATCGATGAGGTAAATAACCTTGGAGCAGCAAGGATCCGTATTAGATCTCTTCTTGCAGCAATTAAGGAAAGAAAGATAAAGAATATTCTTCCAGAGGTTCATACAGCTGAGTATCATAGAGTAGTATTTGAAAAGAGCATGAAGAAGGATTATACCATCCTTGTGCCAAATATGTCACCTATTCATTTTGACATGCTTGAGCCAGCCTTCCGTTCATGCGGCTATAATATAGTAGTTCTACCAAATTACAACCGTCAGGCTATTGATGTAGGTCTTCAGTATGTAAATAATGATGCCTGCTTCCCGTCCATTTTAGTTGTAGGACAGCTTATGGATGCGCTGCTTTCGGGTGAATATGATTTGAATAAGACTGCAGTAATGATGTCTCAGACAGGCGGCGGCTGCAGAGCCACAAATTATATAGGCTTTGTAAGAAGAGCTCTTGCAAAGGCTGGAATGCCTCAGGTTCCTGTTATTTCTCTTTCTACAAAGGGACTTGAAAAGAACCCTGGCTTTGTAATTACTCCAGATCTTGCAATAAGAGGACTTCAGGCTGTAGTTTACGGAGACCTTTTCATGAGAGTGCTTTACCACACAAGACCTTATGAGCTGGTTCCGGGAAGCGCAAATAAGCTTCATCAGAAGTGGTTAAAGGTTTGTAAGAAGTCAGTTACTAATGGAAACTGGAAGGAATATAAGAGAAATCTTGAAGGAATTGTCCATGATTTTGATAATCTTCCAATAGATGAAACCATAAAGAAGCCTAAGGTAGGTATCGTTGGTGAGATCCTTGTTAAGTTCCAGCCTACTGCGAATAACAGAGTTGTAGACCTTCTTGAGCAGGAGGGCGCTGAAGCTGTAGTTCCAGATCTCCTTGATTTCTTCCTGTACGGCTGCTATGATGCGAAGTATCAGGCTAAGTATCTTGGTAAGAGTGAGCTCAGTGCTGGTCTGAATCAGATCGGAATAAGCGGTCTTGAGTTCCTTAGAAAGGGAGCAAGAGAGGCACTTGAAAAGAGTGAAAGATTTAAGCCTATGTCTAGAGTTGAAGAGCTTGTTGAAAATGCCAGACCTTATGTGTCTATCGGTAATCAGACCGGTGAGGGATGGTTCCTTACTGCTGAAATGATCGAGCTCATTAATGAGGATGTAAGAAATATTATCTGTACTCAGCCATTTGCTTGTCTTCCTAACCATATTGTCGGTAAGGGTGTTATTAAGGCAATCAGAAATAAGCATCCAGAGGCAAATATAGTTGCCATTGATTACGATCCGGGGGCAAGTGAAGTTAATCAGCTCAACAGAATCAAGCTCATGCTTTCAAGAGCAGTAAAAGAGCTGTAATTTATAAAATTATATTTTAATTAATTGCATTTTCTTTATATTTTTGATATAATTATAGCTAATATTTTACAGGCTTATTACCTTTAAAAGTAATAAGCTTGTTTAATGGATGCCTGTAGCTCAATGGATAGAGCAGCAGCTTCCGAAGCTGAAGGTTGTGGGTTCGAGTCCCGTCGGGCATATATATTTTTTTATCATATGTAAAGGAGGTGGAGAATTATGCTACTATCATTTTTTAATATGTTTTCAGAGGAGTTTTATAAGGCTTATTTTTATAACGGCTATGTTCCTCAGGTAGATGTTGCGTGTTCATTTCTCTGCCTTGCGGTATTTTTACTTTTAAGCCGCTCCTTTACAAGAAAAAATTTGGATTATAAGCTTTTAAGTTCAATGGTAATTGTTCTGTTTTTGGCTTGTAATTCAAATATTATTTATCATTTCTTTTTTAGTGTAAGGGGAAGTGTTCCTAGTGCTTACATATATATATCTAAGCTTGCTTTCCATCTTTTTATAGGGGCTGAATGCATTTTTTATGCCAATAGGCTTTTTAGCATGGTAAAGCTTAATTTAAAATGGAAAAGAATATGGAATTCTATCTATGGAATTTTCTATATTATTTCTATTCTTGTATTCGTTATAACCACAATTAATAAAACAGGCTATTATATAGACGAAAATGGTGATGAACATACCGGATTAAATGTATTTATTATACTTTACAATATTATAGTTTTTTCATTGTTCGCTGTTTTGTTCCTAAATAGAAGTAAGATTGTATCTAATATTTATTCTGGCCTTTTATATGTTACTCTTATTGCAACTTTGATGATTTTTGCAAGCGGAGTTATGAAGCAATCATCATTTATAAATGTTTCATTTTTTATAAATATACTAGGACTTTTGTATTTCCTTCATAGAAATCCATACAATCCAGATACGGGTACAGCTTCCGAAGAAGCCTTTATGTTTGCCGTTGATGATGCGATTAAAAACGGCGAGAGAATGCTTTTTATCAGTGCGGTAATAGAAAATTTTTCAACTGCATATAACGAGAATGAGTACATAAAGCGTGAATTTAATGAGTTCATGAAAAATAATATAAAAAGAGGTGTTATTTATCAGCTTCACGATAATCGTTTCATTTTAGCTTATAAGATTATGGCAAGCACTTCTTTTGCTATGATGAAGAAGGATGTAGATGAAATAATAGACGAATTTAAAGTTTATTACGATAGGGTGAAGCTGAATTATAAGATTACTGTAAGCGGAACAACCGAGACGATAGGGAATGGTTCTGATTATCTTAAGATCCTTTATGAGAAGGAAAAGGTAATGCCCTATAATACAGTGCATTTTATCGATGGTGTTGATATTAATAACTATAAGAGAAATGAATATATTCTCAATGAGCTTCGTGACATAAATAATAAAAATGAGCTTGATGACGAGAGGGTATTGGTATATTGCCAGCCGGTATATAATGTCAGAACTAAAAAGTATGATACTGCCGAAGCACTTATGAGGCTAAATCTAGAAAATGAAGGCATTATTTATCCTGATAAATTCATTCCTATTGCAGAAGAAAATGATCTTATTCATACTCTTACCTTGATAATTCTAAATAAAGTATGTGCCGAGGTGAAGAATCTTATAAAGGAGAGATATGTTATTGAAAGGATTTCTGTCAATTTTTCAATCCTTGATGTTACCCGTGAAAGCTTTACTGATGATGTAGGAAGAGTAATAGCTAAAAACGGTATTCCTTTTGATAAAATAGCCATTGAAGTAACTGAATCTAAAACTGATAAGGAATTTAATGCAATCAGAAATAAGATAAATGAATTAAAAGGTACTGGTATTAAGTTCTATCTCGATGATTTCGGAACCGGTTATTCTAATTTCGAGAGAATCATGGAATTACCATTTGATATCATAAAATTTGATCGTTCTCTTGTAGTAGAGGCAGAGAAGAATAAGAATGCAGACTTTATGGTAAGGAACTTCTCAAATCTCTTTACTGATCTGAAATATTCAATCCTCTTTGAAGGTGTAGAAACTGATGATCAGGAAAAGCTCTGCGTTGAAATGGGGGCTAATTACATTCAGGGCTATAAGCATTCAAAGCCTATACCGATAGAAAGACTGTCAGGGTTCCTTGAAAAAATGTAGATTTAATTGAAGCAGAAGGTGGATATATAATAAACGTAATAGATGGTTAGTGTAAATGCCAAAGAAAAAATAAAGTGTGTATAATCTGTTTTTAGGTTATACACACTTTTTTATTTGGAAAATCTATATTTACATGAAATTGGTTACGAGGGCTAGTATTCGAAGCGCAAAGAGAACAAATATGATCCACATAACCGGCTTAATATCCTTTACCTTTCCTGTAAATACCTTAACAACAACCCAGGCAATAACTGCGAACATGATACCTGTTGCAATAGAGTAGGTCATAGGCATCATGATAAGTGCCATATAAGCTCCTACTGCATCAGCTGCATCACCGTCAAAGGAAATGTTCTTTGCACTAGAAACCATGAGCATACCAACATAGATAAGCGCTGGTGCTGTTGCAAAACCAGGAATTGCAAGGAAGATAGGACTAAGTACAAGTGATACAAGGAAAAGGAATCCAGTTGTGAAGGCTGTAAGACCGGTTTTTCCGCCTGCAGCAACACCTGCACTAGATTCAACGAAGCTGGTTACTGTAGAAGTACCAAGACAAGCACCTGAAACAGTACCAATTGCATCTGCCATAAATACTCTTCCTACTCTTGGAAGATTTCCTTCTTTATCAAGAAGTCCGGCCTTGTCAGCAACACCTACAACAGTTCCGACCGTATCAAATAAATCTACATAGAAGAAGCTGAAGGTAATTGCAATGAACTGAATGAAATGTTCTGCAGCCCATTTAAAATCAAACTGGAAGGCTGTATTCTTTATGCCATCAAGTTTAAGTCCTGCTGAGAAATTTGGGAATACGCTTGTACCGGTATACCAGCCAGCTTTTTCTGCAATCATGCCAAGAATCCAGGTTGCGATAATTCCGATGAGAACTGAACCCTTTACCTTGTAATGATTTAAAATAATTATAATGAGAAATCCAATGAGACACAGAGTAACTTCAGCATTTTTGAAATCGCCAAGAGCAACAGTAGTAGCATCATCCTTTACTATAACAGTTGCATTTACAAGGCCTATCATTGCGATGAAGAGACCAATACCAGCCGAGATACCATATTTAAGGTTCTGAGGCATCTGATTTACTATTTTCTCACGGAATTTAAAAATAGAAATAAGAATGAAGATGATACCTTCAAATAAAACTGCGGTAAGGCAGATTCTAAAAGGTTCTTTTTCAGCAGCGAGCTCGCCAAGACATACAGTATAAGCAAAGTATGCATTTAAGCCAAGACCAGCTGAAAGTGCGATAGGGTAGTTTGCCCAGATTCCCATAACAAATGTTGCAATAGCAGAAGCGATTGCTGTTGCGACAAAAACACCGCTAGCATCCATTACAGTACCTAGAATGCTTGGATTTACTGCAAGAATGTAGGCCATTGACAAAAAGGTTGTAATACCAGCAACGATTTCTGTCTTGACATTTGTTCCATGCTCCTTAAGATGGAAGGTCCTCTCAAGGAATCCATCATTTGAAGAAGCTTTTTTTGGTGATGACATAAATAATCCTCCTTTAAAATGATAATCGTAAAGAATTTTGTCTGACAAAAATCCTTTACTGAATTAGTATAATTTTAATACAATGAAAAAATAAAGTCAAGATACGAAAATTGTTAGAAAGATATGTTGTAAAAAAGTGTATGATTGACTTTTTTTTACGCATATGATAGAATAATAAACTGTAGTTTTATTTTTTTGAATATGTATTTATTCATTAAAATAACTTATGCTAATAAGGCTAATTCCCCCGTACTTTTTTAATTAGTATTATTAGCGATAGCCATTTGGGTAATATTTATGAAAAGAGGAGGCAATGAAAATGTTCTGTAACAAATGCGGAGCAAAGCTCGAAGAAGGAACAAAGTTCTGTGCAGCTTGTGGTGCAAAGATAGCTGTTGCTGTCGATGAAGTTGCAAAAGATGCTGCTGCTAAGGCAGAGGGTGCTGAAAAGGACGTTGCGGCTAAAGCAGAGGATGCAGCAAAGAAGGCAGATGATACTGCAAAAGATGCTGCTGCTAAGGCAGAGGGTGCTGCAAAGGACGTTGCGGCTAAAGCAGAGGATGCAGCAAAGAAGGCAGATGATACTGCAAAGGATGCTGCTGAAAAGGCAAAGGAAACTGCTGAAAAGGCAGAGGGAGCTGTAAAGGATGCAGCAAAGAAAGTTGATGAAAGGGCAGCTACAGCTGTAGACGCTGCTAAAGATGCAGTAAAGAATACCGAAGGTAAAATTTCGCCTAAGGTAGATGCTGCAAAGGATGCAGCAAACGGAGCTATTAATGGCGCGGCAAACGGAGCTGCTAATAATAACGGTATTCCGGCAGGAAGTGTAATTCCTAATGCTGCAGGTAATGCAGGTGGAGGAGCTGCAAAGCAGGCTATTCCTATGAAGACAATAGGAATTATCGCTGCAGTTTTAGCTGTTGTTGTTTTAATTATTGTATTAGTTCTTACACATAAGGCTACTGTAAAGCCTGATAAGTTTATTAATCTTTCTTATAACGGTTATGATTCTTTAGGTACTGCAACTATTGATTTTGATACAGCTGCATTTGTTAAGGAATATGATGGCAAGGTAAAGGTTGATGTTGATAAGATTTCAATGTCTGAGCTTACAAGCAGCGGCCTTTACGATACACTTTTCTCAATGGCTTTAGGAGGAGAATTAGATCTTGATAATGCAACTTCTGACAAGAATATGAAGAAGTTAAAGAAGGCCATTAAGGAAAATGGTGCAGAGATTCTCGCAGAAAAGCTTGCTGATATTTATGAAGTTGATCCAAGAAAAGAACTTACAAATGGAACAAAGGTTACTGTAAGCTGTTCTTTATCAGATGAAAAGATCAAAGATCTTGAAAAGACTTATGGAGTAAAGCTTAAGATAAAGTCTAAGGAATTTACTGTAGAAGGTCTTAAGGAAATAAAGAAGTTTGATGCTTTTGATGGCATTGAAATTGAGTATTCAGGCTATGCTCCAAATGCAACAGCTAGACTTAAGAAGAAGGGAAATGATTCTGCTACAGATTATATCGATTACAAGATTTCTCCAGATTCAGGCCTTTCTGATGGTGATACAATTACTGTAACTATTACAGATTACAGTGGTCATACTGATTTTGTAAGCATGGCAGAGAGCTATGGTAAGGTTCCTTCTTCAACAGAAAAGAAGATTACTGTAGAAGGTGTTCCACAGGTTGTTGAATTTGATCCTTTTGATGGTGTAACTCTTGAATATAGCGGTTATGCACCAGATGGAAATGCCAGACTTTCATCAAGAGGAGATGATGATGCATGTGATTATCTTGAGTATAAGCTTTCTAAGTCTGAAGGTCTCTCAAATGGTGATGTAGTAACAGTTACCGTTGAAGATTATTACGGAGATTCAAATTTTGAAACAGTAATTGATAGAACTGGTAAGAAGCCATCTGTAACAACAAAGGATTTTGTAGTTGAAGGTCTTACATCTTATGTAGCATCACTTGATCAGATTTCAACAGAAGGCTTTGATATGATGAAGTCTCAGGCTGAAGATGTATTTAATGCTTATGTTGCAAATGATTGGAATGAAAATGTTTCTCTTGTTTCGTTTGATAATATTGGTAGCTATCTTCTTACATCTAAGTCAAACTCATGGACTAAGAATCAGTTATATCTTGTATACAAATACAAGGCAAAGATTGATTTAAAGGCTGAGGTTGATGGAAAGACAGAAAAGTACAAGAGGAGCCCTGTATTATATTGGGCAATTAAGTATAATAACCTTATGCTTGATTCAGATGGAAAGCTTGCTGTTGATGTAACAAGTTATGATGTTATTGCAGATAGATTTGAAGTTGATTCAAAAATAAGCAGTGGATGGTTCTCAACCTATTCATGGACTTTCAGGGGCTATGAAAAGCTTGATCTTCTTTACCAGAAGAACATCATGGCTCAGATTGCAGACTATAACCACGAGGATGCAGTTGAGGATGCAGCAAAGTCAACTCAGAAGGAAGAAAATCCAGATGATGCTGATAAGGAAGACGCTGAGGATAAGTCTGATGACAGTGCTGAAGATAAGGCTGAAGACAGTGCTGAAGATAAGGCTGATACAGAAGAAAAGTCAGATTATGATGATTGACGCACCAGACCATTGTTCTGTCGTATAACTTTAAGTCGGGTCGGAGTAAGTACAGCCCAGTGAGTTATATGTAAAAAGCCTTTATATCATTGTCG
>OMXJ01000008.1 GCA_900315015.1 uncultured Eubacteriales bacterium | reverse complement strand
AAGACCCCTTGAAGACGACAAGGTTGATAGGGCAGAGGTGTAAGTGAAGTAATTCATTCAGCTGACTGCTACTAATAGGTCGAGGGCTTGACCAAAATAGGTTAAGGAAGTTGGTTCTTAAATGTTAAGTATGAAGATTTTAATGATATAAAAAGCTATCCAGGAATGGATAGCTTTTTTTTTGATAAAATATTTTACAGATTCGGTCGTTTTTGGTATAATATTATTTATATATTGGTGGTTTACTTAGCATTAATATGGAGGATAAAAGGTGATAGAACAGAAAAGGCTTTGGCTCGTTTCTACCTCTGGAGGATTCTATGCACCGGAAGAATATGGCTTTGGATATATAAAAGCCCTGGCAGAGAATTATTATGGCATTAGAGATGTAAGGCATATTAAAGCGTTAGGACTTGATATAGTCGGTGCAGACGAAGAAAAGATTTTATCAGACGCTGAAAATGAAATATCAGTTTATGAGAATTACTATAATAGCGCAGGATGAAGATATTCATTCCAGCGCTATTACTGTCATACTCTTTTTGAAAAAGTAATTGTAAAATCTGAATAAATGTTTTACAATGATACCAATATAATTTATTTTTAGCATATTTATTTCGGTTTAGATAGGAGTAATGTATGGGTGCTAACATTTTACTTGAAAGTGGTACAAATGAGCTTGAGATACTTGAATTTAAAATAGCAGGAAATAGTTATGGAATAAATGTAGCTAAGGTAAGAGAGATTTTAGGTTACATTCCGGCAACTCCGATACCTAATTCAAATGAATGCATTGAAGGCATAATTATGCCTAGAAATGAAGTTCTGACTATTATTAATCTCTCAGCTTATCTTCATTTAAATAAGGGAAAATATCCTGATAATAGCTTATACATAGTTACTAATTTTAATAAGCTAAATGTTGCTTTTCACGTAGATTCAGTTGTTGGAATTAAGCGTATGTCATGGGAGGAGATAATTCTTCCAGATGAAAATTTCAACAATGGTGCTATGGATATTGCTACAGGTGTAATTAAGTATGATAATCGCATAGTTATCGTGCTTGATTTTGAAAAGATAATGGCGGACATTGCGCCAGATACTGCAGTTAGTAAGCTTGAAATTCCAGATAGGATCAAAGATGCGGTTGCTGAAATGAGAGGCGAAATAGGAGTTTATATTGCAGAGGACTCTCTTCTTCTTAGAAACCTTATTAAAGAATGTCTAAATAAGGCTGGATATACCAGAATGGAAGTATTCAGCGATGGAAAGCAGCTCTGGGATAAGTTATGCGAAGATAAAGAAAATGGTACGGTTGATGATAATGTCAACTGCGTCATTACAGATATTGAAATGCCTGTGATGGATGGTCATAGGCTTGTAAAGCTTATCAAGGATGATAATGAATTGAAAAAGCTTCCGACAATTATTTTCTCCTCGCTCATAAATGATGAGATGAAGAGAAAGGGCGCTAAATTAGGCGCAGATTTTCAAATTTCTAAACCGGAAATCGGACAGCTTGTCGATGGAATGGACATGCTGCTTGGTATAGATTAAAAGTGATAAAAAAACTGTTGAAAATCATCAGTTTTTAGAAATATAAATCAGGGGGAAACATAATGAGCAGATATGTTGCCATAGTAGATTACGATGCAGGTAATATCAGAAGTGTTCAAAAGGCAGTTGAATTTATTGGAGAAAAGGCTGTTATTACAAGAGACAAAAATGAGATCCTTAAAGCCGATCATGTAATTCTTCCAGGAGTTGGTGCTTTTGGTGATTGCATGGACAAACTTAATAAATACGGCCTTGTTGATGTATTAAAGGAGGTTGCAGCTGGAGATGTTCCTTTTCTAGGAATATGTCTTGGACTTCAGCTTTTATACGAAGATAGTGAAGAGACACCTGGTGTTAAAGGCCTTGGAATTTTAAAAGGACATGTTTTAAGAATTCCTGGTGGTGAGGGAATTAAGGTTCCTCATATGGGCTGGAATGCATTAGAATTAAATGGTGGAAGGCTGTTCAATGGACTTCCTGAAAATCCATACGTATATTTTGTTCATTCTTATTATCTAAAGGCAGATGATAGAGATGAGGTAAAGGCAAAGACCTTCTATTCAGTTTCTATCGATGCTTCTGTTGAAAAGGGAAATGTTTTTGCATGTCAGTTCCATCCGGAAAAGAGTGCAGAGCTCGGTTTACAGATACTTAGGAATTTTACAAATGTTTAATACTATGGAGGATATATGGTTTCTAAATTTACTAAGAGAATAATTCCATGTCTTGATGTTAATAATGGAAGAGTTGTTAAGGGTACTAATTTTGTGAATCTTCGCGATGCCGGAGACCCTGTGGAGGTTGGAGCTCAGTACGGAAGAGAAGGTGCTGATGAGCTTGTTTTCCTCGATATTACAGCATCTTCAGATGCAAGAGCAATAAAGGCAGAAATGGTAAGAAGGGTAGCTGAGACAGTTTTCATCCCATTTACTGTTGGCGGCGGAATCAGAACTATTGATGATTTTAAGGATATTCTTCGTGAGGGTGCAGATAAGGTAGCAGTTAATTCAGCAGCTATTATGAATCCTGCACTTATTTCAGAAGCTGCAGATAAGTTCGGAAGTCAGTGCGTTGTAGTGGCTATAGATGCTAAAAGAAGACCTGACGGCGGCTGGAATATTTTTAAGAACGGCGGACGTGTAGATATGGGTATTGATGCTGTTGAGTGGGCCATGAAGGCAGAAAAGCTTGGTGCAGGTGAGATTCTTCTTACCAGCATGGACTGCGACGGCGTTAAAAACGGTTATGATCTTGAGCTTACAAGGACAGTAGCAGATAATGTTTCAATACCAGTAATAGCTTCAGGCGGTGCAGGAAATTTAGAGCACTTTGCTGATGCTTTTGAAAAGGGCCATGCAGAGGCAGCTCTTGCAGCATCTCTTTTCCATTTCCATGAGCTTGAGATCAAAGAGGTCAAGGAATATTTAAGAGATAAGGGCATAAGCGTTAGATTATAATTGGAAATTTTAAATCGTGACTTTTTGCATAAGTGCTTGTAAAAAAAGTAAGGTTTAAAGCACGAGTTCTAATATATATACATAAAGTTGAGATAAGGAGATAATAATGGCAGCAATTAGTAATGATTGGCTTCCGGCTCTGAGGCCGGAATTTGCAAAGCCTTATTATGCAGAGCTTTTAAAGTTTGTTACGAATGAATATAATTCAAAAACGATTTATCCGCCTTCAGGGGATATTTTTAATGCACTTCACTTTACTCCTTTATCAAAGGTGAAGGTAGTTATTATAGGACAAGATCCCTATCATGAGGTAGGACAGGCTCATGGGCTTTCATTTTCAGTAAAGCCAGGAATTAAAATTCCGCCATCTCTTCAGAACATTTATAAAGAGCTTAATCAGGAGCTTGGAACCTATATACCTAATAATGGATATTTAAAGAAGTGGGCCGATGAGGGTGTCCTGATGCTTAATGCAGTTCTTACTGTTCGTGCAGGAGCTGCTAATTCTCATGCTGGTAAAGGATGGGAAAAATTCACAGATGCTATAATTGCATCAGTAAATCAGCTAGATAGACCGGTTGTTTATATGTTATGGGGAAGATATGCGCAGAAGAAGGCTGAATTTGTAAATAATCCAAAGCAGCTCATATTAAAAGCAGCGCATCCAAGTCCTCTTTCAGCAAATAATGGTTTCTTTGGCTGTAATCACTTTAAGGAATGCAATGAATTCCTTGAAAGTAATGGTATTAAACCTATAGATTGGCAGATAGAGAATATTTAGGGCAAAATTAAGGATAATATATAGATCTATAGAAAATGGTAAGGTAGTTAAGAAGAATGAATATTAAAGATCATGTTTTAAGAAGGCTTTATGGAGCTTCTATTTCTGATAATCAATATGTGTCAGGAGAGGAAATCTCTGAGGAACTTGGAGTTTCAAGAATGGCTGTTTCAAAGGCTGTAAAGCAGCTTGTTGAGGAAGGTAATGAGATCGAGGCTGTAACTAAAAAGGGCTACCGCCTTTTGAGCATTACAAAGGAGCTATCAGAGGCAGGAGTTATCGCTGGGTTATGCGAGGAATTAAAGGACATTCCTGTTCATGTTTATGAGGTTACTGAATCCACTAATAAAAATGCCATGGATGACATCGTAAATCAGAATATGAATGAAATTGATCCTGAAAAGAAGTTCAAGACGGCTCTATATATTGCGAAAAATCAGACTGCTGGAAGAGGAAGACTTGGCAGAAGCTTTGTTACTTTTCCGGGAAGAAATATTTATTTTAGTATGGTTTTAACACCTGGCGAGCTGGTAGGAAATAATAATAGTGATATTGTATATATTACGACTGCAGCTTCCATCGCGGTTCTTCGTGCGGTGAAAAAGGTGTGTGGTATTGAGCTTGAAATAAAGTGGGTTAATGATCTTTATTATAAAAACAGGAAGATATGCGGTATTCTTACTCAGGCAGTTTCGAATTTTGAGGCTGGTCATATTGAGCAGGTGGTAGTAGGAATAGGCATCAATTTTGTAGTAAGGCAGGAGGATTTTCCTGCTGAGCTTAAAGATATTGCGGGTGCTCTTTATGAGGAAGAAGGAGATGAGGTTCCATCAGTAAGCCTTCTGTCAGCAGAAATTGCAAATGAGCTTATAGAGTTAGCTAAGGGACTATCTGAGCATACCTTTATAGAAGATTATAAAAAGCATTCAATGATAATCGGAAAGAAAATAAGTCTTCAAAATAGGGCCATTGCAGGCGGGGAATTGAAATATGCCATTGCAGAGGATATAGATGAAACCGGAGGACTTGTAGTAAGATTTGAGGATGGAAGTGTTGAGACTCTTCATACAGGGGAAGTCTCAATCAGAAAGGCCGATTAGAAATGCCGGTTAAAACGGGTGATTAAGGGAAATCTATAAGAAAAATCGGACAAAAAGATAGTAAGCATTAAATTATTTACTGATTCATGAACATTTAAATGCGCAGTGTTCAGAAAAAGAGGTGCTTATGGAGAATGTTAATATAGCGCAGATTACTCTTGAAATTTTTGGTAGTTTGTTCTGTATGATTATTGTATTTATTGTATTTATTGATAAATTGCATGTAAGCAAGCGTAGAAGAATACTTGGTTATGCGCTTGTTACTACAGCGGTGCTTTTATTATGTGATTCTTTTGCTTATGTATTTAGAGGGGATACATCTGATTTAGGCATTGTAATGACAAGAGCGACTAATTTTATTGTGTTCCTCCTTCAATATGTGCTGTTGATTTTAGGTGCAGAGTATTATCATGCTGCCCTTAAAACATTTGGTGTTAAAACCAGTAGAAACTGGGTTCTTACGATTTATTTTTTAAGCTTCGTATCTACCGTACTCCTTGTAGTCACTCAGTTTACTGGTTTTTATTATACCTTTGATGAAGAAAACAGGTATCATAGAAATAATGGAGTATATCTGTCTATTGCAATACAGTTTATAGGCTTGTTCTTATGTACAGTGCAGGTAATGCGTTTCAAAAGATACATAGATAAGGTAAACCGCATAACGATGGTGCTCTATCTAGCGCTTCCGCTTGTGGCTACTGTTACACAGACCTTTATTTATGGTTTTTCACTTATCAATATATCCATTACCGCATCACTTATAATTCTCTATATAGGTGATGAATATTCTAGAATTAAGAGAAATAGCACCTTGCCAGAGGAATTTTTCATTTCGCTAGAAAAGGATAAACGAGAATTAGAACATAGAGAAAAGCTAGGGGAATTTGAGTTAAATAGCGAAGAAAAGACATTTATTGGTAAGAAGGAATATAGAGTAACTGCCTTTGATAATGATGATAATATCACCATGAGAGGCATGCAGATAAGACTTATTATTACAATTCTTTCGGGCATAATTCTTAGTATTGCTGTCATTGGAAGCATAGCTACAATTACGCTTCAGAGAATGAGTGAAAAAGATTCTGACACTATAATAAAGCTTTTGTGTGAGAATAATGTTAAGGAACTAGACAGTGTACTTGACGAAATTGAGCAGTCAGTTAATATTTTCTCAATGCACGTTTTGGGTGAAATAGAAGATGTTTCTAAGCTGGCAGATAAGGAATATTTTGATAGCTTTAATGAGAAAATGAAGACTCTAGGTTTTAATATCGTCTATAATACTGCAAATTCTGTTGCTATTTATCTAAGATTTGATCCTTCTGTTGTAAATGGTTCAACGGTTGAGGGATTTTTCCTTAGTAAGTCAGATATCAGTGATGAATTTATAAATTATGAGATTACTGATATAGCAAAGTATGACAAGGATGACAGGGAGCATGTTGCATGGTGGTATGAACCTATAGAAGCAGGTGAGGCAGTATGGCTTCCGGTCTATAACAATTTAAATAATGGAATTCAGATGATTTCCTATATAATTCCTCTATACATAGATGGCAAATTTGTGGCTGTGGCTGGAATGGATGTTTCAATAGAGCTCCTTACGGAGATGGTAGAGGATATAAAGCTTTATGATAGTGGTTACGCGATGCTTCTTTCTAAGGAAGGAGAAATTCTTTATTCTCCAGTAGAAGATAATGACTTTGATCAGGATGAAATAAATCTTATTCTTAAGGAGGATGATTATGTCCTTAAGAGATATGAAGGAAATGATGAGATGATGCAGCTTGTTTCTGCTATGCTAAGAAATAAGAATATGTGGCTTGCAGTTACGGTGCCAGAGCTTGAACTTGATGGTACTAGAAATAATCTTATCATAATAATTATCCTTGTGGCTATTTTTGTAACAATTCTAATAACCGTAATTACCGTATATCTGGTTAAGAGAATGATTAAAATGGCTTATACGGATGTTCTTACCGGGGCAGGAAATACCAGGGCCTATGAGGAAGCAAAGGAAAAATTGAACAGAAGCATCAGAGATGGTGACGCAGCCTTTGGAGTTGCTGTATTTGATGTTAATAATCTAAAGCTGGTAAATGATAATTTGGGACACCTTGCGGGCGACCAGTTGCTAAAGGATGGCTATGCACTTATCACTGAGGCATTTCCTAGAGAAATGGTATATAGAGTCGGCGGTGATGAGTTTGTTGTCATACTAAAGAGGTGGAGACCTGAGTTCAGCAAGGTTTATTTGGATAGACTCCGCAAAAAGGTCTGGGCAAATAATGAGCAGAATGGAAAGTTCGATTATTCTAAAAATGAATTGCCAAAAACCGTTGTTGCTAGCGGGCTTGCAATGTATGATAAAAACGTGGACAGTGTTTATGGTGACGTTTTTGATAGGGCAGATGATGCGATGTATGCTAATAAGACGGCTTTAAAGAAAAATATCGGAATACTGTAATAATTACACCTCTCAGTATTACTTTAGAAAAAATTAATAATTGCAATTGTAAACGCTTACAAGCTGTTAAATTCAGTATTGTAGGCGTTTTTCCGTCTGCGAAAGACAGTTTGTACAAAAAATCTTTCAATTCTTTCAAAAATGTTGTTGCATTTTAATAAAAAGATGATATAATGAAGATGCGGAATTTGTTATATTATTTATTTTTATTATTTAAGTATCAAAAAGCCGCACAACATACTAACGAAAGGAATAAAGGTTATGAATAAGCAGTATTTTGATTTATCAGGAAGAGTTGCCGTAGTTACAGGATGTTCAACAGGCCTCGGTGTTCAGATGGCAAAGGCACTTGCCAATCAGGGATGTAACATCGTAGCAGTTGCAAGAAGACAGAATCTTATTGATGAGGTTGCAGCTGAAATTTCAAAAGAATTCGGAGTAGAAGCTGTTGGTATTCGCTGCGATATAACAGATACAGAAAATGTTAAGGAAGCAGTTAAGGCGATTATGGATAAGTTCGGAAGAATTGATATCCTTATCAACAATGCTGGTACAGGAGCGGTTGGTCCGGCAGAGGACATTACTGATGAACAGTTCGAACATGAAATGAATATCGACCTATTTGGTACCTTCAAGTTTGCTAGAGAGGTTGCTAAGGTTGCAATGATTCCTGCTAAGTATGGTAGAGTCATCAATATTGCTTCAATGTATGGTCTTGTTGGAAATAAGATCGCTGGTTCAGCACCTTATCATGCAGCAAAGGGCGGTGTTGTAAACCTTACAAGAGCTTTAGCAGCAGAGTGGGGAAGCAAGGGCATTACTGTAAATGCAATCTGCCCGGGCTATTTCTACACACCACTTACAAAGGAAACTCTTGATAGTGATTTCTTCCAGCAGAATGCAAAGACAATGATTCCGGAAGAAAGATATGGAAATGAAGGCGAGCTTGATACAGCAGCTATTTTCCTTTCTTCACCAGCATCAAGCTATGTTAATGGTATAATGCTTCCTGTTGATGGCGGTTATACTTGTATGTAATTATGCAGACCCATTGTTAGTCCTTTTTTTATAAAAATCAGCTGTAATAGAAATATTACAGCTGATTTTTTATCTTTTGGGATTTTACTAATATTTTTGTATAATACTGGAGTACTTTGATAAATTAACCATCTATAAACTATGAAAGCGCTTACACGATTAAGGCGCATCGTTCCTTTTGGAAGAATATCAATTGTGTTCCTGACTCTTGATGCTGTTAAAAGAGTATGCAAAAGAAAGTAAAAAAAGTGCTTTACAAATAAAAAAAAGTGTGATAGAATCCTCTTGTTATGAGTAGTGCGTGTTCATTCTTGCAGATGAATACGAAGACCTCATAATGATGACCTTTTACCTGGCTTCCTGGTTCTCCGGCCGGTTGCTACGTAAATGGCGAATTTAATTTTTAGGAGGAAATGTCAATGCTTAACAAAGAGAGAAAAGCCGAAATCATCAAAGAGTTCGGTCGTACACCAGAAGATACAGGTTCACCAGAGGTTCAGGTAGCTCTTCTTACAGAAAGAATTAAGGGTCTTACAGAGCATTTCAAGGCTAACCCACACGACAATCATTCACGTCGTGGTATGTTCATGCTTGTTGGTCAGAGAAGAAATCTTCTTGACTATCTTCAGAAGACAGATCTTGAGTCATACAGAAGTCTTGTAAAGAAGCTTGGTCTTCGTAGATAATTTTATTTACGTAGTCGAAGATTATTTTTTCAAAATCAGATATTTAGTTCTGCAATAACAACAACAAATAAGGGGGGGTGTAAAACTCCCCTTAAAAAAACGCATTGGGCTGGTGCTCAATGCGTTTTTTTGTTATATAGTTTTTTATGATGTTATCAACTTTATATGCTAAATACAAATATTTTTTTTATATTTTATTAAAAAAAACTATTGAAAAAAAAGGAAATAATGATTAATATATAAATAAGGTTTATTTGCTGCCAAGGCATGGCAATAGTATAATAGGATTTCTTTTTGTTTATACAAAGGAGGGAGATTATGGATACAATCATTTTAAGAGGAGATATTTGTTTTACGCCTGATAAAGATCATTTGGAGACTCATCCGGATTCCTATCTTGTTTTTGAAAATGGGATATGCAGGGGGATTTTTTCTAAGTTGCCGGAAAAATATGCCTGCATTCATGTGAAAGATTATAAGGGACATCTCATTATACCAGGGATGGTTGATTTACATATTCACGCACCTCAATTTGCTTTTCGTGGGATGGGAATGGATTATGAACTGCTTACATGGCTAAAAAATCGTACATTTCCCGAGGAGGCAAAATATGCAGATACGGAATATGCTGCTTTAGCTTATGGGATGTTTGCTGATCAAATGAAAAAAAGTGCTACGACTCATGCAGTGATTTTTGGGACAATTCATAGAGAGGCAACATTGATGCTCATGGATATGATGGAAAATACCGGACTTACTTCTTATGTTGGGAAGGTGAATATGGACAGGGATGCACCGGTAGAACTATTAGAATCGGGGGCGCGCGAAGGAGCTGCTGATACAATAAGTTTTATAAACGAGTCTCTAAGGAGAGGATATAAGAAAACCAAACCGATTTTGACACCAAGGTTCATTCCGTGCTGTACTGATGAGCTGCTAAGAGAATTGTCAAAAGTGCGCATACAATACGATTTGCCGGTACAGTCTCATTTATCGGAAAATCCCGGAGAAGTAGAACTTGTGAAAAAACTGATGCCGCAGGCGAAATTTTATGCAGATGCTTACGACCGCTTTGGACTATTTGGAAAGCAGGCTAAAACAGTGATGGCTCACTGCGTTTATTCAACCGGGGAGGAAATAGAGCGTATAAAAGAAAACGGAGTATGGATTGCACATTGTCCGAGTTCAAATGTAAATCTGTCCTCAGGAATTGCACCGGTTCGTAAATATATAGAAAATGGGATACGTATGGGGCTTGGCAGTGATGTTGCCGGAGGACAGACAGAATCCATATTTCGAGCTATTACAGATACAATTGGGGTATCAAAATTATATTGGAGATATATTGATGCAGATGCAAAGCCAATTACTTTTTCTGAAAGTTTTTACCTTGCAACAAAGGGCGGTGGAAGTTTTTTTGGTAAGGTAGGAAGCTTTGAGGAAGGCTATGAAATGAGTGTTGTTGTTTTGGATGATTCTGTAATTCCACATCCTCAGCAGCTCTCTCTGGAAGAGAGAGTCGAGAGAAGTGTATATCTTGGGGTTGATGTTAGGGGAATTCGTGCTAAATTGTGCATTTAAATCGTTTACCCTAATTCTTTTACATAAACCAGCTTATGTTTATAGTCTTTGCCGGCAAAACGGGCTTCAAAGTGCATACCAAGGCTTTCAGCAGTATGAACGGAAGCAGTATTACCTTCTTCAATGAGAGCAACGACTCTCTTCATTTCATATCTTTCTTTTGCAATTTCGAATATTTTGCCGATAGTTTCACTTGCATAGCCCTTTTTTCTAGAAGCTGGGGCTATTATGTAGCCTATTTCATTTTCATATTGTCCATTTATTTCAGAAGAATTAATTCCGCATTCACCAATAAGCTTTCCTGTGCTTTTTTCGTATACGCCCCAATAGCCGTAATCGAAGAAAGGATAGACGTTTTTTATGTAATCTTTAAGCCAGCTTTCGGTCTTTTCGCGGGAATCAAATAAATCGGTAATGGAATATAAACTAGTTGAATCCTCCTCAGTGAATTCTCTGATGATTAATCGCTCTGTTTCTGCTATGGTCACTGGAAGACCGTGGAATCTTAAAAATATCCTGTTAATGAAATCATAGTCTATTTCATCAAAGCCTTCTATTACCATAGGAAGTTCTGTGGCTTTTTCACTGCTGAAAAAAGATAGCTGCGATGAGGCATAAAGAGGAGATGAGTTAGTTTCTTTAACTGGTGAGGATTTACCGGAATCTATTTCTTTTGGCTCTTTATAGGCGGCAGAGGCAACGCCGAACATAACCGCTCTATTTAGGTCATCATCCAAAGAGGATATGACCAGGACGTTTTCGGAAACGGGATATTTTCTATCATCTTTTATGGTAGAGCATTTAATTCCATGCTTTAAAAGATCTAAGATCATATTTTCTGAATTAGGAGCTTTAAAAGCTAAAGTTCCCGTGGCTGAATCATCATATATATCGCTGGAAAAAAGAACCAGCTGTAAATTATCCATAAAAATTTCTCCCTAATTTACCGCCCGGAATTAAAAAAATAATAATATTTTTCTTCGGGCGAAAGATAAATATAACAATACTACAAACCTTCGTAAATTGCAAGTTTGATATTGAAAATGGAGAATAAAAATGATAAAATATAAACCGTAAGTTTATTATATATAAAAAAATTTATTTTTCAGGGGACGTTAGTCGTTCCAGAATGGAGTCAGTAATGGGCATGAAGGAAATCATTACAATCACAGTAGTAGTTGTTGTGTTCGTTATAATCCTTGCAATGGGTTATATAAAGGCACCAACGGACCAGGCAGTTATTATTTCAGGTCTGCGTAAAAAGCCTAAGATAATAATCGGTCGTTCATCTATCAGAATACCTTTCCTCCAGAGAGTGGATAAGCTTTCTCTTAAGATGTTATCAGTTGATGTTAAGACATCAAAAACTATCCCAACACTTGACTATATCAACATAATGGTTGATTCAGTCGCAACTATCAAAATCAGCACAGATCCAGATAAGATGGATAGGGCAGCAGAGAACTTCCTTAATAAGAATTCAGACTATATCAATATGATGGTAGTTAACGTTCTTGAAGGTAATCTCCGTGAAATTATCGGTGGCATGAAGCTTGTAGACATCATGAATGACAGAAAGGCTTTTGCTACAGCAGTTCAGACAAATGCAACTTCAGACATGGCTGCAATGGGTCTTGAAATCGTATCATTTAACATTCAGAATATTGACGATGCAGGTCTTGGTGTTATTGAAAACCTTGGTATCGCAAATACAGTAGCGATTCGTCAGAATGCTGAAGTATCACGTGCTAATGCAGAAAAGGAAATTGCAGTTGCACAGGCAGTTGCTAAGCAGCAGGCTAACGTAGCTAGAGTTGAATCTGAAACAGCGATCGCAATTCAGAACAATGAGCTTTCAATTAAGCAGGCTGATCTTAAGAGAGAGGCTGATACAAAGCAGGCTGAGGCTGATGCAGCTTATGAAATCCAGAGACAGGCTCAGCAGAAGACCATCGAGATTGCAACAGCAGATGCTCAGATTGCAAAGCAGATGAAGGAAGTTGAAGTTAAGAAGGAAGAGGCAGCTGTTCAGGAACAGGCTCTTAATGCTAAGATCAGAAAGCAGGCAGAGGCTGAGCGTTTCGCAACAGAGCAGAAGGCAGATGCTGATAAGTATAAGATCGAGAAGGAATCAGAAGCTGATCTCTTCAGACGTACCAAAGAGGCAGAGGCTGAGCTTGTTGAGAGAAGTAAGGAAGCTGAAGCAGTTAGAATCGCAGGTCTTGCAGAGGCTGAAGCTATTAGAGCAAAGGGTGAAGCTGAAGCTAATGCTATTGCTGCTAAAGGTAAGGCTGAGGCTGAGGCAATGGAAAAGAAGGCCGATGCTCTTAAGAAGTACGGTGAGGCTGCTATGCTCCAGATGATCGTTGAGAAGCTTCCAGAAATGGCAAAGGCTATTGCAGAGCCTCTTACATCTATCGACAAGGTTACAATTATTGATGGCGGCGGAAATGGTTCAGGTTCTGGAGTAAATCAGATGGGCGGATATGTTCCATCTATCCTTGCTAAGACCATCGAGTCTGTCAAGGAGACAACAGGTTTTGATTTAACAGAGGTTATGAAGGCTAATACAATTCAGGCTAAGACAAATAAGAACATCCAGATGGATGCCGGTGTTGAAGCATATGTTTCAAAGGAGAACGTACAAAATCCTGCAGAGCAGGTAAATGTAGCAGAAAATCCTGAAGCTGTAGTAACAAGTGACAGCAAAGCTTGATTTAGCAGCAAATAGTAGCTAACGTAGTTATGTTTTATATAGCTTAAAAGCTAAGTAATCAGAAATGGTATAAAGTGTTTAATGCACTGATATATACAATAGTTTGAATTTAGGGCAGTGGCAAGTGACTAAAAGTCTTTGCCACTGTTTTTTTCCTTGTAATTAGGGCGGAAATTTGATATAATAAATAATTGAGGTATTATAACTATTTTATAATTAGACCTTTATTTGGAGAGAGAATGGAAATTGAGAGAAAGTACTTAATTAAAGAGCTTCCAGATCTATCAAAGTATGAAAAGGAAGTAATAGAGCAGGGATATCTTAATCGTAATCCTGCAGTTAGAATAAGAAAAAGCAATGATGATTATTATATGACTTACAAGAACAGGGGAAATCATTCACAGAAAAATGCCATAGTAAGTGAAGAGTATAATCTTCCGCTCAATAAGGAGGCGTATGAGCATATGCGCCCAAAATGTGATGGTGAGCTTGTTTCAAAAGACAGATACCTGATACCATTAGATAATGGTCTTACGGGAGAGCTTGACGTTTTTAAGGGCTTTCTTGAGGGCTTGTATTTCATAGAGGTCGAATTTCCAGATGAAGAGGCGGCGAAGGCCTTTAAGGAGCCAGATTGGTTCGGAAGGGATGTGTCAGCTGATAGAAGATATTCTAATGCAGCGCTGTCGCTTCTTACTGATAAAAAGGACATACCAGAGGCAGAATAAAGAATGGCTGTAATTAAAAAAATTACCGAAGGAAAAATGAACTGTAATAGAGCGAGAAGCCTGCTTAATAGCTATATAGATAATAAGCTTGATCTTAGGACTGCCTATCAGCTGGCAGTGCATGTAGAGAGCTGCAGCAGATGCAGGGAGGAACTTGAGACAAGCTATATAATAAATAAGGCCATTGATGAGATGGAAAGCGTTGATGATGTTACGCTTGATTATATCGGGGCCTTGAATAATAAGCTAGAGGCGACTCAAAGAGAATTTAAAAATAGAGAGATATATCTGAAGGTAAAAAGAATTACCCTTATGATTTTAGCGATAGCTATCCTTGTATTATCTACTATTGGAATCGGAACCCTCACTAGCATATCAATGAGCGATAAGACGAGTGAATATGATAAGATAGTAGAAATTTCAGAAAAGTATACTAAGGATTTAAATGCGGCCTTAAGCAAGGAAAGTCTGCTTAGAGCATGGAGAATTGACATGAAGGAAATGCTTCATGAAGAATATAAGCAAAGAGTTGCAAAGGAGTATAAGGTGGCAATGTTTATAAACTCTAAGCGAATGGAGCTGTGGCTAGAGCCGGGATTATCGGAGGATATCTTAGAATGCATTGAAATGAGAGTAATCGAGATAAATAATCTTATGAGACGGCTCCTTGAGAAATAAATCAGAGATTTTTTGGAGGATGAATGTTTTATATAATAGATGGCTCAAGTCTTTTGACTACTATGTTTTTTGCAAATCTCCCAAAGGAGATAATGTTTGCAAAGGAAATGAGCGAAAAGGAAAAGTATTTCTATAAAATATTAAAAAACAGCAAGGGTGTATATACTAATGCCATATACGGCTTTTTCAGGACCTTTATGAAGATCCTTAGAGAGCAAAAGCCTGAATATCTTGCGGTATGCTGGGATAAAACGAGAGATACCTTCAGAAGAAGGATATATCCGGATTATAAGGGAAACAGGGCAGAGACCTTAGAGCCGCTAAAGCTGCAGTTTGAGCTATGTCAGGAAATGCTTGAAAAAATGAATGTTAAGCAGTTTTCTTCAGATGAATATGAGGCAGATGATTTTAGCGGTACGCTTTCTAAGCTTTTTGAGAATTCTGTAAAGGTCGGAATAATGACCAAGGATAATGACTATCTTCAGCTAGCTAGTGAGAATACTACTATCCTTATGATGCATTCTTCAGCTGATAAAACTAAAGAGCTTTATGATAAATACAATATGAGGCATGAGGACTATCCTTTTGCCCCTGAGAGGACATTCCCTTTTACTCCTGAGCTCATAAAAAAGGAGTTCGGGGTAGATGCTGTAAATATTAATTCTCTAAAGGCGCTCATGGGCGATACTTCAGATAATATTAAGGGCGTTCCTGGAATAGGACCGGCTACTGCGACAGCTCTTATTGCAAAGTATAAGACGGTAGATGGCCTGTATTCAGAGCTTCACGGAAAGAATGAGAAAGAGCTTAAGGAGCTTGCGGCCAGCTTTAAGACAGAGCTTTCAATAAAGCGTTCTCCTATTAATTATCTCATTAAGGAAAGTGATACTGAACTAGTAGGAGAGAAGGCTGCAAGGCTTTCAGAAATGCTTGCTACCATAAAAAGAGACATAGAGCTTGATGTTTCACTTGAGGATTTAAGGCTTAATATCAATAGAGAAGCAGCCATTGCTGAATTTGATGAGCTTGAGTTTAAATCATCAGAGTTCAGGAATTTTGATGGTAAGAATGAAGAAGAAAAAAAGGATGAGGATTCATCTTTATATAATCCTTTTGAGGACTCTAATGATGGTCAGCTTTCCTTCTTTGGAGGAGCTGATGCAGAAAATGGAGGCAATGAAAAAAGTAAGAGCAAGAGTAAGAGAGGGGGAGAGACTTTACGCATTGATGCTAAGAAGTCAGATAGCTTTTATAAAATAATTCCTGCAAAAGAGGATATATGTGCTAGAGCAAAGGTAGAAATAAAGAATGCTCTGCATGGCGGTGAAAAAATCGAAGAGCTTTCGTTAAAGACTCTTACGGAAATGATATCTTCTTATGCAGGCAAAAAGCTGAAAAAAGCGGCTTTTTATGTAGATAAAAATAAGGTGATGATAGCTTTTGAGGAAAATGAAGCTATTAGGCTATGTGTGGCCGCTTCTACAGAAAAAGACGATGTATTTGAGTTATTGGGTAAACTGACAGATGCTGCAGAGGCAGTATATATGTCAGATATATATTCAAAGCTTTCCTTCTATGTAAGGGGCGAGGCGAAAGATGAAATCTTAAAGGCAGATGATGTATCCCTTGCGGCTTATTTAGTAAGCCCTGGTGAAAATGAATACGATGCAGTTTATCTTGCTGATAAGTACCTTGGCATAAAGCTTGAGGAAATAATCAATATAAAGGATATTCCTGCTGAAATAGAGCTTCTTGTGCTTATGTTTGCGGGAAATGTAGTATTTGACAATCTTGACAGACTAGGCGAGAGAAAGCTTTATGATGAGGTTGAAAAGCCTCTTATCAATGTGCTTTATAATATGCATGTAAGAGGAATAAAGACAGATAAAGAGTTCCTTGAGAGCTATTCAAAGGAGCTTACTGAAAAAATTGATGAGCTTGAAGGAAAAATCTATAAAGCTGTAGGAAAAGAGTTTAATATCAATTCTCCAAAGCAGCTTGGCGCAGTACTCTTTGAAGATTTAAAGCTTGAAGGCGGAAAGAAGACTAAGAGCGGTTATTCAACTGCAGCAGAGGTATTAAAGCCTTTAGCTGATCAGTATACTGTGGTAAGTGATGTACTTGAATATAGAAAATATTCAAAGCTGCGCTCGACATATGCGGATGGTTTCATTCCTTATATAGCAGAGGATGGAAGAATTCATGGTAATTTTAACCAGACGATTGCAGCAACCGGAAGACTTAGCTCTACAGAGCCAAATCTTCAGAATATTCCGGCAAGAAGTGATGAGGGCATGAAAATCAGAGAGGCCTTCATTCCAAAGGAAGGCTATGTTTTCGTTGACGCGGATTATTCCCAGATCGAGCTAAGAGTACTTGCTGATATGTCAGGTGATGAAAAGCTGATAGAGGCCTATAATAAGGACTCAGATATTCACAAGATCACTGCTTCTGAGGTTTTCCACGTGCCTCTTGATGAGGTCACAAAGACTATGAGAAGCAGAGCTAAGGCAGTTAATTTCGGAATAGTTTACGGTATAAGCTCGTATGGACTAGGTGAGAGCCTTGACATTACCAGAGATGAGGCTGAGGGCTATATCGAAAGTTATTTTAAGATCTATAAAAAAGTAGAAGCCTATATGGATGAGCTGGTTCGCGGAGCTAGAAGTGAAGGCTTTACTAGAACGAAATTCGGCAGAATAAGAGTTCTTCCAGATATTAATGATAAGAATTATCTAAAGCGTACCATGTCAGAGAGAATGGCAAAGAATTCGCCTATTCAGGGTACTGCGGCAGACATAATAAAGATAGCAATGTTAAATGTTGAAAAGAGACTTTTGGCTGAAAAATTAGATGCAAGACTACTTCTTCAGATACACGATGAACTTCTTGTAGAAGTAAGGAAAGATGAAGAAGAAAGGGTCAGGGAGGTCATGAAGGAGGAAATGGAAAAGGCAGCAGTTTTAAGTGTTCCATTGATTGTTTCCATATCCTCAGGACAAAGTCTTTTTGAGGCTAAATAAGTAAATATATTGGAGATGCTATGAGAGATGAAAATAGAAAAGGCTTTGCCATAGGCCTTATGGGCGGTATCGGTTCTGGGAAATCTTTTGTACTTGAGGTAATGGAGAAGGAATATGGATTTAAGATAATAAAGACTGATGATGTTTCTAGAAATCAGATGCAGCCAGGAGAAGCAGTGTTTAATTCTGTTGTAGAGGCCTTCGGAGAAGGTATTCTTGATGAAGAAGGCTTTATTGATAGAAAAAAACTTGCAGGGATAATCTATGCAGATGATGCAAAAAGAGAGCTTTTAGATGAGCTGACTCATCCTCCTGTAATCGAAGAGGTGGACAGGCAGATAAGGGAACTTAAAGAAGGAGAGGTCTTAGTTGCAGAATCAGCTCTTATAGTAGATTGCAATATAATGGATCATTTTGACAGCATATGGCTTGTTGAGGCACCTTTAGAGGACAGACTGAGCAGGCTTACAGGTAAGAGAAAAATCACCAGAGAGCATGCTCTTTCCATCATGGAGAATCAGCTAAGTGATGAGGAATATGAAAAGCATGCAGATGAGATAATAAAAAATCCGGATTTTAAGGATGTTAAAGATAAATTTATGATGAGAAATATGGCTGTGGATTTTGTAATGAAGCAGCTGCAGGCCCTTAAGGAAAAATACGGGCTGTAAGGGGAGACTTAAAAAGATTCTGCTAGGAGCTTAAAATGATTAATGATACTTTACCTGAGGATTTTGTTTACGGAATAGATATCGGAACTAGAAGTGTTATCGGTGTTGTAGGATATCGTGATGAGAACGGGGGATTTGTAGTTTATAGAATGGCAAGCCGTTTTCATAGTAGCCGCGCAATGATAGATGGACAGATTCATGACATTGCGGCTGTTAGTGCGACCATTAAAGAGGTAACAAAGGAATTAGAGGAAAAGATTGGAAGAGAGCTTAAGAACGTTTGTATAGCAGCAGCAGGAAGAGTGCTTGAGACAATAAGCGTTAAGGCAGAAATTGATTTAAAAAAGGAAGCTGAAGAGGTACCGAGAGTTTTAGGAGATTATATTACAGAAGGAGATCTAAGAGAGCTGAATATGCTTGCGGTGCAGCAGGCGTATGAAAAAATCAGGGATAATTCAGGAAATGAAAAGTTCAATTTTTATTGTGTCAGCTCTAATATAGTGAAATACTATTTAAATGGAGATCTCATGCTAAGTCTCCTTGGTCATAAAATCGGATTAATAGCTGCGCAGGTAATAGCAACTTTCCTTCCAGGAGAGGTTGTAGACGGCCTTTATAGTGCAGTAAACGGGGCCGGCCTGACTGCTGTAAGCTTGACTCTTGAGCCTGTTGCAGCGATTACTGCAGCAATTCCTCAAAAATTCAGGATGCTTAATCTTGCACTTGTGGATGTAGGTGCTGGAACTTCAGATATCTGCATTACAAAGGAAGGCTCTGTAATTGCGTATGGAATGATTCCTATTGCAGGAGATGAGCTTACCATGGCGATAGTGGATAAGTACCTGGTGGATTTTGATACTGCTGAAGCTATTAAAATGCAGGCGCAGGCAGGAAAAGAAGAAATTGAATATAATGATGTAATGCTGCTTCCTATGAAGACTAGTGCTAATGAGGTAATAGCGCTGTTAAAGCCTCTTATGGATAGTGCGGCTAAGGCTGTAGCTGAGGAAATAAAAAGGCTGAACGGCGGAAAATCAGTGGCAGCAGTATTTATAGTAGGAGGCGGAGGCAAGTTCACTGAATTTGCAAGGAAGTTAGCTGAAATCCTTGAGATTCCGGCAGAGAGGGCAGCTCTTAGAGGAAAGGAAGTGCTAGGAAATGTATCCTTTAAGCAGGAGGATATAGAGAAGGATTCAATATTAGTAACTCCTATAGGAATATGTGAAAATTATTTTGAGCAAAAGAACAGTATTATATATGTACAGCTTAATGGAAAGCTTGTAAGGCTTTATGATAATGGCAGAAGAAATGTTGCAGATGTTATAGTTGCAGCGCAGTATCCCGCAGAGGACATCTTCCCGAAGCGCGGAAAGGATAAGCTTGTAATGGTAGATGGAAGGGAAGCTGTAATTCATGCACTGCCTGGAGATAGCGCAAAGATCTTTGTAAACGGCGAGTCGGCTAATGTAAGTCATGGCATAAAGCAGGGCGATGAAATAAGAATAATACCATCGACTTACGGCGGCTATGAAGAGCTATCAGAGGAGTTAGCAGACAGGGATTATTACGAAATAGAAGAATATGAAGACGATGATGACATGGCTGAAAATGTATCGGCAGGTTTAAAAGTAAGAAATCCTGATGCAGCTGATTTGAAAGAAAGAGATCAAAAAGCGGCTGGCTTAAAAGTAAGAGATCCTAAGGCATCTGATTTAGTAAAAGCAAGCGAAGATGTGCATATAATGGTTACAGTAAATGATACGAAGATAGAATTAAGCGGTAAAAAAGAATATAGGGTTGTGGATATCCTTGATTATTATGAAATAGACATAACCACGCCGACCGGTAAGGCGTTCATTTTAAAGAAAAACGGCGAGGATGCTGAATTTATTAACGAGCTTAAGGATGGAGATATTGTAGAAATGCATTGGCAGTAAAAATAGAAAGGCTCGAAAAATGCATTGGCAGTAAAAATAGAAAGGCTCGAAAAATGCATTGGCAGTAAAAATAGAAAGGCTCGGAAAATGCATTGGCAGTAAAAATAGAAAGGCTCGGAAAATGCATTGGCAGTAAATATTAGTAAGACTCGAAAAAAGCATATACTTAAAAGATGGGGAGTATATGTACTGGAGGGTATATGGAGAATAGAAAAAAATTCGGCCGTGACATTGTAAGATGGGCGAAGCTTAATTGGACTTTATCATTGATTCTTTTATTATACTATGTTTTCCTTAAAATAAGTGAAAATAGTGTGGACAAGATTTCGTTTTATGTAGCGCTTGGTCTATTTGTGGTAGATTCGGTTTTTATGTTAAAGCCGGCAAAAAACTGGAATGAGGCATTTAAGTTCATAAGGATTCTTGTTATATTTGTAAATTCTTTTCAGATAAGCTATGGCAGAGATTATTATGCTTTCATTATCATGGGAGCATACATGCTGCTGAATACCTGCGAGATTCTAGTAGTAGTAAATTACTATACAGATGCTTATATGAGGCTGTATCTGTTTATAATGCTGCTTATTCCTTCGGAGGTAGTTACGATTTTCAGGATGGTATCAGCTGATTATCAGCCTAATGAAATATTAGGAATGGGAATAGGTGTTTTTGTTGTTCACTACGTTGCTGCAAATCTGATGAATTTTTCGGTTGATGAAATTGATGTCGCGGAAAATAATTATTTGTATCAGGAGAGAAGAGCAGAAATATCCGAAAAGAATAATATTCTTCTTGAAAGGGCACAGGATAGAGTAAAGGAAGCTAATGAAGATCTTGCAAGGCAGGCTATCCGACTAGAAAGTGCATATAAGAAAATCAATGTATCTAATTCTGAGATGTCACTGCAAAATGACATTCTTCAAAAGCTTGTTTCCTCCCTTGACATGGAGGCGCTTCTTTCAGTAATGGTATCAACTTTGAGAAATGAGCTCGGCCTTATGTGCTGTGCGATTTACATATTGCCTGATACGGCGGGAAATGACATGTCGATGTTCTCAGTCAGCATGACGGAGGAAATAGCCTTTGACATGAAGGCGCAGAGAATAATAACTGATTTTATCAGACCGTTTGCAATGGAGGGTTCTACCCTTATTGATAATAATGTGGAAAAGGGAAAATATGTATTAAGTGACTTATTTACTCCTTTTTCGATAATGGTACTTCCGATAAAAAGAAAGGACGATGTTATGGGCTCAATGCTCGTAGCAAGTGGAAATATAGATGCCTTTAATGATAATTCAATGTTCTATGAGAATGTTGTAAGCCAGTTCGTAGTAGCCTTTGAAAATGCAAGTCTTTATGCAAGAATGCAGGATATGGCGGTTAAGGACCCTCTTACAGGCATTTTCAATAGAGGTAAGTTAAATGTCATGATTGATTCTTACGGAAGAAGGGCCATAGCTGAAAAGAAAAAGGTCGTTGCATTTTTGTTTGACATAGATCACTTTAAAAATGTCAATGATACCTATGGTCATCTTTTCGGCGATAAGGTCATAAAGATGGTATCAGAAAAGGCAAATCATTTAGCAAGAGATAATGGAGGAATAGCAGCTAGATACGGAGGAGAGGAATTTGTAGTAGCCTTCCTTGACAAATCGCTTGAAGAAGGTGTTGAATTAGCTGAAAAGCTAAGGAAAATCATCTCAGAGACAGCTTGTATCTGTGATGACGGAAGAAGGGTGTTTGTTCAGATTTCTGTGGGTGTTGCGGCATATCCAGAAACAGCAGATGATCCGAATCTTCTTTTAAACCGTGCAGACGTTGCAATGTACTACTCAAAGCAGCACGGAAGGAACAGAGTCACAGTAGACTCTGAAAAAGTAAGAAAGGAAGTTAATTAAAATGAAATTGATGTTTGTTGGGGCAGATCATGAAGTAACAGGAAGTTGTCATGTGATTGAAGCATGCGGCAAGGTAATGCTTGTGGATTATGGAATGGAGCAGGGAGCTGATGTATATGAAAATGCACCTCTTCCAGTTCCGGAATCAGAAATAGATTATCTTTTTCTGACGCATGCACACATAGACCATTCAGGCCTTATTCCTCTTTTATATCAAAGAGGCTTTAGGGGAAAGATATTTGCAACTGAGGCAACCTGTGCACTTTGCGAAATAATGCTTCAGGATTCAGCACATATTCAGGAATTTGAAGCTGAATGGAAGAACAGAAAGGGAAAAAGAGCAGGTAAATCCATTATAGAGCCTATTTATACCACAGAAGATGCGATAAATGTAATGAGACAGTTCGTGGAATGTGAGTATGATAAGAAAATAGAGGTATGTAAAGGAGTTACAATCGAGTTTATAGATGCAGGTCATCTATTAGGTTCTGCTTCAATAGAAGTGTGGTTAAATGAAGAGGGAGTTGAAAGAAAGCTTGTATTTTCAGGAGATATAGGAAATCTCAATCAGCCTATATTAAAGGATCCTGATTATATAGAGGATGCAGATGTTGTTGTAATGGAGTCGACATACGGTGACAGAGATCATGAGGAGCCGGAAGATTTTGTCGAGGAGTTTACAAAAATAATCCGCGAGACCTTTGCCAGGAATGGAAATGTAGTAATTCCATCCTTTGCAGTAGGAAGAACTCAGGAGCTTCTTTACTTCATAAGGCAGATTAAAGAGGAAAATAGGGTTCCGGAATATCCTGATTTTGAGGTATATGTTGATAGTCCGCTTGCACTTGAGGCAACTGAAATATTTACCGAGCATATGTATCAGTGCTTTGATGAGAAGGCAATGGAGCTTGTAAATCAGGGAATTAATCCTCTTAAGTTCGAGGGACTAAAGACAGCAGTTACAGGAGATGAATCAAAGGCAATTAATTTTGATAGTAAGCCTAAAATCATAATCTCGGCTTCAGGTATGTGTGATGCCGGAAGAATTAAGCATCATCTTAAGCATAATCTGTGGAGACCAGAATGTACAATACTCTTTGTAGGATATCAGTCAAATGGAACTCTCGGAAGAGCCATTCTTGAGGGAGCACCTACCGTAAAGCTCTTCGGAGAAGAAATAGAAGTAGACGCACATATCCAGATGTTCAAAGGAATAAGTGGACATGCAGATAAAAGCGGCCTCATTAAGTGGATAACTTCCTTCACAAAAAAGAAGCCTTATAAGGTGTTTATCGTTCATGGCGAGGATATAGTAAGTGAGAAGTTTGCAGATACCCTCAGAACTGAATATTATTTCAATGCCGAGGCGCCTTATACCGGCTCTGTTTATGACATTGAAACAGGAAAGTGCCTAGCTTACGGCAATGACAACAGAAGGAAGAAGGAATATAATAAGAATAATATTTCTGCAGTATTTGCAAGACTTATTTCAGCGGGAGAGCGCCTTATGACCGTAATAAAACATAATGAGGGCGGAACAAATAAGGATCTTGGAAAGTTTGCAGATCAGATTAATTCTTTATGTGATAAGTGGGACAGGTAAAGGGAGTTTTTTAAAAACATAAAGAATTTGAATAAATTTTATTTTTAAGGTTTACAAATCACAAAAAATTTGCTATAATCTAGATTTGTTTGTAGTAAAATTTTTATGCGAGAAAGGATTGTTTTGTATTATGGATAATTCCAAGGCAATTAATGGAAAATTAGCAGAGAATATTATAGAGAATGCTGAGGGGAAAGAGAGCAAAAAGGCAGGAGGAGTTAATAAGAAGACTGTCTTTATCGCAATAGGCATAGTAGCAATAGCTCTTATCGTAATAGCAATTTTAGTAGAGGCATTAAAGAAGAATGCTTATTCCATTGTAAATAATACATCAGAAGAAATAGAGTATATAAAGGTATATTTTGAAGACGTTAATAATGGTAATTCATATTGCTCAGATTATTTCATTGATACCAAGGTCGGAGCAAAGGCCAAGACAAGTGGCAGCTATGTTACTCCAGCAGGACAGGGCAGCTATGCAACCAGCCTTATGTTTATAGTTAAGTTTGCAGGCAGAGAAGAAACAGTTAATTATTCAGGTTATTTCACATCTGAATATTCAGGAAAAATCACTATTAAATTTATAGCTGATTCAGAAGATTCAAATAACATCCTTATGAAGGTAAAGGCCGGAGAGGGAATTACTAATTCAGCTTCAAATACATACTGTGATGAAACCATTAGTCTTTATGTTGATAAATTAGTATCAGAAAAGTAAAATAAGGGGAGCATCAAACTTACAGAAGAATAATTTTGGAAGATTGATGCTTTCGTTTTAATAATAAGAAAAGGGGAATTTGAAAATGGTCGATGAAAAAATGGTGCGTCTTTCAGGAAACGGAGTTTACCTGATCGATGGTAATAGAGTTGTAGAGGATACTCCTGAGAATCAGGCTCTTCTTGCAAGTCTTAATGTCAAGGAAGATAAGGAAGCTTTAAAGAAGAATACTATCGCATATTCTATCCTTACAGGACATAATACTTCAGATAATGATAAGGATTTAAGAATTAAGTTTGATAAGTTGGCTTCACATGATATTACCTTCGTTGGTATCATACAGACTTGTAGAGCATCAGGAATTGAAAAATTCCCTATTCCTTATGTACTTACAAACTGCCACAACAGTCTTTGTGCTGTAGGTGGAACAATCAATGAGGATGACCATATGTTCGGTCTTTCATGTGCAAAGCACTACGGCGGAATCTATGTACCACCTCATATGGCAGTAATTCACCAGTTCGAGCGTGAAATGATGGCAGAGTGCGGAGGAATGATCCTTGGCTCAGATTCACATACACGTTACGGTGCACTTGGCTGCATGGCTATCGGTGAGGGTGGTCCGGAGCTCGTTAAGCAGCTTCTTTCACGTACATATGATATAAAGATGCCAGACGTTATAGCAGTTCATTTAACAGGAAAGCCAAGAAATGGCGTAGGTCCTCAGGACGTTGCGCTAGCTCTCGTTGGAGCTGTTTTCGCAAATGGCTATGTAAATAACAAGGTTCTTGAATTTGTAGGTGAGGGTGTTAAGAATCTTTCATCTGATTTCAGAATCGGTGTTGATGTTATGACAACTGAGACAACTTGTCTTTCATCTATATGGGAAACAGACGATGAGACAAAGAAGTTCTATGCTCTTCATGGAAGAAGCGAGGCTTATAAGGAGCTTAAGCCGGGTAAGGCAGCATATTATGCAGGCTGCGTATCAATCGATCTTTCAGAAATCAAGCCAATGATTGCAATGCCATTCCATCCAAGCAATGTTTATTCCATTGATGAGCTTAATGCAAATCTTGAGGATATCCTTGCAGAGACAGAGAAGAAGGCTATTGTCAGCCTTGGAGAGAAGGTTGGAGCAAGCTTCAATCTCAGAAATAAGATAAAGAATGGTAAGCTTTATGTAGATCAGGGTGAAATCGCAGGCTGTGCAGGCGGCGGTTTCGAGAATATCTGTGATGCAGCAGATATCTTAAATGGAAAGTCAGCAGGTAATGGCGACTTTGCACTTTCAGTATATCCATCAAGCCAGCCGGTTATGATGGAGCTTGTTCGTAACGGCTCTATTGCAAAGCTTATGGAGGCAGGTGCAACTATCCGTACAGCCTTCTGCGGACCTTGCTTTGGTGCAGGTGATGTACCAGCAAACGGCGGTCTTTCAATCCGTCACTCAACACGTAACTTCCCTAACAGAGAAGGTAGTAAGCCAGGAAATGGCCAGATTGCATCAGTTGCTCTTATGGATGCACGTTCAATTGCAGCAACAGCAGCAAATCAGGGCTTCCTTACTTCAGCAGAGTATGTTGACGTTAAGTATACAAGACCAGAGTATCATTTCGACAGAAAGATTTACGATAATAGAGTATATAATGGTTATGGAAAGCCAGACTTCGATGTTCCAGTAAGACTTGGACCAAATATCAAGGATTGGCCGGAAATGATTGCGACCTGCGATAATCAGCTTCTTAAGGTAGCTGCATTCATTACAGATCCAGTAACAACTACAGATGAGCTCATTCCATCAGGTGAAACTTCATCATACAGATCTAATCCATTAGGTCTTGCTGAATTTACTCTTTCAAGAAAGGTTCCTGAGTATGTTGGCAGAGCAAAGGCTATTCAGAGTGTTGAAAGAGCTCGTGAGGCAGGCGAGGATGTACTTGCTAAGGCAGCAGAGGTTTATGGAAATGATGAGCTTTCAAAGGTTGCAGCAGCAGTAAATGCAAAGTATGGCACAAAGATCGAAGATATCCAGATCGGTAGCGTAGTTTATGCTACAAAGCCAGGTGATGGATCAGCAAGAGAGCAGGCAGCTAGCTGTCAGAAGGTTCTTGGTGGTCTTGCTAATGTTGCAAAGTCATACGCAACAAAGAGATACCGCAGTAACCTTATCAACTGGGGAATGCTTCCATTTGTGATTCCAGATGATGCAAACTTTGGCGAGGGCGATTATCTCTACATTAAGGACATTAAGAAGGCAGTTGCTGAGAAGATAGATGATATCGAGGCAGAGGCTTTTGCAGCTGATGGCTCAAGCAAGGGAAGCTTTACACTTCACCTTGGAAACCTTACAGATGAAGAGAGAAAGATAATTCTTTCAGGTTGTCTCATCAATTACTATAAGGAACAGAACAAGAATAATTAATATTTAAAAATACAATTCTGCAGGTGCGCTGGCCTATGTGCCAGGGAGCCTGCAGAATATTAAAAATTTACGGAGGTCCATATGCAGCTTATTGACGGTAAGAAGATTTCACAGGATATAAAGGATGAAGTAAAGACAAAGGTAGCAGAGCTTAAGGAAAAGGGCAGAGAGATTTCTCTTGCAGTTATTCTTGTTGGCGACAATTCTGCTTCTGCAGTTTATGTTAGAAACAAGAAGAAGGCCTGCGAATATGTAGGAATCAGATCTCTTTCATACGAGCTTCCTGAAGCAACAACTCAGGATGAGCTTGTAAAGCTTGTTGAAGAGCTTAATGGCAGAGAGGATGTTGATGGTATTTTAGTTCAGCTTCCACTTCCAAAGCACATTGACGAAGACCTTATTATCCGTACAATTGCACCAGATAAGGATGTAGATGGCTTCTCACCTATCAACGTAGGTAGACTTAGCATTGGAGAAAAGGGAATAGTTTCCTGTACTCCAAATGGAATTATAGAGCTTTTAAAGCGTTCAGACATTTCAATTGATGGAAAGCACTGCGTAATTATTGGAAGAAGTAATATCGTAGGAAAGCCTATGGGAATGCTCCTTCTTCGTGAAAATGGTACAGTTACCATCTGCCATTCACATACAAAGGATTTAAAGAGCATTACAAAGCAGGCAGATATCCTTGTAGCAGCTATCGGAAAGGCAAAGTTTGTTACAAGTGAATTCGTAAAGGAAGGCGCTGCAGTAATCGATGTTGGAATGGACAGAGATGAAAATGGAAAGCTCTGCGGAGATGTAGATTTTGATGACGTAAGCAAGGTGGCAGGTGCTCTTACTCCTGTTCCAGGCGGAGTTGGTCCTATGACAATAGCAATGCTTATGACAAACTGCGTAGATGCTGCGCTTCTTAGAGATTCAAAGAAGCAGTAATTGAAAGAAGCAGTAATTGAAAGAAGCAGTAATTGAAAGAAGCAGTAATTGAAAGAAGCAGTAATAGAAAAAGCGTTAATAGAAAAAGCAGTAATAGAAAAAGCAGTAATAGAAAAAGCAGTAATTGAAAAAGAAGTAATTGAAAAAGAAATAATTGAAAAAAGAAGAATGTGAAGGTTTAAAATGGCTGAAGTAAAACACAGTATTTATTTCGTATCGCTTGGATGTGATAAGAACCGTGTTGATAGTGAATATATGATCGCCATGCTGCAAAATAGAGGCTATTCAATTACGGATGAGCTATCTAAGGCAGATACGGCTGTAGTAAATACCTGCTGCTTTATTGGCGATGCAGCGCAGGAGAGTATGAATATGGTGCTTGAGCTTGCAGAACTTAGAAAAAGCGGCGCCCTAAAGGCACTTATCTGCACGGGCTGTCTAGCTCAGCGCTATAGAAAAGAAATAAGAAAGTCGATTCCAGAAGTTGACAGCATAATAGGAACAGCTGCAATAGATAAAATCGTAGAAGCGTTAGATGGTATCTATGAAGGAAAAGCAGAGGATAAGTTTGAGGAGTTATCTGTACTTAGACTCCCGGACGTTGACAGGGTAAATACAACGGGCGGCTATACAGGCTATTTGAAGATTTCTGAAGGTTGTAATAAGAGATGTACTTATTGCGTAATCCCATACATCAGAGGACCTTATAGAAGCGTTCCAATGGAAAGACTTGAAAAAGAAGCAGCCTATATGGCGAAAATGGGAATTAAAGAGCTTATTTTAGTAGCTCAGGAAACTACCCTTTATGGAAAAGACATATATGGAAAAAAGATGCTTCCAGAACTTCTTCACAGGCTTTGCAAAATAGATGGCATTGAATGGATAAGAGTTTTATATTGTTATCCAGAGGAAATAACTGACGAATTAATAGATTGCATTGTGGGCGAAGAAAAAATTTGCAAGTATTTAGATCTTCCTATTCAGCATGCAAGTGATGCGATTTTAAAGAAAATGGGCAGACTTACAGATCAGGCATCCATAGTAAATGTAATTGAAAAGCTGAGAGCAAAAATGCCTGAAATAGCCCTTAGAACGACTCTTATAACTGGATTTCCAGGTGAAACTGAAGAAGATTTCGAGGTTCTTTTAAAGTTCGTTGAGAAAATGCGCTTTGACAGGCTTGGAGCCTTCCCTTACTCAAAGGAAGAGGGGACGCCTGCAGCTAAAATGAAGGGACAGGTGCTTAAAAAGATAAAGGTTAAGCGCCGCGATGAAGTCATGAAGCTTCAGCAGAGGATTGTATTTGACAATAATAAAAAGCTTGTAGGGAAAAAGGAAAGAGTGATCATAGAAGGAAGACTTGCAGACGAAATAGATTATAATGATCCAGAGATGTCTGTTTATGTTGCAAGAACCTACCGTGATGCACCAGGAATAGACGGAAGTGTATTTATAAAAACTAAAGCCGAGCTTGAATCGGGGATGATGCCACTTGTGGAAATCACCGGAGCTAATGGTTATGATCTTTTAGCAAAGCTTGTGTGAAAGGAGTAACATGAATTTACCAAATAAGTTGACACTCGCTAGAGTGTGTGCAATACCAGTATTTTTGATTTTTATGCTTATGCCAGAATCGGTAATGCCGGTCATGACATCAAGAATTATTTCGCTTGTGATTTTTATCGCAGCAGCACTTACAGATACTCTTGATGGGTATATTGCAAGATCTAGGAACCTTGTAACGGATTTCGGAAAGTTCATGGATCCTCTTGCTGATAAACTTTTGGTAATTTCTGCGATGATCTGTTTTGTAGAGAGAAATACAGTTCCAGCATATATAATAATCATAATTGTAGCAAGAGAATTTGCAATAAGCGGCTTCAGACTTGTAGCAGCTGAAAAGAAGGTAGTTATAGCAGCAAGCATGTGGGGAAAGGTAAAGACAGTGGTTCAGATGGTATTCTGTGGCTTCTTTATCGTAGACCTTGACGTGGCAGCAATAAATGTTATTGAGCAGATACTTATGTATGCAGCTCTTGTACTTACAATAGTATCTCTTATTGATTACTTCGTAAAGAATAAGCATATAATAGCAGAAGCAACGAAGTAAAATACTTTAGCGGAAAATATTTGAAATAATATATAATAATGGATGGAGACGGAAAATATATAGGAAGATTTTTATTACTTGTGAAGATATGCTAAATATAGCATGTCGGAATATACCTAAGAAGGAGGCATAATATGCGTAGGATAAGAAACAGACGAACCGTATTTTTTGCGGCATTATTAGGCATGTGTGTCACGTTTTTGGGGGGATGTGAAGGAAATAAAAAGCAGCCTTCATCGAGCCTGCCTGCTTCAACAACTGTTACACCTTATATAACAGTAGAGCAGGGAAGCAGTACTGTAATTGATAAGGAAAATAAGGCCATAGTATATTATACCGTAGATCCGAGTACTGGTGAAAAGGAGCCGGGTACAGCCTACATGGAAAAGGGAGAGGTATTAAACGCAGAATATATATGCACGTTTGAGGCAGATATTATCTCGGGCGATATTTCTGATGTTGTAATAGATTCTGTTACTGAAAATGAGAATACCGTCATAGTAAGCTTTACAAAAGACTCAGCTCCTGCAAGCGGACTTAGTAAAAAAATTGAGCAATACGTGCTCGACTGCTTTGCTCAGTCGCTTATTGAAAATCTAGATTACTGCAAAAAGGTCATCTTCCGTATCGAGGGAGAGGCTTATGTATCTAATAATTTAAGCTATGATAAGGATTTTGTTTATCTTGAAAATAGTATGAAATAAATTGTAGCTTGGAACTTTTTGGATATTAAAGTAACTAGGGGAAATAGCCTGAGATTTTCCATGTAAGTGTAAATAAAAGGATAATAATGAAAGTAATTGTAATAGGAGCCGGTGCTGCAGGAATGTTTGCAGCAATATGGGCGGCACGTTCAGGGCATAGCGTAGTATGTCTTGAAAAAAATGAAAAAGCAGGAAAAAAGCTGTTCATTACGGGAAAGGGCAGATGTAATCTTACAAATGCCTGCGATAATGAAGAGCTTTTTGATAGTATAATCGAAAATCCTAAGTTCATGTATAGTGCCCTGAGAAAATTTGATAATAAAAATACAATTGAATTTTTCAACAACTTAGGTCTAAAGACGAAAATAGAACGTGGTAATAGAGTATTTCCAGAGTCTGACCATTCTTCTGATGTAATAAAGGTACTAGAAGAGGAAATGAAAAGGCTTGGAGTAAGACTCTTTTTTAATACGTTAGTTCAGTCAATTACGACAAAAATAGATGAAGAGGGAAAAGAAGTTTTCTCCTCTGTAAAGACAAAAAAAGGAAATATAGAGGCTGATGCAGTAATAATAGCAACTGGCGGAGTTTCCTATCCTGTGACAGGAAGTACGGGAGATGGCCATAAATTTGCAAAAAGCCTTGGACATAAAATTATACCAGTATTCCCATCGTTGGTGCCGGTAATTCTTATGGGAGGAGAGCCAAAGGAATTAGAAGGGCTCTCACTTAAAAATGTAAATGTTGCTGTGACTGATGAGAAAAAAGGTGGTAAGGAGCTCTATTCCAAACAGGGAGAAATGCTTTTTACAAGGAATGGAGTCAGTGGACCTCTTATCCTGACTCTTACAAGCGTCATAGGAAGAAAAGTATCAGAGGGCGGTTTAAAGCTACATATAGATTTAAAGCCGGCACTTGATGAGAAAAAGCTTGACGAAAGAGTCTTAAGGGACTTTGAAGAAGAAAAGAATAAAAATCTTGAAAATGCCATGGGAGGACTTCTTCCGCAGAGACTGATAAATGTAGTCATAAAAAGGACAGGCATAGATGCCGCAAAGAAGGTAAATAGCATCTCAAAGCAGGAGAGAGAAAAAATAGTTTCAGTCCTTAAGGACCTTGACTTTGAAATTACAGGCTATGGAACCCTAAATGAAGCAATCATTACAAGGGGAGGAGTATCGATAAAGGAGATAAATCCTTCCACAATGGAATCAAAAAAAGTTAAAAATGTATATTTTGCGGGCGAGGTAATGGATGTGGATGCAGTAACTGGAGGCTTTAACCTTCAGATAGCATGGTCTACCGCTTTTACAGCAGCTACTAGCATTGGGAAAACGCAGTAAACAAAGCTGAAAACGGTCGCTTGCACGATTAATGCAGCAAACAGAGGTACCAAAGTGTTGCTGGCACGATTGACGCAGCAAACAGAGCTACCAAAGCAGCTGCTGATATGATTGATGTAGTAATCAGAATTAACAGAGTGGAAACACATATTAAAAAATGCGATAAAATGCACAAATACGTTTATAAGTAGATAAATTTAGTAGAATAAAAGAAAGTAGGTAGAGGCAGATATTTCTAAAGGTAAGTATCTAGAAATTACGCCGAGAGCATCATGAAAAAGAACTATAGCATAGCGCTTGATGGACCAGCAGGAAGCGGAAAAAGTACAGTAGCAAAGCTTACAGCTAAAAAGCTTGGCTTTACTTATGTTGATACGGGAGCAATGTACCGCACAATAGGACTGTATTTTTTGAGAAACAATGTAGATATTTCAGATAATGCAGCTGTAGTTAAGGCACTTTCTGAAATAGAAGTAGATTTAGAGTATGTAGACGGCGAGCAGCAGGTAATGCTGAATGAGGAAAATGTAAATGCCTATATCCGTACAGAGGAGGTAGGAAAGCAGGCTTCAATAGTAAGTGCACTAGGAGAAGTCAGAGAAAAGCTTCTTTTCCTTCAGAGAAATATGGCAGAGAAAAAGAGCATCATAATGGATGGCAGAGACATAGGAACAGTTGTTCTTCCAAATGCTACTCTTAAGATCTACATGGAGGCATCAGCAAAAATCCGTGCAAAGAGACGTTACGATGAGCTCACAGCAAAGGGCGTAAGCTGCGATCTTGATGAAATCGAAAAGGATATAATCGCGCGTGATGAAAGAGATATGAATAGAGAAATATCACCGCTGAAAAAGGCTGATGACGCAGAGGTAGTAGATACTTCAGAGATAAATCCGCAGCAGGTATCAGAAAAGATAATTGAGCTCTTTGAGAAAAAAATAGCAGATTGAATTAGATTTAGTGATTTGTAAGGAAAAGTAAATGCAGATAACTATAGCAAAAAGTGCAGGCTTTTGTTTTGGAGTTGAAAGGGCAGTAGGAATGGCCTTCAACGAAGCAAAAAATAAGGGCGGCGAAGGAAAAAAGGCAATATACACCTATGGACCTATAATCCATAATGATATTGTGACAGAAGAACTTGAAGAAGATGGCGTGCATATTTTTAAGGAAAATGAAACTGCAGCTGATGCAGAAGAGGGTGCGACCATTATTTTAAGATCGCACGGCGTATCAAAGAGCGTCGTTGAGGATTTTGAAAATAGTGGAAAAAATATTACCCTGATAGATGCCACCTGTCCTTTTGTTACTAAAATTCACAATATCATAAGAGATGAAAGTCATAAGGGAAATGGTGTAATTATCATAGGAGACCCGGCTCACCCTGAAATAGAAGGAAGTGCGGGCTGGTGTGAAAATGAGCCAATATTCATTAATTGCGAAGAGGACATTAATAAAGCTGTTGAAAATGGCAAATTAAACAGGGAACGCAAGTATGTTTTAGTTGCGCAAACGACATTTAATAACAGAAAATTTAAAGAATTAGTTGCATTAATAGAAAAATTGGAGTATAATATATATGTTGTGAATACAATATGCAACGCGACACTAAAACGACAGACGGAATGCGCGGAGTTGGCAAAGAACTCAGACGCTATGATTGTGATTGGAGATAAGAAAAGCTCTAATTCCAGAAAGTTGTTTGAGATAGCACAGAAGGAATGTCCAAACACTTTCTTTATACAGAAACTTGGTGACCTGGATTTAAGTCTATTTAAATCTTTTCGTAGCGTAGGTATTACAGCAGGGGCGTCAACCCCGAATAATATAATCAAGGAGGTTTACATCGGTATGTCAGAGATGAACGATAAGGAGTTTGAGGAGGCATTAAACGAGACTTTTAAGACAATACGTACGGGAGAGGTGGTAGACGGTAAGGTTATCAGTGTTAAGCCAGATGAAGTAGTTGTTAATATTGGCTACAAGGCTGATGGTATTATTACAAAGAATGAATTTGGTACTGCTTCTCAGAACGCAGATCTTACACAGCTCGTTCATGAGGGCGATGAGATAAAGGCAAAGGTTCTTAAGCTTAATGATGGCGATGGACAGGTTGTACTTTCAACAAAGCGTCTTCAGGCAGAAAGAGTTTCAAAGGTTCTTGAGGATGCATTCGCAAACAAGACAGTTCTTAAGGCAAAGGTAACAGAGGTTCTTACCGGTGGTCTTATCGCAATTGTAGATGAGACAAAGGTATTCGTACCAGCAAGTCTTGTATCAGATACTTATGAAAAGGATCTTTCAAAGTATCAGGATCAGGAAATTGAATTCGTAATTACAGAATTCAATCCAAAGAGAAGAAGAATTATAGGTGACCGCAAGCAGCTCGTTGCAGCTAAGAAGGCTGAGCAGGCTAAGGAACTCTTTGGCCGCATCAATGTAGGCGACGTTGTTAAGGGCGAAGTTAAGAATATCACAGATTTCGGTGTATTCGTAGATCTTGGTGGAGCAGACGGTCTTCTTCACATCTCAGAAATGAGCTGGGGAAGAATTGAAGCACCTAAGAAGGTATTCAAGGTAGGCGATGAGCTTGAGGTTATGATTAAGGATATCAAGGGCGACAGAATTGCTCTTACACTCAAGTTCCCAGACAAGAATCCATGGAACAATGCAGAAGAAAAGTATGCAGTAGGAAAACAGGTAACTGGTAAGGTTGCTCGTATGGCAGACTTCGGTGCTTTCGTAGAGCTCGAGCCAGGTATTGATGCACTTCTTCATGTTTCACAGATTTCAAAGAATCACATCGAGAAGCCAGCAGATGTTCTTAAGGTTGGTGATGAGGTTACAGCAGAGGTTGTTAACTTTGATGCAGAGAATAAGAGAATCAGCATCTCAGTTAAGGCTTTAACAGCAGATGAGGCTCCAGCAGAGGATGCTCCAGCTGAGGAAACACCATCAGAGAACTAATAGCTTAAAAAGATAATTATCCAGCCGGGTAAGCGAATAGCTTATCCGGCTTTGTTTATTCAGGAGGTTTGTAATGGCGTTGGAAGTAAGGACAATAAATGATAATTATGAGAAATTTAAAAAGGATATACATGATTATTTAAATATAGATCTGAACTCTTATAAAGAACGTCAGATGAAAAGGAGAATAGATTCTCTAATTTTTAAAAACGGCTGCAGCTCTTATTCAGAATACTTTTCTAAAATCAAGGGAAATAAGAGTAGTCTAGATCAGTTTATGGGGTACTTTACAATAAATGTATCAGAATTTTTTAGAAATCCTGCGCAGTGGGAAGTTTTAGAAAATTTGTTGATAAGTGAGATCGTACCGAAAAATCAGGGGATAAGTGCCGTAAAAATATGGAGTGCTGCCTGTTCGACAGGTGAAGAGCCCTATAGCATAGCCATGCTCCTAGATAAGAACTTTCCAGGAAAAAGGTTTGAAATAATAGCGACAGATATAGATAACGAAATATTAGAGAGTGCAAAGCTTGGGATTTATGATGAAAAATCCGTCAAGAATGTGAAGGATGAATTTAAGAGAAAGTATTTAAATCGCACTGATGGGGGAAAATATCAGGTAATTGATAAGATAAAGAAAATGGTAAGTTTTAGAAATCATGATCTTATAAAAGATTTTTACGGAAGAAATTACGACCTTATAGTATGCAGAAATGTAATGATCTATTTTACAGAGGAAGCAAAGCTTGCTATTTACAAAAAATTCTGTTCATCCTTAAAGAGTGGCGGCTATCTTTTTATCGGAAGTACAGAGCAGATAATAAAACCAGTGGAGCTAGGATTTAAGACAGAAAATTCCTTCTTTTACAAAAAGGTAGTAAAGTAGCGTAAAAAACAATTTAAAAATTAAAAATGCTACTTGATTTTTAATAAAGAGTATTATATCATATAGGCGGTAAGGAAAGAAAGGGGTGCAAGATGGAATTAGTAAAGGTAGCGCTTGACGCCATGGGAGGCGACAATGCACCTGGAGCAATAGTGCATGGCGCGATAGAAGCAGTTAAGGCTAGAGAAGAACTGTTTGTATATTTAGTAGGACAGACAGAAGCGATAAAGGCAGAATTAAATAAATATAGTGGTTATGATGAAAAAAGAGTTGAAATAGTTGAAGCTCCGGATATAATCACTAATGATGAGGCACCAGTTGATGCAATCAGACATAAAGATAATTCATCAGTAGTAAAGGCACTTTATCTGGTAAAGAACGGTCAGGCAGATGCCATTGTATCAGCAGGAAGCACGGGAGCGCTCCTAGTAGGAGGACAGCTCATAATCGGAAGAATAAAGGGCGTAAGACGTTCGCCATTAGCTCCTCTTATTCCGACACTTGATGGAGTATCGCTTTTGCTTGACTGTGGAGCAAACGTTGATGCAAAGGCAGTTGATTTAGTTCAGTTTGCAAAGATGGGTTCAATCTACATGGAAAATATCATGGGAGTTAAGAATCCAAAAATTGGCTTAGTAAATATTGGTGTAGAAGAGGAAAAGGGAAATTCCCTTGTAAAAGAAACCTATCCTATGCTCAAGAACAGCAACGACATCAATTTTATAGGCAGTGTAGAATCAAGAGAAATTCCTTATGGAGCAGCTGATGTAATCGTTACAGAGGCCTTCGTAGGAAATGTAATCATAAAGCTTTATGAGGGTGTTGCAGGAGCTCTCTTAAAGAGAGTAAAAGAAGGTTTTAAGTCGACACCAGTCAGCATAATGGGTGCAGCACTTGCAAAGCCGGCTCTTAAAAAGACACTCAAGGGCTTTAGCATAAAGGAATATGGCGGAGCACCAATGCTCGGACTTAAGGCATTAGTAGTTAAAAGCCATGGAAATTCCGACTATGTTGAAATAAAGAATTCTCTTATTCAGTGCATAGATTTCAAGAAACAGAGAATAAACGAGAAAATCGAAGAGAATATAAGTGCTAATTCAGAGGTATCAAAATAGATACAATTAGAAAAAAAGGCAGATCCGGTAAGGATTCGACTAAATAGGAGATGAATTGCCGTATATAATAATAAACTATAAAGGGGACAATAAAATGGAATTCGAAAAAATCAGAGACATCATCGTAGAGGTACTTAATGTTGAGCCAGATCAGGTATCAGAGGATTCAAAGTTCATTGATGACCTTGGCTGTGATTCACTTGATGTAATGCAGATCATCATGGGAATGGAGCAGGAATTTGGAATTAAGATCAGCGATGAGGATGCAAAGGCTATTGTTACAGTAGGCGATGCTGTAGAAAAGATCCAGGCTGCTATCAACTAAGAAGCGGTAATATTTTTGATTAGTAAAGGTCAGAGAAATCTGACCTTTTTTTTTGCAAAGTTTTTTCCTGATAATGATTACCTCTATTTGTTGATGGAGATACTATACACCATTAGGATATTTTCTAAAATGCTAAACTCATTTTCTAATAAATTACATAAAACTTGCTAAAAATTGAAAAGTGTGGTACAATAAATCGATTATGCCCATTAATGGGACTAAATTAGCATGAAGAAAGGAGAAAAGCTATGACCAATAATAGGTTATCCAGACTAAGTGATTTTCAGAAAAAACTAGGCTATGTGTTTAAAGACATAATGAAGCTTGAAACGGCCCTCACGCACTCATCTTATGCCAATGAAAGGCGGATGAATAAGCCGGAGGATAATGAAAGATTAGAATTCCTTGGCGATGCTGTGTTAGAGCTGGTAATGAGTGAGAATCTGTTCAATAAGTATCCGGAAAAGGATGAAGGAGAGCTCTCAAAGATACGCGCATCAAAGGTATGTGAAAATGCGCTAGCTTATTGTGCAAGACAGATAGGGCTCGGCAAGATGATAGAGCTTGGTAATGGAGAAAAAATGATGGGTGGCGCTGATAAGCCTTCTATTTTATCAGATGCGCTTGAAGCTGTTATAGGGGCCATTTATTTGGATGGTGGTTTTACTAGTGCAAAAGAATTTATTAAAAGAATTGTAATTACAGATGTTGAAGATAAAACGCTCTTTTGTGATAGCAAAACTACTCTCCAGCAGATTCTTCAAGGAGAAGGAGATAAAAGTCTTGAATATAAGATCATAGGTGAAGAAGGACCAGATCATAATAAGAAATTCAAGGTAGCAGTAATTATAGACGGAGAAGTATGTGAAGTGGGAGAAGGACACACTAAGAAGGCAGCAGAGCAGGATGCTGCGAGAAAGGAAATAGAAAAGCTTAATGTATCTAAAAAGCATTGAAATCTCGGGATTTAAATCGTTCGCAAATAAAATCATATTAAAATTCGGAAAAGGAATTACTGGAATTGTAGGACCAAATGGATCGGGAAAGAGCAATATTGCAGATGCAATGCGCTGGGTTCTCGGAGAGCAGAGTGCAAAGCAGCTAAGAGGCTCATCGATGCAGGATGTCATCTTTTCGGGAACAGAGCTCAGAAAGCCATTATCTAGTGCGTATGTAGCTATTACCTTTGACAATTCAGATCATAGACTTAACGTAGAATTTTCAGAGGTTACCGTTGCAAGAAGAGTTTATAGATCAGGCGAAAGTGAATATCTTTTAAATGGAAGCGTTGTCCGTCTTAAGATGATTCAGGAAATGCTCTATGATACAGGTATCGGTAAGGAAGGATATTCCATTATCGGACAGGGCCAGATCGAAAAAATCATTTCAGGAAGAGCTGATGATAGAAGAGAGCTTTTTGACGAAGCTACAGGAATCGTAAAGTTCAAGCGCAGAAAGGGTGAAGCAGAAAAATCCCTTGAAGAGCAGAAGGCAAATCTTGAAAGAGTAGATGATATCATATCGGAGCTTGAAAAGCAGATAGGTCCATTAGAGAGACAGTCTGATACAGCTAAAAAATACTTAGACCTTAAAGAAAAGCTTAAAAAGCATGACATGAATTTCTTCCTTAGCGAGGAAAAAAGAGTAGTAGAGCAGCAGAAGGTGATTTCTGAGAAGATAGCAATCAATTCAGCAGAGCTTGAGGCTGCAAGAAGCGAGCTTGAAAGATCTAAGGATGATTATGCAAAGGCTGGACAGGACATAACTGACACCGAAGCAAAAATTGAAGAAAAGAGAAGTGAAAGAGAAGAAAAGTATGGAGCAGCTGAAAGAGCAGCTTCAGATATAAGTGTCTGTGAAACTAAGATAAATGGTGTAAATTCAAACACCATCCATTTTAAGGATAGACTTAATAGCATCAATGATTCCCTTAAGATAAAGGATTCTCAGAAGGAAGCAAAAAAGAAATCTTCTGAGGCTCTTAAAAAGGAATTAGAGGAAAAAATAGGAAATAAAGAGACTCTTCAAAAAGAACTCGAAGGACTCTCAAGTGAGCTTTCAGAAAAGCTGACAGAGCTTGAAAATGCAGATAAAAAGCTCCTTGAAGAAATGAACAGGGTTTCTGAAATAAAGCAGAATTCAGCAGCACTTAAGGCTGAAAGAGAGCAGATAAATATCAGAAAGTCTTCCATATCCTCAGAGCTCATTACCGGAAAAAGCGCAGCTGATGAATTAGAAATTAAGTACAAGGAAGATAGTGAAAATCTTAAGAATATAAGAGAGAACCTTGCTAAAAAGCGTGAAGAAGTAAAAGAGTATACAGGAGATGCAGTAAAATTTAAAGAAAAGCTCATAAATGATGAAAGAGAGCTGAATGCGAAGAGAAATGAGCTGTCAAAAGGAAAGACAAAGCTCGATTATACCATGAACATGGCTGAGAGATATGATGGCTATGGTTCTGCAGTAAAGAGAGTAATGCAGGAAAAAGCACGCCTAAGCGGAATATTCGGCGTAGTTGCAGATCTTATCAGCTCGGAAAAGAAGTATGAAACTGCCATAGAAACAGCGCTTGGCGGCAGCATGCAGAATGTAGTTACAGACAATGAAAAGACAGCTCAGTCTTTAATTGAAATATTAAAGCGTGAGAAGGCAGGAAGAGCGACCTTCTTACCACTTACAGCTATTTCACCGCAGGGAATCCAGGAAAGAGATGCCCTAGATGAGCCGGGAGCCATCGACACAGCAGATAATCTTGTAAAGGCAGATGGCCGCTTTATTGTACTAGTAAGGCATCTTCTTGGAAGAATATTAGTTGTAGAAAATATGGACTATGGTCTTGCAATATCAAAGAAATACCATAGAAAGCTTAGAATAGTTACTCTTGAGGGAGATCAGATAAATCCAGGCGGATCAATGTCTGGTGGTACCTATAAGAATTCTTCAAATCTCCTCTCGAGAAAGAGAGAGCTTGCTGAGCTTGGCGAAGAGGTAGCAAAGCTTACGAAGCAGGTGGATGAATTAAAGCTTATCTGCGAAAGAGATAGAGAAAAATCAGAGCAGGCAGACCTTAAGCAGAAGACTCTTAGTGATGAGATTTCAGCACTTACAATTAAGGAAAATGCCCTGAACATATCCGCTAGCAATGAGAACTCCGAGCTTACAAAGCTTAAGAATGCCTATGAGGCAAATATAGCAGAGCTTAAGGAAATCGAAGGAAAGCTTGTGGAAATCGATAAGTCCATAGAGGAAAATGAAAAGCTGGCAGGAGCGCTAGAAGGAAATGATAGTGCAGGAAGCGAGGAAAAGAACCGTCTTTCAGCAAAGATAGAGGAAATCCGTGAGCTTACAGCACAGAAAAAAGATACCTTATCAGAGATTTCAGCTAGAATCAATGTAATAGAATCAGATAAAAAGCATGATGATGAGGATATTGTCCGTATCGAGGATGAGAGCAGAGATCTTCTAAAGGAAAAGGAAGAAATTGAAGGCGATATTGCAGAGAATGAAAGCGTAATCAAGACAGAAAATGATAATATTGTCAGATTAAAGCAGGTTCAGAAGCAGTCCTTAGAGGCAGCAAAAAAGGTCGAGGAGAAAATTGCTGATCTTCAGGCCTGGAAGGAAAAACTTAATGCATCAAATAAGGAGCTCTTTGAGAATCATGAAAAGCTAAATGCAAGAATTACCGGCCTTGATAAGGAAAGCGTCCGTCTTGATAATCAAAAGGAAAAGCTCGATGAAAATTTTGATAGCCTGACGGAATATATCTGGAATGAATATGAAGCTACTCCATCAGATGCAGAAGGCTATAAGGATGATGAGATGATGGGAAATCCTAATGCGAATAAGAGAGAGATTTCTCAGATTAAATCTCAGATCAAGGATTTAGGAGATGTAAATGTCAATGCTATTGAGCAGTATATTGAGGTAAAGGAAAGATTTGATTTCTTAACTAACCAGCATGATGACATTATATCAGCAAGAGACAAGCTGATAGAGCTCATCGAGGAGCTTGTAGAGAAGATGAAGCAGCAGTTCGCAGAGCAGTTTGCTGAAATCAGAAAGCAGTCTGATATTGCATTCAAGGCTCTTTTTGGCGGCGGAACCTGTAAGCTTGAGCTTGCAGACAGCGATGATCTTCTTGAATCAGATATTATGATAAGTGCGACTCCTCCAGGAAAGAAGCTTACCAATATTATGCAGCTGTCAGGTGGAGAAAAGGCTCTTACAGCGATTGCGCTGTTATTTGCAATTCTTCATCTAAAGCCATCACCGTTCTGTCTTCTTGACGAAATTGATGCAGCACTTGATGATTCTAACGTATCAAGATTTGCAGAGTATCTTCATAATTTTACCAACAGCACTCAGTTCATAGTAATTACGCATAGACGTGGAACCATGAATGCGGCTGATGCACTTTATGGAATTACAATGCAGGAGAAGGGTGTATCTGCATTAGTTTCAGTAAGTCTTATTGAAGATAAGATTGATGAAAAGGCAATGAAGAAGGCATAATAAGTAGAGACAGTATATGAAAGGGATTTTATGTTTGAGTTTTTTAAAAGCAAAAAAAGAAAAGAAGCTGAAGCAGCAGAGGCAGCAAGGCTAGAGGAAGAGCGCCTTGCGGCAGAAAAGGCAGAAGCTGAAAGAATTGCAGCTGAAAAAGCTGCGGCAGAAAAAGCTGCGGCCGAGAAGGCAGAAGCTGAGAGAATTGCAGCAGAAAAAGCTGCGGCAGAAAAAGCTGCGGCCGAGAAGGCAGAAGCTGAAAGAATTGCAGCAGAAAAAGCTGCGGCAGAAAAAGCTGCGGCAGAAAAGGCAGAAGCTGAGAGAATAGCAGCAGAAAAAGCTGCGGCAGAAAAGGCAGAGGCTGAGAGAATAGCAGCTGAAAAAGCTGCAGCAGAAAAAGCTGCGGCAGAGAAGGCAGAAGCTGAAAGAATTGCAGCTGAAAAAGCTGCGGAAGAGAAAGCAGAAGCTGAGAGAATTGCAGCTGAAAAAGCTGCGGCAGAAAAAGCTGCGGCAGAGAAGGCAGAAGCTGAGAAAATTGCAGCAGAAAAAGCTGCGGCAGAAAAGGCAGAGGCTGAAAGAATAGCAGCTGAAAAGGTTGAAGCAGAAAAAGCAGAAACCTCTGACAATTCTGAAAAATCTGAGGCTGATAAGGAAGCTGAAATGCTTGCAGCCATAGAGGAAGAAAACCGCAGAATGGCTGAAAAGATGCGCGAGCTTGAAAGAAGAGCGCAGGAAGCAGCCCTCTCAAGATTTAAGGAAGAGCAGGCAGAGGCTGATAGAAGAGCTGCAGCAGAGGTTGTTGAAATCGATGCTAGAAGAGCTGAACAGGAAAGACTTGAAGCAGAATATGAAGCACAGCGCCTAGCAGCTGAAAAGGCGGCAGCCGAAGCAAATAAGGGCGTATTTAAGAGACTTACTGAAGGCCTTGCAAAGACAAGAAATAGTATTGTATCAGGCTTTGAATCACTGTTTTCAGGAGAAAATAAGATTGATGATGATTTCTATGAGAGCATAGAAGAAATCCTTGTAATGTCTGATGTAGGTGTAAAGACCTCAGACGACATCATTGAATCTCTCAAGGAAAAAGTGAAGGAAAAGAAGATAAAGAATGCAAGTGAGTGCAGAGAGCTCTTAAAGCAGTCAATAGAAGAGCAGATGAATGTGCCAGATGACGCTTATGACTTCATTAATAAGAAGAGCGTAGTCATGCTTATCGGTGTAAACGGTGCAGGTAAAACAACTACAGTCGGAAAACTTGCAAGTCAGTACAAGGCACTTGGCAAGAAGGTAATGATAGCAGCAGCAGATACATTCAGAGCAGCAGCCATTGATCAGGTAGCAACCTGGGCGGAAAGAGCCGGAGTTGAGCTTATAGCACAAAAGGAAGGGTCAGATCCTGCAGCAGTTGTATTTGATGCGGTAAGAGCAGCAAAATCAAGAGATGTAGATATTCTTATCTGTGATACAGCAGGAAGACTTCAGAATAAAAAGAACCTTATGGATGAGCTTAATAAGATAGACAGAGTAATCACAAGAGAATATCCAGAGGCATCAAGAGAGACAATGGTAGTGCTTGACGGTGCAACAGGACAGAATGCCCTTTCACAGGCAAGAATATTCAACGAGGCAGCAAAGATAAGCGGAATAGTAATGACAAAGCTTGATGGAACAGCAAAGGGCGGAATTGCCATTGCAGTTCAGGGCGAGCTTGGAATTCCTGTAAAATACATCGGTGTAGGTGAAAAAATCGATGATCTTCAGAAGTTCAATCCACATGACTTTGTAAATGCGCTTTTTGGAGATGATGACAGTGAAAATGAGTCTTCAGAGCAAACAGAAGAAGAGCAGTAAGCTTAAGAAGCAGACCTAAATAGTAGACCTAAGTAATAAGCTTAAGAAGCAGACTTAAGTAATAAGCTTAAGAAGCAGACATAAGCAATAAACTCAGGTAGCAACAAAAAACTAATAAATAAAATAACATCAATCTATGAAAGTTTGATAAAAAAAAATGAAATACCCATCGAAAGTTGACTTATTTTAACAATTTGAGGCATTAAGAAAAATATTTAATTGTTGACAAGTAGGTGGAATAATATTAAAATATAAAATAGCGTGCACATTGTTAAAAAATCTACAATACAGTTCAACTCGAAATTACAACCGGCTTTAAGGCAGATTGATATGAACAGATTCTACTGCAGAGGGCACGAGAATGGAGAAATGAAAATAATGATGACAAGAGATAAGTTCGAGGAAGCAAGTAAAAAGGTTCTAAAGGTTACTAATCCAACACCACTTATGCATAGTGGTTTTCTTTCAGACAGAACAGGTGCAAATGTATATTTAAAGCCTGAAAATATGCAGAAGACAGGCGCTTATAAGGTAAGAGGAGCTTACTATAAGATAAGCACAATGTCAGATGAAGACAGACAGAAGGGACTTATTACAGCCTCAGCTGGTAACCATGCACAGGGTGTTGCATATGCAGCAAAGATATATGGCGTAAAGGCAGTTATCGTAATGCCAACAACAACACCACTTATAAAGGTAAACCGTACAAAGAATCTTGGAGCAGAAGTTGTTTTACATGGTGATGTATATGATGAAGCTTGTGAATATGCAATAAAGCTTGCAGAGGAAAAAGGATATACCTTCATTCACCCATTCGATGACCTTACAGTAGCAACAGGCCAGGGCACAATAGCCATGGAAATCATAAAGGAGCTCCCAACCGTAGATGTAATTCTTGCACCAGTTGGCGGCGGCGGACTTCTTTCAGGTGTAGCAACATGTGCAAAAATAATCAATCCAAATATTAGAGTAGTAGGTGTTGAGCCAGCAGGAGCTGCATGTATGAAGGCATCTCTCCGCACAGGAAATGTTACAACACTTCCTACAGTAGATACAATAGCTGATGGTACAGCAGTAAAGACACCAGGAGCAAATATCTTCCCATTCATTCAGAAGAATGTAGATGAAATCGTTACAGTTGATGACAGCGAGCTTATCGCAGCCTTCCTTGACATGGTAGAAAATCATAAGATGATAGCTGAGAACTCAGGTCTTCTTACAGTTGCAGCATTAAATCATCTTGAGGATATCAAGGGCAAGAATGTTGTTTCAATCATTTCAGGTGGTAATATGGATGTTATCACAATGTCATCAATGATTCAGAACGGTCTTATCGAAAGAGAAAGAGTATTTACAGTTTCAGTAATGCTCCCAGATAAGCCGGGTGCACTTGTAAGCGTTGCAACTGCTGTTGCAGGAGCAAACGGAAATATCATCAGACTTGAACATAACCAGTTCGTAAGCGTAAACCGTAAGAAGGCGGTTGAGCTTGTTATCACAATCGAAACAGATGGACATGAGCATAAGGAGCAGATTGTTAATGCTCTTGTAAAGGCTGGCTTTGCTCCAAAACTGGTTAGCGCAAAGCTTTAATTGAGAGTATGTGTTATATTTAGGTTATTTGGTGAGCTAAGGATTGTGAGGGTCTTTAGCCACTGTAAATAAAGAACTACAAAACAAAAAGGAGATATGTATGTTTAAAATTTTAAGAAAAAAGATGCTGAACAACAATATCGTGCTAATGGATATTGACGCTCCACGCGTAGCAAAGAGTGCATTACCAGGACAGTTCGTTATCGTTAAGACAGATGAAAGAGCAGAGAGAATAGCACTTACTATCTGTGATTATGATGCAGAAAAGGGAACTGTTACAATTGTTTTCCAGCCAATCGGTGCATCTACAAAGCTTATGATGCAGTATGAAGAAGGAGATGCCTTCGAGGATTTTGTTGGACCTCTTGGAAATGCGTCAGATCTTTGCTTTGAGCCAATTGAAGAAGTTAAGAAGAAGCATATTCTTTTTGTATGTGGTGGTGTAGGTACAGCTCCAGTTTATCCACAGGTAAAGTGGCTTAAGGAGCATGGTGTAGGAGCTGATGTTATTATTTCAGCTAGAACAAAGGACATATTAATTCTTGAAGATAAGATGGCAGAGGTTGCCGATAATGTTTACGTTTCAACAGATGATGGAACAAAGGGCATTCATGGTAATTCCTGCGATGCAATCAAATATCTTATAAATGAAGAGCATAAGACATATGATCATGTAGTTGCAATCGGACCAGCTATCATGATGAAGTTCGTATGCCTTCTTACAAAGGAACTTGGAATCCATACAATAGTATCAATGAACATGATCATGGTTGATGGTACAGGTATGTGCGGTGCCTGCAGACTTACTGTTGGCGGCGAAGTTAAGTTCGCATGCGTAGATGGACCAGAGTTTGATGGACATCTCGTAGATTTCGATGGTGCAATGATGAGACAGAGACAGTACAAGACAGAAGAGGGAAGAGCTATGCTTCGTGAGAAGGAAGGCGCTACTCATTCTGGTGGCTGCGGACTTTGCAATCATGACAACTAATTAAGATAATAGATTACTTTTGTATTTCGGAATTTAGATTCAGAAAGGATTAATATGGCTATTGAAGTAGATGCTTTTAAGAGAGTTCCTGTAAGAGAGCAGGATGCACAGGTTCGTGCAAAGAATTTCGACGAGGTTTGCCTCGGATATAATGAAGAAGAAGCTATGGCAGAGGCATCAAGATGTCTTGAGTGTAAGAACCCACGTTGTCGTATGGGATGCCCTGTTAGTATTGATATTCCTAAGTTCATTCATGAGGTAAAGGTAGGAAATTTTGCTGCAGCTTATGAGGTACTTAATACATATACAGCACTTCCTGCTGTTTGCGGCCGTGTTTGCCCACAGGAGACACAGTGCGAGCAGAAGTGTGTTAGAGGAGTTAAGGGCGAGGCAGTTTCAATCGGTAAGCTTGAGCGTTTCGTTGCAGACTGGGCACGTGAGCATGGTTTAAAGCCACAGGTACGTGTTAAGAAGAATGGCAAGAAGGTTGCTGTTATCGGTGCAGGTCCAGCAGGTCTTACCTGTGCAGGTGATCTTGCAAAGGCAGGCTATGATGTAACTATCTATGAGGCACTTCACAAGGCAGGCGGCGTTCTTGTTTATGGTATTCCAGAGTTCCGTCTTCCAAAGTCAACAGTAGTTGCTCATGAAGTTGAAAATGTTAAGGCTCTTGGCGTAGATATCGAAACAGACGTTGTTATCGGAAAGACAGTATCTATTGATGAGCTTCTTGAGAACTATGATGCAGTATTCGTAGGCTCAGGCGCAGGTCTTCCAAAGTTCATGGGTATTCCAGGTGAGAACTCAAATGGTGTATTCTCAGCAAATGAATACCTTACAAGAAATAACCTCATGAAGGCTTACAGAGATGATTATGATACACCTATCTATGTACCAAAGAAGGCTGTTATAGTTGGTGGTGGTAACGTAGCAATGGATGCTGCAAGAACAGCACTCAGACTTGGTGCAGAGACACATATCGTATATAGAAGAAGTGAGGCAGAGCTTCCAGCAAGAGCAGAAGAAGTTCATCATGCAAAGGAAGAGGGCATTATCTTTGATGTTCTTTGTAATCCTACAGAAATCCTCGCTGATGAGAATGGCTGGGTAAAGGGCTGCAAGTGCGTAAGAATGGAGCTTGGAGAGCCAGATGAGTCAGGCAGAAGAAGACCTCAGGTAGTTAAGGATTCAGAATTTGTTATTGATTGTGATTGCGTAATCATGTCACTTGGTACAGCAGCAAACCCAATGCTTGCTAATTCAACAACAGGTCTTAATACAACAAAGTATAAGACAATCGAGGCTGATGAAGCAACTGGTGCAACAAGCAAGGCAAGAGTATTTGCCGGCGGTGATGTAGTTAGTGGTGCAGCTACAGTTATCCTTGCAATGGGAGCTGGTAAGGCAGCAGCAAAGGGTATCCAGGATATGCTTGGAACAACACCAGAGCCTATTGAAGAATAATTCTCTAAATATTATTTAGTAGAGTTACCAAAAAGGTCATAAAAAAGGCTATTAAAAAAAGTCATAAATAAAAATTAAAGAGTCTATTACAGTGTGGTTTAATCGCAGCTGTTATAGACTCTTTTTTTGAACCTCTTTGAAAAGTATTAATAAATAGTACTATTAAAAAGTACTAATAAAAAGTACTAATAAATAGTACTAATAAAAAGTATTATTGAAAAAAATTATTGAAAAAAATGCTATAGCGCAATAAGCTTTTCAAGCTCGTCCTTTATTTCACTATATACCATGACATCTTTACCAAGTATCTGGTCATGAGGCACAGCCTCAGAATTTACATCGAGCATTATTTCCTTTAGCGTCTTGACGTGCTCTGGGATTTTTTCGGTAGGCATAGGAACAAGTATAAGCTCGTGGATGCTTGATGGTATAATGATCATGTCGCCGTAATTAGCCTTTGCAAATCTCTTGAGTATATCAGAGTAAAACATAGCAGTAGCACCGTTTAGACCGATACAGTTAGATAGCAGGTAGAATTCGTGCATTACGCCGCTAGGTTCAGGGTTTATTACATCGATGATTGGCTCTGGGTTAAGATATTTCTCAGTCTCATCCTCTTGATAGAATCTTGGCATGTCATCATCAGGAAAAGGAGGACGCTCTGAAATGCAAAGGTTAAGAACGTTCTTTAAGGTGGTAATTCTAGGAGGGTACATTTTCTGCATATTCTTTTTAGCAATGGTGAAAAGCTCATTTGGACTATCATAGCCGATTGCATTGAAAAGTCTGTAATCGATAGGAATAGTGCTGATTGAAGACTTCTTAGAATCTACAACAAAGTAAAAGGTAAGAAGATAATCATTAAAAGTAAGGTGAGGATGCTTTAGTGAAAAATCAACATTCATAGATTTGTTGGTCATTTTCATTATGATTTTATCGTCCATCTGTCTATCAAGAAATTCATTCATGTTGATATTATCAAAGGAAAGATTTTTGATAATTGAATCATAATCACAGATGAATTCGTTAGATAAAGCCTCAAGTGACCAGCCCTTAACATATTTCTCATAGTAGTGCTCTATATAGATATTTGGTGAAAGGTTTTTGCTATCATCTCTAACAGTAATGCCGGCAAGAGTTCTGCCATTGTTCTTTAAAGTATCAGTTCTTTCAACTATGAAATCGGGATTGTGAGAAGTGACAGTGGTGCGTATTCTATCTGTAAAAGCACAGATGAAATCCTCTTCGTTTAAAGTAGGACCCTTAGGGCCGTTATTAGAATTGTCGTTATTAAAAAAATTGGTATTAAAATTACTATCCATTTGATTTTCCTTTTTCTTCCTTTCAGTTTGCATAAAAAATTCTTTCTTTTTTGTTATTAATAATTACACAGCCAGTAACAGACCGGCAAACCTGGAAAATCAAAGGGTAACACCCTTGAAATTAGAAAATAGTTTGATGAGTAAAAATATGTTAGAATAAAAGAAATGAACTGTTAAGTCATAAAACTCTTGGCGGAGAAACCCACAGGCTTGCCTGTGGGAGGAACCGCCTCTAAATCCCATAAGGATTTAATTACTCACTCCGAAGAGTGGTTAGTGTACCATCGCCAATGTTAATGAGAGGTTTTATGTAAGCAACACTATCCCTATACCTCAGAATTGTTTAATCACTTACCTTAGAGCTACAGACTTGGTACTACATCCATAGGTAACTATGTATTCTCTCTTAACGTAGCCTCTGTTTCAAGGCTTAGGCTACTCACCAAGGGTTACGGTATCGCTACTGCAACCCCACAGGCTTGCCTGTGGGTATTAGTGAGAAACATTTATATAAAAAAAGTAAATGGAAAAATATCTTAAAGCATCTTAACACAAATATAATGAAAAATCAAGTTTACATAGCAAAAAAATTATAGTAAAATAAGTCGTAATATTAAAAAAAAGGGGACCAAGGATGCTATTATTTCCAGATATATATGTAAAATCGGCTTATAAAATTGATTATAAGACCTTGTATGAAAGAGGCGTAAGGGGCATTATATTTGATATTGACAATACGCTTGTAATGGACAATGCAGATAGTAATACAAAAAGTGATAATCTGATAAAAAGCCTTGAAAAAATGGGCTTTAAGGTGTGCATACTTTCAAATAATGACAAGGCGAGAGTAGAGCGCTTCATGAAAAATATAAAGGTGGATTATACCTATCATTCTAGAAAGCCATCGCCCAAGGGGTATATTGCCTGCATGAAGAAGATGGGGACCGATGTAAATAGCACGGTGTTCGTAGGAGATCAGATTTTCACCGACATACTTGGGGCAAAAAGAGCAGGTATTTTTGCTATTTTATGCAAAAAAATATCTCCAAAGGAAATAATCCAGATAAGAATAAAAAGAATAATCGAAGTGCCTGTAATGGCGCTTTATAAGGTAAAATGTCTCTTTTCGGAAAAGACAGAGGCTGATTTTGGAAGGAAAAAACAGTGAGAGAGAATATAATTTTAGTAGGATATATGGGCTCGGGAAAATCTACTGTGGGAATTAAGCTTGCTAAGCTGTATGGAATGAAATTCTATGATACAGATGAAATGATAGAAGAAAAGGCAGGCATGAAGATTTCGGAAATATTTGAAAAATACGGCGAAGCTGCTTTCAGGGATATGGAGACAGAACTGATAAGAGAAGCAGCATCGTGGAAAAATGCAGTTATATCTACTGGCGGTGGAATGCCTGTCAGAGAAGAAAATAGAGAGCTTTTAAAGAAGGCAGGAGCTGTCATCTATTTAAAAACGGATGCAAAGACTACTGTTTCAAGGCTTATGCCTAGAAAAGAAAGAGAAGAAGCAAATGATGATGCAGTAAATAAGCGTCCTTTATTAGCCGGGAGCGGTGAAAAAGAGCTGTATGAAAAGGCGAAAAAAATGATAGAAATAAGAAAGCCTATGTACATAGATGCGGCTAATATCATAATTGAGACAGACGGAAGAAGCTTGTATCAGGTGATAGATGACATAAAGACCCAGCTTAGAAAAAGAAATAAGTCATCATCGTGAAAATGAAAAGTAATAAAGCATCATCGTGAAAATGATAAGTAATAAAGTATCATAGTGAAAGTGATAAGAAAAAAAGGAGATAATATGAAGCTGCTTATAATAAACGGACCAAATATCAATTTTATTGGAATCAGAGAAAAGAATATATATGGAGCTAAAGACTATGCTTACCTTCTAGATATCATAGCTAAAAAGGCAGAGGAATTAGAGGTAGAAGCAGAAGTATTTCAGGATAATGGAGAAGGACCGATTATAGACAGGATACAGAAGGCATATTCAGATGGAACTGATGCAATTATAATAAATCCGGGAGCATATACGCATTACAGCTATGCAATCCGTGATGCACTTGCATCTGTAACAATGCCTAAAATTGAAATTCACATTTCAAATGTTTATACAAGAGATGAATTCAGACATACTTCAGTTACAGCACCTGTATGTACTGCTCAGATTGCAGGTCTTGGATTGAATGGTTACCTTTACGCAATGGAGGCAGCAAAGGATATCGTAAATTCGAATAATTAATTGTTTTTTTGGGAGTTTTTATGACAATACAGATAGTTGAAGATGATAAATCATTAAGTGAAGGAATATCCATATCGATTTCTGACGCGGCAGATAGTTTTTATCAGGAATATACCATAGAAGCGGCAAAACAGGGCTTCATGAAATATGCAGGCGAAATAAATCTTATAATACTAGATCTTAATCTGCCGGATGGAAGCGGCTATGATTATCTAAAATATGTAAGAAAAAGCAGCGAAGTTCCTGTACTGATACTAACAGCGAACGATTTAGAAATGGATGAGGTAACAGGACTTTCCATGGGAGCTGACGATTTTTTGAAAAAGCCCTTCAGTATTGCGGTTCTTAGAGCTAGGGTAAATGCACTTATCCGTCGCAGCAAAAGGTTAAATAATGCGGGGGAAAATGACAAGAGAGAAAATCAGTTAAAAGAGAAGGCGGCGATTTATCAGATAGATGATATGACCTTTGACTTTGACAAGCTTGTATTCAAAAAAGGCGAGAAAGAAATTTTCCTTAGTGTTAATGAGCAGCGCCTACTAAAAGTATTCCTGGATAATAAAAAAATGATCCTTACAAGAAATACGCTTATTGAAAGAATATGGGGAGATAGCGGAGAATATGTGGAAGAAAATGCACTTTCAGTTACTGTAACCAGACTAAGAAGCAAGATAGAAAGCCGTAGTGGCATAAGGCATATAAATACTGTTTACGGGCAAGGTTATAGATTTGAATAGTGTAAATTTATTCTAAAAAGGACAATCAGGCAATAATATAAGAGGGGGAAGGGATGTTTTCGAATAAGACAATAGACAGATTGGATGAAATGCTTGATGAAGCTATGAGCGGAAAATTTTGTGAAAGTAATTATGATGAGAGCAAACTATCCAGAATCGAATCAAGATGGAAAGCGTTTCTAGGAACGTCTGTATTATCAAATCAGAATCTTGAAGCGGAAAGACATAGGCTTGAAGAGTTTATATCTGATATATCGCATCAGACGAAAACTCCAATGACAAATATAAAAATGTATACGGAGCTTCTCTATGAAGAAGCACGAATGTTAAATGATCCTAAGGTGCCAGAGGAGGATGTGGCAGCTTCAGCACGCAAAATCCTAAAGTATGCTGAAAAGATAAAAAATCAGAATCAGAGGTTAGAGTTCCTTGTTGACTCACTTACAAAGCTTTCAAGGCTAGAAAACGGAACGCTTGAAATTGTGGCAAAGCCTTCTGATGTAAATGAACTGATAAGTGAGGCGGTGGCCATAGCGAAGCCGAAAGCAGTTATAAAAAATGTAGAATTGGTGGTTTCAGAGTCTACATACAAAGAAAATCAAACAGCGTCCTTTGATATGAAATGGACACAGGAAGCATTATCCAATGTTTTGGATAATGCGGTCAAGTATTCGCCGGAGGGAGGAAAAGTTACCGTATCTATAACTGATACAGAGATGTATCTAGCTATACATGTAGTTGATGAGGGAAAGGGAATTTCTGAAGAGGAATCAGCAAGAATATTCGGACGTTTCTACAGAAGCAGTGGAAATCAGCAGGTAGAGGGTGTTGGAATAGGTCTTTATCTTACACGTGAGATTCTCTCTAAAGAGGATGGTTACATTAAAGTTATACCAAATGATAAGAGAGAAGGCGGAGAATTCATATTATATCTAAGAAAATAGCTAAATGGGGTATCGTGCAAAAAAATGTGCGATATCCCATTAATTATTTCAAAGATGAAAGATTTTAGAAACGTTCTTGAAAGAATGGTGTGTTATTATAAACACAGTTAAAAAACAACACATTACAAAGGAGACAGAAATAAAAATGAGTATTTTAGTTGCAGAACATATTAAGAAATATTACGGAGAGGGAGAAACTCTTGTTAGAGCACTTGATGATGTAAGCTTATCAGTTGAAAGAGGAGAATTTGTAAGTATCATTGGTACAAGCGGAAGCGGAAAGTCAACACTTCTTCACATGCTTGGCGGACTTGATAATCCAACAGAAGGCAAGATCATAATCGATGATAAGGATATTTCTAAACTTAAGGGCGATGAGCTCTGCATTTTTAGAAGAAGAAAGATCGGATTTATATTTCAGAGCTTTAATCTTGTACCAAGCATTTCAGTTTATGACAATGTAATTCTTCCTCTTCAGCTTGATGGCAGGAAGATTGATAAAGAATATATTGATAATGTTATTGAAAATCTAGGAATATCCAAAAAGCTAAATTTCCTTCCACCAAAACTTTCAGGAGGACAGCAGCAGAGAGTAGCAATTGCAAGAGCACTTGCTTCAAAGCCAGCAATCATTCTTGCAGATGAGCCTACAGGAAATCTTGATACTAAAACAAGTCAGGATGTACTTGGACTTCTTAAGACTACAGGACATAAATTCAATCAGACAATCGTAATGATCACACATAATGATGAAATCGCACAGATGGCAGATAGGACTGTAAGAATTGAAGATGGTCATATCGTATAACGAGAAAAGATTGAAATAAAAAGGTGAAACAAAAGCTAAAATAAAAGACTAAAAATAAAAGTCACAAATTAAAGGACTAAAAATTAAGATTGAGGAACAAACATGAATAAGGTAAATAACAGAAAAGCCATAAATAATCTCGCTTACAGTGGAATGAAAACAAAGAAAAATAAATATATAGTACTTGTTCTTGCTGTAATACTTACAAGCCTGCTCTTTTCAACATTGTTTTCAGTTGGCGGAAGCATGATTAATGAAATGCAGGAAGCAACTATGAGACAGGTAGGCGCTACAAATCACGCAGGTTTTAAGTACCTTACTGAGGAAGAATACAATCAGGTAAAGAATGATAAAAAGCTTAAGTCTGTATCATACAGAATCCTTGTAGGATTTGGAGAGAATGAGGAGTTTACAAAGCTCTATTCTGAATGCTACTATTCAGAAGATGAAAATGCAAAAGATTCCTTCAGTTATCCTGTTAAAGGAAAAATGCCTGTTAATGAGAATGAAGTCGTAGTAAGTGATAAGCTTCTTGAAGCTTTAGGAGAGACATTAGATACCGGAAAGACTATCAAACTAGATCTTAATATTAAAGGAGAAACTATATCAAATGAATTTACAGTAAGCGGTTACTATGAGGCTGATCCAATCTGTCCGGCACAGATGATATATGTATCTAAGGCTTTTCAGGAAAAGTATGCACCATCTCCAACAGTTCCTTTTTCTAAAGCAGTAGCAGGAGATGAAATCGGAAGATACTCTGTAGATTTTAATTTTGGAAACAGTATAAGTATAGAGAAAAAGGTTGGAGATCTTATCAAGAGGACAGGACTTAGAGAAGATGTCGATTACGGTATCAATTGGGCATATGGTGCTAGTAACCTTGATCCTTCTGTGTTAATAATATGTGCAGTTTTAGTAATTATATTCATGTTCGCTGGATATCTTATCATTTATAATATTTTTGACATCAACATAATTTCAGATATCAAAGAATTTGGTCTTCTTAAGACTATAGGAACTACAAGCAAACAGCTTGAAAAGATCGTCATAAAAAGAGCGAATCTCATATCTGTAATGGGAATACCAATTGGAACGGGTCTTGGAGTTTTAGTAGCAGCGTTTCTTCTTCCTGTTATTTCTGGACAGTTTGATACAATTACAGTAGGAAAAGGTGAACTTCATTTAAATATATGGATGCTTTTAGGTGCAGCACTCTTTTCATATCTGACAGTAATATTTAGTTCAGGAAAGCCATGCCGTAAGGCAGCTAAGGTTTCTCCTATTGAGACAGTAAAGTATACGGAAGAATATGACAAAAATGGTAAGCCAAAGAAGAAGTCAGCTGTAGTAATTCTTTCAATATCATTAGGTATCGTTATTTTAAACAGTGTATTTGGATTTGTAAGTGGATTCAGCATGGATAATTATGTACAGGATCTTATAATTGCTGATTTCAGTGTCCAGGATGCAAAGCTTGATGCCCCGGGTATGAGATACACAGACACTAAAGCTGTAAGTCATGAGCTGATGGATGAATTAAATAGTCTTGATGGCGTGAATTCTATCAGCGCTGTTTATATGAATGATAGTGATCAGGAATTTAGTGAAGAGACATGGGCTAAAATAGAAAAAAATGTATTGCAGAGTGAATTGCTTGATGAGAAGTTTGCAAGCAATGGATATTCAGAAGATATGCGCAAAGACGAACTTGATTATCGTTTAGATACAAAAACACTTGATGGAAAAACATACGGCATGGGTGAACTTGCCGTAGATAAGTTAAAGGTTATTGAGTCAAAGGACGGTAGCGATAAGATAGACTGGGATACATTTAATTCTGGAAATTATGTACTTGTCACAAGATTTAGAACAGATAATGATAAGGTTAATTTCTTTGATTTAGGAGAAAAGATCAGCATAAGAAGCTATGACCCTAAATACGCTGAAACTAAAACAGCAGTAAGTGAGTCAGGAGAAGAAATTGAGTATCAAAGCTTTGATAATGCACCTGTGAAGGAGTATGAAGTATATGCGGTAGTTGAAATCCCTATTGCTTTGGGATACAGACATTATAGCTTGTTCGATTGCGATTACATACTTTCAGATGAGGAGTTCCTCTCACTTAACGGTAATGACTGGAATGCCATGAGAGTTATCATGGATGTAGAGGATTCAAAGGAAGGATATGTAAATGATTGGCTGAAGAATTACACAAAGACAGTTAATCCTTCTATGGATTATGATTCTAAGGAGAGCATTACAGATGAATATGCTGCACTTGGTAGAATGTTCGAGGTTGTAGGTACTGTTATTTCTGTAGTATTAGGACTTATCGGACTTATGAATTTTGCAAACACAATTATTACATCAATCCTTGTAAGAAGCAGAGAACTTGCCATGCTTGAAGCTGTCGGAATGACACCTGATCAGCAAAGAATACGCCTAATGAAAGAAGGAGGCAGATATTTTGTCTGGTCAGCGGTTGTATCACTTTTAGCATCAACTGTTCTTAACCTTACACTCATAAAAGCTTTGGCAAATGAAGTTCCTATGTTCGATTGGAATTTTACACTTTTACCTAATCTTATTTGTCTGCCTATTCTTTTGATCCTGGTAATCATTATACCTGTTATCGCATATAACAGAATGAATAAGGTAAGTGTTGTCGACAGGTTAAGAATCGAATAAGGAAGGCGTACATAAGCTGGATAAAAAAGGGAGTAGAAGGAAAAAATAGAAAAAAAAATAAAAAGTAGTTGAAAAATGAAAGTCAGTATGTTAAAATAATTCGTGGCGTTTTACAAATTTGCGCAGAATTATGATTTGTATATATTTAAGGAGGATTTTTATATGGTAAGCGCAGGAGATTTTAAGAACGGAATCACTCTTCAGTATAATGGCGGTATCTACCAGATTGTAGAATTCCAGCACGTTAAGCCAGGAAAGGGTGCAGCTTTCGTTAGAACAAAGCTTAAGAACATCGTTGATGGTGGTGTTGTAGAAACAACTTTCCGTCCAACAGAAAAGTTCCCAACAGCACATATCGACAAGATCAAGATGCAGTTCCTTTACAAGGAAGGTGATCAGTTCAACTTCATGAACACAGAAACATACGACCAGATCGCTCTTACAGAAGATCAGTGCGGTGATGCAATGAAGTTCGTTAAGGAGAACGAGGAAGTTACAATGCTTTCACACGAAGGCAACATCTTCAACGTAGATCCACCACTCTTTGCAGAGCTTGAAGTTACAGACACAGAGCCAGGTTTCAAGGGTAATACAGCAACAGGTGCAACAAAGCCAGCTACAGTTGAGACAGGTGCACAGGTTATGGTTCCTCTTTTCGTTAACCTTGGAGACAAGATTCAGATTGACACACGTACAGGCGAGTACCTTAAGAGAGTTTAATTTTTAGTTAGCAATAACGCGATACTAGGAATAATGGGATGAACATTATTTTTTGTTGTAAAACTCTTGCGTGAAATATTTATGATAAATAATAAAGGGGCTGTCGCACTAAGTAATTAGTGCGAGGCCCTTTTTTGCGTTGAAACACTGTATTTAACAAAAGGGGCTTCGCCCAGATGTTTTAATCATCTAAAGCGACAGCCCCTTTTGTGTTTAAAATTTGTTATGATCATTAAGCTAATAAATAATAGAATTCCTTTTGTTGGTGCATTCTGTGATGTACTCATAAACAGGAACTATTTCTTTATCTTCTATTGATTTTCCAGTGAAATATTCACAGGCAGTTTTAGCCTGACCTACAAGCATGAAAATGCCGCCAAAGGCATTAATGCCGCGCTCTTTAGCTTCTTTAACGAGCTTTGTTTCCGAAGGATTTGCGATAATGTCAATAACAGCAGAAAGAGAAGGGTAGAGTGAAATGTCTATAGGAGTGGCATCTGTCTTAGGAAACATTCCTACAGGAGTGGCATTGATGATGATATCCGCATCGGAGTGCTCTTTAGCAGCCTCTTCGTAGGTGATTACACCTTCTTCAGCCTTATATTTTACAATGATGACATCCTTTGCCTTATGGAGCTTTAGATACAAAAGTATAGGCTTAGCAACGCCGCCGTTACCAAGGACAAGGACCTTTTTCCCGCATACATCTACACCGTTATAGGAGAGCATGGCAGAAAAACCATCAAAATCAGTATTATAGCCATATAGCTTTCCGTCTCTATTTACAATAGTATTAACGGCGCCTATTTCCTCTGCCTTTTTATCAAGTACGTCGATGTAAGGAATAACATCTCTTTTATAAGGGATGGTAACATTGATGCCCTTAAAATCCTTTTTTGTCATAAAAGCTTCCAGTTCTTCCTTCTTAAGGGGGTGAAGCTCGTATTTATAATCCGCAAATTTAGCATGTATTTCAGGAGACATGCTGTGACCTAAAGTCTCACCTATTAATCCGTATTCCATAAATCCTCCGTACGTAAAAGTAGTATTAGTGTGAATGGAACCATCCATATAAAAGTCTGTTTTGTGAACGTGAATATATGAATGAAATCATCTATATAAAAGTATGCTATATAAGTATAAATATACAACAAAAAATTCTCATTTGCAAGAAAAAAGATAGTATGTGTCAAGTATTCCTTAATTTTTACCTTTTGCCAACGAAAATTATACACTAACCTTAAAAAATCTTTGACTTGCAAGTATGCCTAACATTTGGTATAATGTTGGGTAGATTTATATAAATTTAAAAAGAGAAGTGTTTGTTTAAGTTTGGCACTTCGGAAAGAAGGGAAATATGTCAAAGAAGGAAAGCGCACCAAAGGCATCAAAGGCATCAAAGCCGGAGAAGGGCTATGCATTAGAGCATGTAGATGGAATCGGAGAAATCAAGATTGCTGATGATGTAGTAGCTACTATCGTAGGTCTTGCAACTACAGAGGTAGACGGTGTTTATTCAATTTCAGGCAATGTTACAAATGAACTTGCAGGAAAGCTTGGAATTAAGAACCTTTCTAAGGGCGTAAAAATAGAAATGCTTGATGGTAAGGCACATGCCGAGATTTCAATTGTTATGAAGTATGGTTATAGCATACCAAAGACCTGTTCAAAGATACAGGAAAAGGTAAAGAATTCTGTAGAGAATATGACCGGTCTTAAAATCGATGCACTTAATATCAAGATAGAAGGCGTTAATACAGAGCAGGTCTGATTATCGGGAGGTTTTTATGGGGAAAAGTAATTTAAAAAGAAGTGAGCTCCGCGAAAATGTATTCATGCTTCTTTATATGTCAGAGTTCTATGACAAAGAAGAGATGCAGGAGCAGCTTGATTACTATATAAATGGCATGATGTCAGCTGACGATGATGGAGAAAGCTGGTTCGCAGGCTTCTTAGAACAGTATATCAATTCTCATGCAAAGGCAGCAGGAGTAGAGTCTATACAGCTTACAGCTGCAGAAAAAGAGCAGGTTTCAGAGCGTTTCAGACTAATAAATGATGCGACAGGAAAGATTGATCCAATCATAGAGAAGAATTCAGTCGGCTGGTCAATCAGTAGATTTGGAAAGACAGATCTTGCAATAATGCGTCTTGCTATCTATGAAATAAAATTCGACGATGACATACCTGCAAAGGTTGCAATTAACGAGGCAGTAGAGCTTGCAAAGAGATATGGCGGTGCTCAGTCAGCAAGCTTCATAAATGGAGTTTTGGCAAAGGTAGTGTAAATGGAAAAAACGCAGAATGTATATACAGTCAGTCAGGTGAACTCTTACATTAAAGGAAAGTTCGCCTGTGATGCACTGTTAAACAATATATGTGTTAAGGGAGAAGTAATTAGCTGCAAATACCATAATAGCGGACATATTTACTTTACCATTCAGGATACTGTAAGTCAGTTGAGCGTAGTAATGTTCAAAGGCAATACGTTTAGAGGGCTTAAGTTCAAGCTCGAAAATGGACAGCAGGTCGTTGTAAATGGAAAAGTAAATATATACGAGAAGGATGGAAAGCTTCAGCTTTATGCTGTAGAAATAAAGAAGTTCGGAAATGGAGATCTTTACGAAAAATATCTTGCGTTGAAGGAAGGCCTTGAGAAGGAAGGCCTTTTTTCGCAGGCTCATAAAAAAAACATCCCGCTATATCCTAAAAAAATCGGTATCGTTACGGCAAAAGATGGAGCAGCTATCGAAGATATTATTAATATCGCAACAAGAAGAAATCCTTATATTCAGCTTTACCTTCGTCCGGTACAGGTGCAGGGCAACGGCGCTGAAAAGAGCATAGTCCAAGGCCTTAGGTACCTTGATGATAAGGGAATGGATGTCATTATTGTTGGAAGAGGCGGAGGAGCGCAGGAGGATCTCTGGTGTTTTAACGATGAAACACTAGCAAGAACGGTCTATGCCATGAAGACTCCGGTCATATCAGCAGTAGGACATGAAGTTGATTTTACAATTATAGATTTTGTTGCGGATTTAAGGGCTCCGACACCATCGGCTGCAGCAGAGCTTGCCTGCCCTGAGATATCTAAAATAGATGAGGATCTTTTTAGATATGGTGACATCTTAAGGAAGCTTATGAATGAAGAAATTAAAAGGTGTCAGGAAAGAATCGAAGGCTATGCCCTTCAGCTTAATTACCTAAGTCCTAAGGCAAAAATCGCTATGAAAAAAGGTATTTTAGCTGAGAAACTTCAGAGATTAAAAAATGCAGCTGCTTTAGATTCAAGGATAAAAACCATGAGAGCTGCTCTTGAGACAAAAGAGACCGTTCTTAGAAATGGAATGAAATCGGCACTTGATTCTAGTAGGGAAAAGGTCAGAGCTTATGCTGTAAAGATGACCTATCTTGGACCTAGAAGCAAGATCGACATGCTGAAAAAAACGCTAGCTGAAAAGGAGCAGAGACTAAAGCATGCTGCTTCAATGGGAGCTAGGATAAATGGAGTAAGAAGCGCTTTAACTTCAAAAGAGGCGGCGCTAAAAAACGTTATGGATAAAAAGCTCTCAGATAGAATTAATACTTTGAAGCTTTTAGCAGCAGGTCTTGATTCTAAATCTCCGGCAAAGAGAATAATGGCAGGCTATGCTTATGTCGATAAGAGTGATGGAGAGGGAATATCATCTGTTGATGAGATATCAAAGGGTGATAATATAGGCATCACCATAAAGGATGGAACGATTTCGGCGGTTGTAATTGATAAGAAAAAGAAAAAGATTCAGTAATCAGTAAAAGGAGAAAAAATATGGCAGAGAAGGATGCAGCAGAAAAGCAGACACTTGAAGAGCAGTTTGCTCAGCTTGATGATATAATAGCAAAGCTTGATGATCCTAAGATAGGACTTGAAGATTCCTTTAAGCTTTATAAAGAGGGAATGAATGTTCTTAAAAAATGCAATTTAAGCATAGATAGAGTGCAGAAGCAGCTCATTACACTTGAGTCAGACGAGGCACAGGAGCAGTAATAGAAAGAGGGAAATTGGTGAATTATGACTTTTGAGGAAGAACTAGGATATAGGAAAAAGGCAGTAGAGAGTATTATAAGGGATAATCTGCCAAAGGGAGAGGGACTTCAGAAAACTGTAATAGAGGCAATGGAATATAGCATAGAGGCAGGGGGCAAGAGACTTCGTCCGATGATGCTTTTAGAGTGCTTTTTACTCTTTTCTGATAAGGAATATAAAAAGGATTATAGTGATGTTCCAGGATATGTGAAGAAGTATGCGGCAGCACTTGAGTGCATACATACCTATTCGCTTGTGCATGATGATCTTCCTGAAATGGATAATGACCTTTTAAGAAGAGGAAAGCCGACTACTCATGCAAAGTACGGACAGGCAATGGGAGTGCTTTGCGGAGATGGATTGTTGAATTATGCTTTTGAGCTTATAACAAATGCACTTTATGATGGAATTCTTGATACTCCTGAATTTGCGACAAAAAAGGAAATTAAGGGAGTAGTTGATGTAAATACAATGAGCCTTCTTTTTGGCATAAATAGCCTTATTAATAAGGCAAAAAGCGGCGAAAAGGAAGAGGATGTTTCTAAGAGAATGTTCAGAATGATAGCTGCAGCAAAACTGATCGCAGAATGCTCGGGCTATAAGGGAATGCTCGGAGGACAGGTGGTAGATGTAGAAAAGAGCGGACAGGCGGAAGACCTTGAGACTCTTTCCTACATGTACCATGGAAAGACCAGTGCGCTTCTTCGCGCAGCTATTCTTGGAGGAGCTGTTCTTGCAGGAATCAGCAGGGAGGATGCAGTAAAATTAAAGCAGGCCTCTGATGATATCGGAATGGCATTCCAGATAAGAGATGACATTCTTGATGTTACAAGTACAGAGGAAGAATTAGGAAAGCCTATAAATAGTGATGAAAAGAATGGAAAGATTACCTATGTTACCTTTACATCACTAGAAGAGGCTCAGAAAAAGGTAGAGGAGCTTTCAAAGAGCAGCAGGGAAGTATTTGAGTCATATGGTGAAAAGGCCGGATTTATGCTTGAACTCATTGACTATCTTGCTGGAAGAAGGTTCTGATCTGGGAGAATTAAAGAATGTATGAGCTTTTGAATCGAATAAAGGAGACCGGGGATATTAAAAAAATCCCTGAAGATAGACTTGATGAGCTTGCAGAAGAAATCAGAGGATTTCTTATTGAAAAGGTAAGCCATACTGGTGGTCATCTTGCCTCAAATCTTGGTGTTGTTGAGCTTACCATGGCTCTGCATCTGTTCCTTGACCTTCCATCAGATAAGCTTATCTTTGATGTTGGGCATCAGTCCTATGTTCATAAGATACTTACTGGCAGGAAGGACAAATTTGATACTTTAAGAAAATTAAACGGACTATCTGGTTTTCCAAATAGGAGCGAGAGTCCTTGTGATATATGTAATGTAGGTCACAGTTCTACATCCATTTCTCTTGCAGTGGGTCTTGTAAATGCAAGAAACATAAAAGGGGGCAAGGAAAAGGTAGTTGCAGTCATAGGAGATGGTGCGCTTACCGGTGGACTTGCACTTGAAGGCCTTAATAATGCAGGAAAGCTAAAATCGAATTTAATAATAGTACTAAATGACAATAATATGTCCATATCTGAAAGTGTCGGTGCAATGTCAGGTTATCTTGCAAAGATGCGTACCAGCGTCGGATATAATAACTTTAAAGGCGGCATTGAAGAAACCCTGGGAAAGGTTCCTTGGGGAAAGAGTGTTGTATCAAAGCTTAAGCGCTCTAAGGATTCGATTAAGCATTTAGTTGTGCCTGGAATGTTTTTTGAGGATATGGGACTTACCTATATTGGCCCTGTTGACGGACATAATATACAGAGCGTGCGCTCTGCCCTTGATGCAGCAAGTCGTAAGAATAATGCTGTGCTTTTACATGTCATCACTAAAAAGGGGAAGGGCTATAAAATTGCTGAGCATGAGCCGGCAAAATATCATGGAGTGAATGCCTTTGATATTAATACCGGAAAAAATGTTTTAGGACGCGCAGACCATGCAAAGACCTATTCCGAGGTCTTTTCAGATGAAATAGTAAAAATAGCAGAAAATGACAGAAATATAGTTGCCATTACAGCTGCAATGCCAGATGGCTGCGGCCTTAACAATTTTAAAAAGAGATTTCCATCAAGGTACTTTGATGTTGGAATAGCAGAGGAGCATGCTGTATCCTTTGCAGCAGGACTTGCGATTGCAGACCTTACTCCAGTCTTTGTAGTATATTCTACATTCCTTCAAAGAGCCTATGATGAAATGCTCCATGATGTATGCCTGAATAATCTCCATGTAGTATTCATGGTAGATAGAGCAGGTCTTGTAGGAAGAGATGGCCCTACCCATCAGGGCGTTTTCGACCTTTCTTACTTTACGCAGATGCCGAATATGAAGGTATTTGCGCCAAAGGATGAGAGGGACATGCGAAAGATGATGCGCTATGCCATCTATTGCAAGGGACCTGTGGCAATTAGATACCCAAGAGGAAATGCTTCAAATTATTTTGACGACCTCACGGATACTCCGGTGGAGGCTGGAAAGGGCGTCTGGGTAAGGAAGAATGAAAAGAGAGATGCTGTAATATTAGCAGTAGGAAGCATGGTTGAAACTGCAGTAAAGGCAGGGGAAATCCTTCTGAAAAAGGGCATAAAAATAGATGTAGCCGATATGAGATCGGTAAAGCCTTTTGATGAGGAGATTGCTCTTGAAGGAGCTAGAGCGCCGCTTGTTGTTACAATGGAGGAAAATGTACTTTCTGGAGGTTTTGGAGAGCATATTGATAGCTTCTACGAAAACAGGGGAATAAAGACAGGAATATTAAATATCGCATTCCCTGATAGATTTATCGAGCACGGCGAAGTTGGCGAACTGCTTAAGATATATGAAATGGATGCGGCATCGGTTGCTGATAGAATAGAAAAGAGAATCAAACAGGAGAATTAAAGCAGTATGGAAGACAAACAGGAATTTACTGCAGAAAATAGCATAGAAAAGAAAAAGGTAAAGCCAGCAAAGGAGCCTAAGGAAAGGCTTGATGTTCTTTTAGTGCAAAGGGGCTTTTTTACTTCAAGAGAAAGAGCTAAGGCCTCTATAATGGCGGGTGAGGTATTTGTCAATAATCAGAGAGAAGATAAGGCAGGCTCTACCTTTGGAATTTATAGCGCAATAGAAGTAAAGGGCGCTAAAATGAAATATGTAAGCCGCGGAGGCTATAAGCTTGAAAAGGCAATTAATAGCTTTGGAATAAGCCTTGAGGGAAAGACCTGCATGGATGTAGGTTCATCTACAGGAGGCTTTACAGACTGCATGCTGCAGGGCGGCGCAGTAAAGGTGTTTGCTGTTGATGTCGGTACTAATCAGCTAGCTTACAAACTCAGGGTAGATGAGAGAGTTGTGAGCATGGAAAAGACAAATGTCAGGTATCTAGAGGCAAGTACTCTTCCTTCTTTAGTGGACTTTGTTTCGATTGATGTGGCGTTTATTTCTCTTACAAAAATACTCGAAAATGTTCGTACCTTTATGAAGGATGGTGCAGAAATAGTATGCCTCATAAAGCCTCAGTTCGAGGCTGGTAGAGAAAAGGTCGGAAATAAGGGCGTTGTAAAGGATAAAAAGGTGCATGAAGAGGTAATATGCAATGTACTTACCTTTGCTTGTAGCTGCGGCTTTGAGCTCTTAGGACTGGAATTTTCACCTATAAAGGGACCAGAGGGAAATATAGAGTATCTCCTTTATGCAAGGGCTGCAGAGGGCGCTTTAGATAAAGAAAAGGCAGAGCCTATAGATGGAGCCTTAGGTGAAGAGGCGGAGCCTGCAGATGGAGCTTTAGGTAAAGGTGCAGAGCCTATAGATGAGAACAAAATAAAGAAGTGGGCAGCAGATATAGTAAAGAAGGCTCATGATGAGCTTGACTAATAAAACATAAAAATATAGATGGAGCCATAAGTGGAACGTTTTTGTATTATAACCAATAGAAGCAAGGATGAAGAGCTTGCAGTTACTAATGAGGTAGCAGAATATTTAAAAAGGAAGGGAAAGTTTGTTTTTGTAGCCCAGGAGGAGTGTCAGTGCGAAAAGGGCTGCTATACAGATGTGGAAAAATTACCTGAAAATATTGAATGTATCATAGTCATTGGCGGAGATGGAACTCTTCTTGAGGCTTCGCAGGATCTTCAAAAAACGAATATTCCTATAGTTGGCATAAATAAAGGAACTGTAGGCTTTTTAGCAGATATAGAAGCTGAGGATTATGCCTCTGCGCTAGATGACATAATAGAAGGCAATTTCAGAATTCAGAACCATATGAGGCTTGACGCGACCGTATTTAGAAAAACTCCTGATAAAAAGGGGAATGGAGCAAGGGGCAGTGCTTTAAATGATGTTACCATTACAAGATACGGTTTTTCAAGAATAATAAGTACCGCTGTATATGTCAATGATGTGTACATGACGACTTATAAGGGAGATGGTGTGATAGTTTCAACTCCTACGGGCTCGACAGGCTATAATTTATCAGCTGGAGGACCTGTTTGTGACCCGGCCCTTTACAGCATAATAATAACACCTATATGTCCGCACTCGCTTACAGCAAGGTCTGTAATACTTCCAGCAGATGCAAAGATTACAATAAAGGTAGATGTAAGCAAAAAGACTCAGGAAAATGAAGCGGTAGTTTCAATAGACGGTGAAATGATTTCAGAGCTTAGTGCAGGCGGATACGTAGAAATAAAGAAATCAGATATAGATACTAAGATAATTAAGTTCAAAAGAACCAGCTTCATGCAGATAATCAGCGAAAAGCTCGGCAAGTAAGGAGTGCAGTGCAGAGGTAGAGGAATGAAGGACAGAAGAGAAAGAATTGTTGAGTTGATCAATGAAAAAAGAGTAGAGACTCAGGAGGAATTAGCAGCAATCCTTTCAGCAGAGGGCTATAAGGTCACTCAGGCTACTATTTCAAGAGACATAAGAAGACTTGGTATCAGAAAGGTAGTATCAGCAGAGGGCAGGCAGTATTATGTTGCAGGAGATAACACAAGAAGCGGCAGCATTGATAATTATGCAAGAATTTTAAAAGAAGGCTTTAGAAGTGCAGATACTGCCGGAAATATTCTGGTCATCAGAACGCTTAGCGGACTTGCTAGCGGAGTTGCAGCGGCTCTTGATGCCATGGATCTTGAAGGGTTAGTTGGCACCATTGCAGGTGATGATACCATCATGATTGCGATAAAAACACCGCAAGAGGCTGAAAATATTAAAAAAATAATTGAAGGTATTGCAAGAAAGTAAAAAAACACCTATTTCTACTTGCGGTGAGTAAAAAAAACTTGAAAGAATGCGCCGGAGGTGGTAGAATAGGTTGTATGCTATAAATTAATAAAAGAAATGAAGGAGATATATTTATGTCAGGGCATAACAAATTTTCGAACATTAAGCACAAGAAGGAAGCTAATGATGCTGCAAAGGGAAAGATCTTTACCAAGATGGGAAGAGAAATTGCAGTAGCAGTAAAAGAAGGCGGACCTGATGTTAACAATAATTCAAAGCTTAAGGATATTGTTGCAAAGGCAAAGGCTGCAAATATGCCAAATGATACAATCGAGAGAAGTATCAAAAAGGCAGCAGGAGAAGGTGCTAATGTAGATTATGAGGCAGTTACATATGAAGGACATGGCCCAGCAGGAGTTTCAATCATAGTTGAAGGTCTTACAGATAATCGTAACAGAACAGCATCAGACGTTAAGGCAGCATTCTCAAAGGGAGATGGAAGTCTTGGAACTCCAGGCAGCTGCTCATTCATGTTTGATGAAAAGGGTGTTATCATCATAGATAAAGAAGAGTGCGAGCTTGAAGAGGATGATCTTACAATGATAGCACTCGATGCAGGCGCAGATGACTTTATTGCTGAGGATGAGGATTATGTTGTTTATACAACTCCAGATGGCTTCCACGAGGTTCGTGAAAAGCTTGAGGCTGAGGGAATCCCAATGCTTGATGCAGATGTAAAGATGGTTCCTCAGAACTATGTAGATGTTACAGATCCAGAGGCAGTTAAGAAAATCCGCAGAATCCTTGCTCTTCTTGAAGAGAGTGATGACGTTCAGAATGTATATACTAACTGGAACGAACCAGACGACGATGAGGAATAATTAAAATACCTCTAGAAGACTTATTTTTAAAGCTCCACCATAGAAATAAAAATGCAGCCGGGTAACGGCTGCATTTTCGAGGGGGAGTATTTATGAAAAAAGTTATCAAAACTTAGAAATTATCGTATTTAGTTCTGTTTGATTTGTTATGAGCACATTATAGTGGTTAATTGTGTATTTGTGGTGTATTAAATGTTAACGTTTTGTGAATTATGATATAGCTTTGACGGTGGCTTATTCTTAACTTAAGTGAATGCCTCTAAATTCGCTAAAATGAAAGGAGCAGCAGCTTTAGTATGCTGAAATCACTGCATGTAAAGGATCTTGCCATAATTGATGAGGCACAGGTCGAATTTGGAAATGGATTAAATGTAATCACCGGTGAAACTGGTGCCGGAAAATCAATGGTAATAGGAAGCGTTAATATAGCTCTTGGAGGAAAATTCTCTAAAGAGATGATACGAAACGGCGCAGACTCTGCTAGCGTTGAGATGGAATTTGAAGCAAAGGATAAAAGAGTTGACGAAAAGCTAGAGGAATTGGAGCTTCCAGTTAATTCGGGCTCTGTTCTCATTTCAAGAAGAATCAGCGAAAACGGGAAAAGCGTAATCAGAATTAATGGAGAGCAGGCCTCTGTAAAGGACATAAAAGAGCTCTCGCCAATGCTCATTAACATTCATGGTCAAAGAGAGCATTTCTCTTTGCTGTCGGAAGAAAAACAGCTAAAGCTTGTGGATGATTATGCAGGGAAATCTGCAGCTAAATTACTCTCGCAGGTTTACGAGGAATATAAAAAATATTCTGCTTTAAAGGAAGAGCTTTCAAAAACTGAAATCAGTGATGAGGAAAGACTTAGAGAGCTCTCATACATAGATTTTGCACTTAGTGAAATTGATGCGGCAGCGCTTAAGGAGGGCGAAGAGGAGGAGCTTGCTGAAAGGCATAAAATTCTATCTAATTCGGCTAATATAAGAGAGGCGCTAGGTCTTGTGTATTCTCTCATATCAGAGGGAAATGAGAATGCATCTTCAGTTTATGACAGCCTTGGGGAAGCCCAGAGAGCCATGTCAAGGGTTTCTTCACTTGATGAGAAGCTTTCAGAGCTATCAGATGAGCTTTTTGATGCAGCAGATCTAATCGATACCTTCAGCAGAGATGTCAATGCCTATCTTAATGATATGGATGACGGCGAAGAGCTTTCTGAAGTAACTGAAAGACTTGATTTAATAAGAGAAATTCTTAAAAAATACGGCGGATCTGTAGAAAATGTACTAAAATATAAAAAAGAGTGCGAAGAAAAAAAGCAGAAATATGAGGATTATGAAAATTATCAGAATGACCTAAAGAGGAAGCTTGTAAAGTGCGAGGAGGATTTGAAAAATGCCTCGGATAAGCTCTCAAAGGAAAGAAAAAAGGCGGCAAAGGAGCTCTCAAAGAAAATAGAAGAGGCTCTGATAGGACTTAATTTCTTATCAGCTAGCTTTGAAATAAGGGTTTTAGAAAATGAGAAATTTTCCTCTAAGGGTACTGATTCAGTATGCATATATCTATCAACTAATCCGGGTCAGAAGCCGATGCCTATGGATAAGGTGGCATCAGGCGGTGAGCTTTCAAGAATAATGCTTGCAATAAAGTCTGTGCTTGCGGATAAGGATGATATAGAAGCATTGATATTTGATGAAATAGATACAGGTATTAGTGGAAGAACTGCAGAAAAGGTTGCAGAAATGCTTAGCAGATTGGGTATGGGGCATCAGGTGATCTGCATTACGCATCTTCCACAGATTGCATCGATGGCAGATACTCATTATATGATTGAAAAGCATGCAGATGGCGGTTTTACTGCATCAAGTGTTTATCAGCTAGATGAAGAAGGAATGGTACAGGAAATTGCAAGACTTACTTCCGGAGCTAAGATTACAGAATCTGGAATTGAGAATGCAAGAGAAATGAAAAAACTAGCCAAGGAGTTCAAAAAAGGCTAATTATAATGTATAAATAAATGGAGGGCTATATGAAAAACATATTGTTTGTAGCATCTGAGTGTACACCATTCGTTAAGACAGGAGGTCTTGCAGACGTTGTAGGATCACTTCCTAAAGAACTTAACAAAAATGACTTTGATGTCAGAGTAATGATACCTAAGTATATGATGATACCTGACAGATTTAAGCAGGAGATGAAGTATATAAATAGCTTCTACATGCCTATTCATGGAAAAGATCAGTACGTTGGTATTCTTACGATGGAATATGATGGAATTACCATTTATTTTATTGATAATGAATGGTATTTTTCGGGTGCAAAGCCTTATGGTGATGTATTAGGAGATCTTGAAAAGTTTGCATTCTTTAGCAAGGCTGCACTTTCAGCTCTTCCAGTAATCGGCTTTAGACCAGACATCATACATTGTCATGACTGGCAGACAGGACTTGTTCCGGTTTATTTACATGACTCCTTCCAGGGCGGCGAATTCTTCCGCGGAATTAAGACTGTAATGACTATTCATAATCTTAAATTCCAGGGCGTTTACGATAAAAAGACAATTCAGGCTATTACAGGACTTTCTGATTATTATTTTACTCCTGATAAGCTTGAAGCATATTCTGATGCTAATTACCTTAAGGGCGGAATTGTATATGCAGACTATGTAACTACAGTTTCAGACTCTTATGCTAATGAAATAAAGATGCCATTCTACGGCGAAGGTCTTGACGGCCTAATGAATGCCAGATCAAATTGCCTTTCAGGAATTGTAAATGGTATCGATTATAATGAGTGGAATCCGGAAACTGACAGACTCATTTTCCAGAATTATAATGCAAGAACCTTCCGTAAGGAAAAGGTAAAGAATAAGATTGAATTCCAGAAGCAGCAGGGCCTTGATGTAAATCCTGATATTTTCATGATCGGTATTGTTTCAAGACTTACTGACCAGAAGGGCTTAGATCTTGTCGAATGTGTAATAGAGCAGATCTGCCAGAGCGATGTACAGCTTGTTGTACTCGGAACAGGAGATCCAAAGTATGAGAATCTTTTCAGACATTATGACTGGAAGTATCATAATAGAGTATCTTCTAGCATATTCTTCTCAAATGACCGTTCTCATATGATCTATGCTTCTTGTGATGCATATCTTATGCCATCACTCTTTGAACCATGTGGTCTTAGTCAGCTCATTTCACTGCGTTATGGAACAGTTCCTATCGTTCGTGAAACAGGAGGACTTCGCGATACAGTTATTCCATACAATCAGTATGAAGGAACAGGTACAGGCTTCTCATTTGCAAACTATAATGCCCATGAAATGCTTGGTACAATTAATTTTGCAAAGGATGTTTATTACAATCATAAGCGTGAGTGGAATAAGCTTATAGACAGAGGCATGGCTGCTGATTTCTCATGGGCTAGCTCAGCTAGAAAATATGAGGATATCTATTACAGATTATAATAAGCACTTTGTTATGTAAAGGCGTTTAAGAACGGCTAATTAAATGTAAAGTAAAGGCGTTTAAGAACGGCTAATTAAATGTGAAGAAAAGGCGTTTAAGAACGGCTAATTAAATGTAAAGAAAAGGCGTTTAAGAACGGCTGATTAAATGTAAAGAAAAGGCGTTTAATAGTGCCTGATAAATTAGAAAAGGGAAAATATTATAGATAAATAAGCCAGAAAGCCCCAGCTCCGCGAAAATCTAGATTTTAGGTTTTTTCGGGGCTAAGGGTTATTTTGGTGTAATTTTTTTATTTGAAAAGTGAGGTAGGATTATGAAGTTATCAGCTCTACTTGCAGATGTAAAGGAATATGAAATAATAGATGAAAAAGGTGCATTAGATCTAGACACAGCAGGAATTGAAATATCAGATCTTATTTATGATTCAAGAAAGGTCATCTCTGATAGTGCATTTTTTTGTATAACCGGCGCAAGAAGTGATGGTAATTCATACGTGAGCAGTGCAATAAAAAGCGGAGCAAGCGTAATTATTTCAGAAAAGGACATTGAAGGAATAAAGGCAGCAGACCCTGAGTATGAGAGCTGTGAAAAGAAGGTTCCTGTAATAAGAGTAAAGGATGCAAAAAAGGCTTTAGCTCTTATGTCAGCAGCGTACTTTGATTATCCTGCAAAAAAGCTTGTTACCATTGGAATAACAGGAACCAAGGGAAAGACTACCACCACTTATATGGTATATTCAGCTCTTATGCATGCTGGTGTAAAAACTGGATTAATAGGAACCATTAATACCATAATCGGTGATACCGTAATAAAGTCGAATAATACTACACCTATTTCATATCTTGTTGAAAAGTACTTTGCCGACATGGTAAAGGCTGGATTAAAGTGCGTAGTAATGGAGGTTTCATCTCAGGCCTTTTTACTTGATAGAGTATATGGAATAAATTTTGATATAGGTGTATTTACAAATATTTCTCCAGACCATATAGGACCTGGAGAGCATGATAGCTTTGAGGATTATATGCGTTGCAAAGGAATGCTCTTTAAGCAGTGCAATATGGGCATTGTAAACGGCGATGAAGAGCTGCTTGATAAGGTGCTTGAAGGACATACCTGCAAATTAGAGAGCTATGGCATTGATCCTAAAAATGATATTTATGCAAGTGACATAAAGCTTAATACTGAGGATGCAACTCTTTCAGTAAATTATAAGCTTTCAGAGAAAAAGCAGGTAGGAAGCATTCCATTTGACTTTGATGTTACAGTGGATATTCCTGGAAGATTTTCAGTTTATAACTCTCTTTGTGCAGTGGCAATAATAAGACACCTTGAAGAACTTTCAATTTCTGAACTGGCCGAAGAGGATAAGGAAAAATACAGCGTTTTAAAGGGAATAACTAAAGATGACATAAAGGCATCTTTAAAGAAGGTTTCGGTACCTGGAAGAATACAGATGGTGCCGGTTTCAAAGAAATTCTCTGTGATGGTGGATTATGCACATAATGCAGTCAGCCTCGAGACACTTCTTACTACACTTAAGGAATACAATCCTAAGAGACTTGTGTGTGTGTTTGGCTGCGGCGGAAACAGAGCAAAGGATAGACGTTATGGTATGGGCGAAGTATCATCAAAATATGCAGACCTTACTATAGTAACTTCAGACAATCCACGTTTCGAGAAGCCTTCAGAGATAATAGATGACATAATTGTTGGTATTAAAAGAGCAAACGGCAGATATGTAACGATTGAAGATAGGGAAGATGCAATTTATTATAGCCTTGAGCATGCAAGACCTGGCGATCTTATTGTGGTTGCTGGTAAGGGACATGAGGATTATCAGGAAATAAAGGGCGTAAAGCATCATATGGATGATGTGGAAATAATAAAGGCAGCTGCTGAAAAGCTCGATAAGCAGGGAAGACTTTTATAATGGCAAAATATGCAGACATTATAGTAGATATTTCAAATGGTAATTTAGATAAGACCTTCCAGTATGAAATACCGGAGGGGCTTATGGGGAGAGTTAAAATAGGCTCTCAGGTAATGATTCCCTTTGGAAATGGAAATAGAAAGATAAAGGGCTTTGTGCTCGGAATATCCTCAGAGCCAAAGATCGCTCCTGAAAAGATAAAGGCCATAGCCGAGGTGCCAAAGACAGGAAAGGTTGTTGAGAGCGAGCTGATAGAGCTTGCTGCCTTCATCAAAAGAAGCTTTGGTTCGACAATGAATGATGCCTTAAAGACAGTGCTTCCTGTAAAAAGAGAGATAAAGCAGAAGCAGGATAGATATGCGGCTGTTATCGCAGGAGAGGCAGAAGCTAGAGAGGCTTTATCAATAGCTAGAAAGAAAAAGCATGTACAGAAGGTGAGAGTCTTAGAATATCTGATAGAGCGGACTTATCCTAATACCGCTTCAAAAGCTGAAGCAGGTAGGGATAAAAAAACCTCAAGCAAAAAGATAGATAGAGCCCAGGAAAATGAATCCGCTGTTAAAAAGTTAGATGGAGCTTCGGGCAGAAAATATATAAAAATTACGCCTGAACTTGATTTTACAAAAAGCGTTCTGGATTCTTTGGTAAAATCTGGAATTATAGATGTAAGAAATGAAATAGTAGATAGACTTCCGCAGATGCCGGAAATGGTAAAAAGAGATAGACCGGTGTTGAATGAAGAGCAGCAGGCCATTGTAGATGACATATATGTCAGAATGGACCATAATGATCTTAAGCCTTCGCTTATATACGGCGTTACAGGAAGCGGAAAGACAGAAGTATATCTAAACATAATAGAAAATGTTATAAGTACTGGTAAGCAGGTAATAATGCTTATTCCAGAAATATCGCTCACCTTTCAGAATGTGAATCTTTTCAGAATGAGATTTAAGGACAGAGTTTCCTTTATGCATTCAAAGCTTTCATTAGGAGAAAGAAGTGATCAGGCAAGAAAGGCTGAAGAGGGCAGCATTGATATAATGATAGGACCTCGTTCTGCGCTTTTTACGCCGTTTAAGAATTTAGGACTCATCATCATAGATGAGGAGCAGGAGAGCAGCTACAAAAGCGAAAATCCGCCTAAATACCATGCAAGAGAGGTTGCAGAAAAAAGAGCCGAGCTTGCTGGTGCCATGCTGATACTAGGAAGTGCAACACCTTCTTTAGAGAGCTTTTTGCGTGCAAAGCAGGGCAGGTATAAGCTATATAAGCTGAGTAAAAGAGCAGTTGAAGGAGCAAGCCTTCCAAAGGTCTCAATCGTTGACATGAGGGCTGAGCTTAGAGATGGAAATACTACGATGTTTTCTAGAGAACTCCTGAATGATATGAATAAGACCCTTGCAGAAGGCGGACAGACAATGCTTTTTATTAATAGAAGAGGCTATATGTCCTGCATATCCTGCAGAAGCTGCGGTGAGGTCATTAAATGTCCGCACTGTGAGGTCTCAATGACTTATCACACTAATGGAAAGCTTGTATGCCACTACTGTGGCTATACAATACCTATGCCTGGTGAATGCCCTAATTGTAAGTCAAAGCTTATAGGAGGCATGAACGGCGGTACTGAAAAGGTGGAAAATAGTGTAAAAAAATTCTTTCCTGCCGCAAGGATACTCAGGATGGATGCCGATACCACAAGGGGAAAGGACGATATAAATAATATCGTAAGCAGCTTTTCAAAGGGAGAAGCTGATATTCTGATAGGCACCCAGATGATAGTTAAGGGACATGATTTTAAGAAGGTAAGACTGGTTGGAATATTAGCAGCAGACATTTCCCTTCATGCATCTGATTTTAGAAGTGCAGAAAGAACTTTTGATTTATTAGCTCAGGCAGCAGGAAGAGCTGGAAGAGATAAGGCGAGCGGAAAGGTCGTAATTCAGACCTATCAGCCTGAGAATTACAGCATAGTAAATGCTGCAACTGAAAATTATGATAAATTCTTTGAAAATGAAATAGCTTTTAGAAAGGCAGCGCAGTATCCGCCTGTTATGAACATGCTTGCGGTAGCTTGTTATTCAAAAAATGAGCAGGCAGCTTCTGCCGCAGTCGAATGGCTGCATGCCATAGCAGAGGAAGTAGCTATTTCCGGAATCATGGTATATAATGTCGGAAAGCATACCGTTTATAAGGTTGCAGACGTATATAGAAAGAGATTTTTTGTTAAATGCACAGATTATGAAAAGCTTGCAGATTTAAAGGATATCCTTGAAAAAAGGATAATTGATAGAGGGGGACTTGGCATTGCAACTGCACAGTTCGACTTTAACCCGTTAGATAGTTATTAATGAGTAATTGTGATTTTATCACAGAAAATACACCCGTTCATTATAAAGTATACTGAGAGGCATACTATAATATGCCGTAATAAGGCAGAGCAAATAAAATAGGATTATGCTGATTTGGTAATGCTATAACAATATCAAAACAACATACGGAGGAATAAAAAAATGGCACTTAGAACAGTTAGGGAAATCGGAGATCCAATTCTTGAAAAGAAGGCAAAGCCTGTTAAGGAAATCAACGATCATTTAAGAGAGCTCATAAATGATATGTTTGATACCATGTACGAGACAGGAGGTGTAGGTCTTGCTGCACCACAGATCGGAATACTTAAAAGACTTGTAGTAATTGATTGCGGAAACGAGGATGGAACAGAAAATCCTATCGTTCTTATTAATCCGGAAATCATTGAAAAGGACGGCGAGCAGACAGGCTATGAGGGCTGTCTTTCAGTACCTGGAAAAATGGGCATTGTTACCCGTCCAAACCATGTAAAGGTAAAGACAATGACTCTCGATGGAAAAGAAGAAATCCTCGAGGGAACAGATCTATTAGCTAGGTGCTTCTGCCATGAAATCGATCACCTTGATGGTGTACTTTATACTACAAAGGTAGAAGGTGAGCTTGTAGATTCTAACAGCATGTCAGAGGATGATGAGCAGTAAAAGAAGTTAAGGAGAGTTAGCATAAAGCTAGTGAAGTGTTAAAAGAGAGTCAGTAAAGAGCTAGTGAAGTGTTAGTAGAGAGTTAGTATAGAGCTAGTGAAGTGTTAGTGAAGGAGTTAATATATGTCTAAAAGAGTTCTTTTTATGGGAACACCGGAAATTGCAGCTATTATATTTGAAAAGCTCATTGCAGCAAAGGATGAGCTTGATATAGAGATAATAGGTGCTGTTACTCAGCCTGATAAGCCAAAGGGACGCGGAATGGAAATGAAGTTCTCTGAGGTGAAGGAGGTTGCACTTAAGAATAATATTCCGGTATATCAGCCGGTTAAAGTAAAGGAAGAGGAATTTATAAAGGTCTATGAGGAGCTTGCACCAGAGCTTGTAATAGTAGCTGCCTTTGGTCAGATTCTGCCAAAGAAGGTACTTGATTTGCCAAAATACGGCTGCATAAATGTACATACCTCGCTTCTTCCAATGTACCGCGGCGCTGCGCCTATACAGTGGGCTGTAATAGACGGTCAGAAATACTCAGGCGTTACCATAATGTACATGAATGAGGGCCTTGATACAGGTGATATAATTTTACAGGAAAAGATAGAGCTTGCCGCAGATGAAACAGGCGGAAGTCTTTATGATAAGCTTGCTGCAATGGGCGGTGATGTTCTTATAAAGGCCGTTGTTCAGATATTTGCAGGCAGGGTAAATAGAATTCCTCAAGAGGGTGAAACCTGTTATGCAAAGATGCTAAATAAAGAGCTTGGACATATTGATTATAAAAAGAGCGCAGTGGAAATTGAAAGGCTTGTAAGGGGCCTTTTCCCATGGCCAGGAACCTTCTCCTTCATAAATGGAAAGACCTTAAAGATAAAAAAGGTGAGGGTCGTTCATAATAGCGAGCTATCAGTCGAAAACTCAGAGTTAAAGCCTGGTGAGATCTTTAATGTTACCAAGAAGAGCTTTTTTGTAAATACCGGTGACGGAGCACTTGAAATTACAAGGCTTCAGCTTGAAGGTAAGAAGGAAATGGATACTGAGAGCTTCCTTCGCGGTTATAAAATAGAAAATGGAAATATGCTTGAATAATTGTAAAAGAGATAAGGGGAATGTGGATGAATGCACGTGAAGAAGCGTTGAAAATCACTATGGGCGTTCTTTTTGATGGATGCTTTTTAAATGATGCATTGAAAAAGGTGAGTGTAAATGAGCATACAGCCTTTGTGACAAGACTATCTAAAATGACAGTTGAACGCAGCATTACCCTTGATTTTGCTATTGAAAAGGCATCAAATATTAAATTAGATAAGCTAGATAGACTTATTCTCGGGATACTTAGGATTTCAGTCTGTCAGCTGCTATATTTTGATATAAGACCGGCAGCAGTCTGTGATGAAGCGGTAAAGCTGTCTTCTAAAGTAAATCACGGTGCTTATACAGGCTATGTAAATGCGGTATTAAGGAACATTTCAGAGAGAGCAGGGCAGAATAAGAATTATATTGCTGAGCTTACAAGAAGCCTGCCTGCAGAAAAGAGAATGTCCATAAATTATAGCATGCCGCAGTGGATTGTGAGCCTCTTTATAAAGGAATACGATGAAAAGACTGCAGCTAGGATATTTAAGCAGTTTTTAGCAGAAAAGCCGTTATGCGTAAGATTTTCAGAAAAAAACTACAGGCTCTATAAAGAGAAAGCTTCTGAAAAAGAATATGTGCCAGGTGAAGTGAAAGCTTCTGAAAAAGAATATGTGCCAGGTGAAGTGAAAGCTTCTGAAAAAGAATATGTGCCAGGTGAAGGAAAAACTTCAGAAAAAGACGGAGCTCTAGAGAATGAGCTAATTGAGGAATATATTTTAGAACTAAAGGAAAAAGGGATTTCTGCAAGAAAAGGAAATTATGCACCTTGCGCTCTTTACTTAGAAGGGTATTCATCAGTTACTGAAATACCAGGATTTGATGAGGGTGTTTTCATCGTACAGGATGAGAGCTCTCAGGTAGCTGTATACACTGCGGCTAAGGTATTTGAGAGCATGCAGGTAAATGCTGCAGGTAAAGCATCTGAGAATGAAGGAAAAGCTGTAAATGCTCTTGATATGTGTGCCTGTCCGGGCGGAAAAACTGTATATCTTGCTGAACTTTTAGAAAAAATGGTAAAAGAGGGAAAGGCTTCTCGAAATAAAATAAAGATATCTGCAAGAGATCTATATGAGGAAAAGCTTGCCGTATTAAAAGAAAACTGCAGCAGGATGAAGGTGGACTGCGTTCAGGCAAAGAAGCAGGACGGAACAGTTTATGTTCCATCTGATGAAGGGGCTTATGACATAATAATAGCAGATCTTCCGTGCTCAGGGCTTGGAGTAATAGGCAAAAAGCCGGACATAAAGCTAAGAGTAAAGGAAGATGATATCAGGGAGCTAAGCCTTCTTCAAAGAAAGATTTTAGATAATGCGGTGCGTTATCTTAAAAAGGGCGGAGTGCTTATTTATTCCACCTGTACGCTGACATCTTTAGAGGATGAGAGAAATGCTGAATATATAAGTAACAGCCTGAAGTTAAATAAAACAGATTTAAGGACTGTGCTTCCAGAGTATCTAAAGGACGCTAGGGGAGCGGAGGATGGACATATAAGATTAGATCCTGATAAAAACAGGACAGATGGATTTTTCATATCCGCTTTTATTAAGCCATAGCCCGCTAAAAAAAGCTTATTTGATGATATGCATATTATTTGTAAGATAATATGCCCAAAAGATGGCTTAAATAATGTAAAGTGGAGCGGAAATGTTGTGAGAAGTGCATAAAAATAACATTTTAGTTGCATATTTGCGAAAATGTGATATAATATAAGGATGTGTATGGTAGAATTAAAGAGAGATATTCGTTCAATGGATCTTGATGAACTAAAGGAGTATTTTGCAAAGATAGGCGAAAAGCCCTTTAGAGCAGGTCAGGTGTATGATTGGCTGCATGTAAAGCTTGCAGCATCATTCGATGAGATGACTAACATATCAAAAGATCTTCGCGAAAAATTAAAGCAGGAATGGCCAGAGGCGCCGATTAGTCTCCATCAGAGATTTAAATCCAAGCTTGATGGAACGGAAAAATATCTGTTCAGATTAAGAGATGGGCAGATAATAGAAAGCGTGCTTATGCGCTATCATTTTGGAAATAGCGTATGTATTACTTCACAGGCAGGCTGCAGAATGGGATGCAAATTCTGTGCATCTACGCTACTAGGCCTCGAAAGAAATCTCGAGCCAGCAGAAATGCTGATGCAGGTTTATTATATACAGAAAATTACCGGTGAGAGAGTCTCAAACATTGTTGTAATGGGAATCGGAGAGCCGATGGATAATTACGATAATCTCATGAGATTTTTAAGGATTATTACAGGTGAAAAGGGACTTAATATTGGAGCAAGACAGATTACTGTATCATCGTGCGGTCTTGCAGATAAAATCAGGAAATTTGCAGATGAAGGGCTTGCAATTAATCTTGCGCTTTCACTTCATGCACCAAACGCAGAGATAAGAAAAAGCATAATGCCTATTGCAAATGCCTATGAATTAGGGGATGTGCTTGATGCTGTAGATTATTACTACAAGCAGCATGGCAGAAGAATAACCTTTGAGTACAGCCTTATTTCCGGAATTAATGATTCTGATAAGAATGCTGAAGAGCTCTCAAGGCTTTTGGGAAAGAAATATAAGTTCAGTGGAAATATGCTTATAAATCTTATACCTGTAAATGAGGTAAAAGAGCGCGGAATGAAGCGCCCTGATGAAAAAAGAGTAGAAAGCTTCAGAAGAGTTTTAGATAAGAATGGTATCAATGCCACGGTAAGACGTGAGCTTGGTTCAGATATAAATGCAGCGTGTGGACAGCTTAGACTGAATACAATGCGCGAAGAGAAAAAGTCTGAATGATTTAAAATGCTTTAGACTTTTTCTGAAATAGACTATGAGGAAAGGAAGGCTAAAATCTTGAAATCTGTTGGAATATCAGATGTAGGTGTAAAGAGAAATAATAATCAGGATTCGATATTTATCTGTGATAGTGAAATCGGATGCCTTCCAAATCTTTATATAGTTGCAGATGGCATGGGAGGATATGAAGGCGGTGAGCTTGCATCCCGTACAGCCATCGATGGATTTATCGATAGTATAAAAAATGAAAAAAGACCGACTATCTTTGAATCGATAAAAAGCGGCATAGCTAGAGCAAATGACGATATTAGTCGCAAGGCAGAAGAAAATGCCAATCTTTCTAATATGGGAACTACCTTTGTTGTAGGAACTGTAATTGATGGAAAGCTTTTAGCAGCAAATATCGGAGATTCAAGATTGTATCTGTATGATGGAGAAACGGCAAAGCTCAGCCAGATATCCGTAGATCATTCTTTAGTTGAAGAAATGATTGAAAGAGGAGAGCTTGAAAGAGAAGACGCAAGATTCCATCCAAGAAAAAATGTCATAACCCGTGCTTTATGGGCAGGGGATGTGAGCCGAGAACCGGATTGCTTTGAGGTTCCATTAAAGAGTGGAGACATGTTCTTACTTTGCTCAGATGGTCTGTCGAACATGATGGATGATTCGGATATTGAGGGTATACTCACACTTAACGGTGAGAATATAGAAAAATCAAAGAATGAACTATTAAAGTTAGCTAAAAATAATGGCGGCTTTGATAATATATCTATTATTATAGTCAGGGTATAAAATTTTGAGTTCATGAGAGGAAAGATATGATTAAACCTGGTATGTTTATTAGTGAAAGGTATGAAATTGTCGAGAGCATCGGTAGCGGGGGAATGGCTGATGTTTATAAGGCAGTGGACCGCAGACTCAATCGTAATGTTGCAATTAAGTTCCTTAAGGCTGAATTTGCAGACGATCAGAGTTTTGTAGATAAGTTCCGCGGAGAAGCTCAGGCAGCGGCAATGCTTTCACATCCTAACATTGTAAATGTATATGATGTAGGAGAAGATAGTGGTCTTTATTTCATCGTAATGGAGCTTGTTGAAGGAATTACACTTAAGAAATTCATTGAGCGCAAGGGACAGCTTGAAATAAAGGAAGCAGTAGGAATAGGAATACAGATTGCGCACGGTCTTGAGTGTGCGCATGAGCATCATATTATTCATAGAGATATTAAGCCACAGAATATCATCATTTCAAGAGATGGAAAGGTAAAGGTGACAGACTTTGGTATTGCAAAGGCTGTTACTGCAAATACTGCAATCAATCAGGCCATAGGCTCTGTTCATTATCTTTCACCTGAGCAGGCACGTGGCGGATATTCAGATGAGAAGAGTGATATCTATTCTCTTGGTGTTACAATCTATGAGATGATTTCAGGAAAGGTGCCTTTTGGAGGAGAAAATACCGTAACGGTAGCTCTTCAGCAGATTCAGGGAGAGGCACAGCCTCTTAATGAGTTAAGAGAAGACGTTCCGGCTAGCGTGCAGAAGATTGTTGAAAAATGTATGCAGAAGAAGCCAGAGCGCAGATATCTCACCGTAACTGATCTTATCAGTGACTTAAAGCGTTCAATGAGAGAGCCTGAGGGCGATTTCGTAAATATGCCTGCAGCCATCGTTTCAGACAGTCCTACAAGACAAATGAATAAGGATGAGTTAAAGACTATAAAGACTGAATCAAGTAAGAAGAAGATCAGTGAGGATGAAATAAGTGATGAGGCCGAGCCTGTAAGGGCAAAGACTTCAGAAGCTGCTCCAGTAGCTAAGAAGAAGGCAGTAGCCACTACACAGACCACTAAAAAGAAGGTCAATAAGATATCTAAGGAAGAAGATGAAGATATCGACGCAATGGATCCAAGATTTGAAAAGTTCATCATTGCAGGTACCGTTCTTCTAGCTATAGCACTTTGTATAGCACTTGTATATCTTGTAATGAGAGTTACAGGCTATCTTGGAGGAAACACAGCTCAGACACCAACTACAACTGGTTATCAGGGCTTTACAACTGCAGCTCCTACAGCTGCACCTGAAGATCTTATTTCAGTACCTTCAGTTGAAGACCTTAGTAAGGAAGATGCAGAAAAGACACTTCGTCTTAAGTCTGAGAGCTTTACTATCATCTGGAAGGAAGATTATTCAGCAACCGTAGAAGCAGGACGTGTTATTGCACAGTACCCACCTGCAAAGAGAGATGTAGCTAGAGATGCAGAAATTACTCTTACAATAAGCGTAGGTCCGGAAACCAAGCCTATTACTGATATTACTGGAATGAAAGAAGAGGAAGCTATCGCTGCTCTTGAGGCAGACGGCTTTGTAATTCATGAAGTAGAGTACAGACCAAATGCTGAAATCGAGGCTCAGACAGTAATCGGTACAGAACCAGAAATCGGAACTCTTGCAAAGACAAGTGATACCATTAAGGTAGTTGTCAGCGGCGGCGTTGATGGAAACATGGTTGAAATGCCAGACTTAAGCGGCCATACATATGATGAAGCTAAGTCTTTACTTGAAGAGCGTGGTCTCAAGATCGGTGAGACAGATTTCATGAACTCTGATAATTATGAGAAGAATCTTGTATGTGGTCAGAGCGTTCTAAAGGAAAAGATGGTAGAGCTTGGAACAGCTGTAAATATTACACTTAGCCTTGGAAAGAGCGAAGAGCCAACTCCAGAGCCAACTACAACAACAGAAGCAACAACTACAACAACAGAAGCAACGACAGAAGAGCCAACAACTACACAGGAGCCAACTGATGAACCTGAAGTAACAACAGAATCAACAGAAGAAATTATCTACTCTTATGTAGGTTCAGTTACAATTAACTGGCCAGAAAGCCTTGAGGGATTCTCATCAGTATATGCTGAGATTTATCAGGGCGATGCTCAGGCAGTTGTATATGATAGCGGAGAAGAGCTTGATTCTTCTTCATTCCCATTACAGCTTGCTATAGTAGAGGATGAGGATACAGGCTTCACTGAAGGTGCAGCAGTTGTTCATGTATGGTTCGGTGATGAAGAGGTGACATATAACGTAGTTCTTTCAGCAGAACCAGCAGACTAATAAAGCTATTAAAAAAATTACGTCAGTCTGTGAATGCCAGAAATGGCGTTCACAGGCTGTGTCTTTTTTATGAGTTTTTTGAAAGAGCATAGGTGGAGGATGAAGGATACTTTAAAGGGAAAGATAATCAAAGGAGTCGGCGGCTTTTACTATGTAAATGTAGAAGCGGATGAAAGTAAGAAAGATATCATATATGAGTGCAGGGCCAAGGGTATTTTTAGAAAGAATAAGGAAAAGCCCCTGCCAGGAGATGACGTAGAATTAAAGCCGTTATCAGAAATGCTGCCAGATGGTTATCCAGAGGGAAGCATAATAAAGATATTAGAGCGGAAAAATAGTATAATCAGACCGCAGGTAGCAAATATAGATCAGGCTATGGTCGTATTTGCCTGCGTATATCCTGAGCCAAATCTTAATTTGTTAGACAGGTTTCTCATAAATATGGAAAGACAGAGCATACCTACTGTCATCGTATTTAATAAAAATGACCTTGTAGGTGCTGATAAGCTTAAGGAGCTGACAGATACCTATGAAAATAGCGGCTATAAGGTATTGTCCATAAATACCATAGGCAATTTAACAAACTTTTTGAAATTTGGCATAGAAGATACAAGGGAGATTCTCCTTAAAGAGCTAAGAGGAAAGACTACTGTACTTGCAGGACCTAGCGGAGTTGGAAAATCTTCAGTAATGAAGCTGTTAAGTCCGCAGTCAGAGGTAGAAACAGGAACGCTTTCGGAGAAAATTGGAAGAGGTAAGAATACCACGAGGCATACAGAACTCTTTTACCTTGAAAAAGAGACCTATCTTTTAGATACACCTGGCTTTTCTACCATATACATTCAGGGCATGCAGCCGGAAGAGTTAAGGGATTATTATAATGAATTTTTGGAGTATTCTAGCGAATGTAAATTCAATACCTGCAGACATGTCTCAGAACCAGGATGCGCAGTTAAGAGGGCAGTAGAAGAAGGAAAAATTAATAGGACAAGGTATGAAAATTATCTTCAGCTGTTTTCGGAATTAAAGAGCGGTAAGTATTAGTATTGGTATCGGTATCGGTTTACATAAAATATTAATAATAATTATAATATGAACCTTCAAAACAGGAGAGGAGAAGAAAATGCTTAGACTATCATCATCAATTTTAGCATCAGATTTTACAAAACTTGGAGAATGTGTAGCAAGGGCTGAAAAAGCAGGAGTTGACTTTGTACACATTGACGTAATGGATGGAATGTTTGTTCCACAGATATCTTTTGGAGAGCCTATAATAAAGTCACTTAGAAGTGCAACAGCACTTCCGTTTGATGTACATCTTATGGTTCAAGATCCAGAGAAAATGGTACCAGCCTTAAAGGAGTGCGGTGCAGATATCGTAACTGTTCATGCAGAAGCAACAAAGCATCTTGACAGAACCATAAATCAGATAAAGGAGCTTGGAATGATTGCGGGAGTTGCACTCAATCCATCAACTCCTATCGAAAATATTAAGTATGTTTTAAAGAGCGTAGGACTTGTCCTTATAATGACCGTAAATCCGGGGTATGGCGGACAGAAGTTCATTCCATACTCGATTGATAAGCTTAAGGAATTAAAGGAGATGTGCCAGAAGATTGATGCAAATCCAATGATTGAGGTAGATGGCGGAATAGGCTTTGATAATGCAAAGGATGTAATAGATGCAGGAGCAGACGTTCTTGTAGCAGGAACAGCAATCTTCAAAGGAAATATTGAAGATAATGTCAGCCGCTTCAAGCTTATAATGGGGCAGTGAGAAAATGCCACAAGGCTTTAGAAGGTGATAATTATGCAGGTAGTGAATGTATTGAAGGATTATGACACGCTTATAATTACGGGCGGCAGGATGGATGTAAAAGCTATCAGAAGGCTTCTTGATGATTTGGAAGTGATGAAATCTGATAAACTTAATATAATTGCTGTTGACGGCGGAATTGAAAGGGCTAATGAGCTCGGGATAAAGCCTACTCATATCATTGGGGACTTTGATACCGTAGATCCTGATGTTTTAAAGCGCTACATGATGGATGAGAGCATTCAGGTCGATAGCTACAGACCGGAAAAGGATGAGACTGATACCGAGCTTGCAGCAGATCTGTGCAAAAGGCTAGAAAGTAAAAAGGTGCTTATAATTGGGGCACTTGGCGGAAGAATGGACCATGAGCTTTCAAATATATTTCTGCTGGAAAAATTTAACCAATACGGCATAATGGCAGCCATAGCGGATGAATTAAATGTTATGTTCTATATGACAGAGTCCTTTTATTACGAGAAATTGTCATCATATAAGTACTTTTCACTGATAAGCCTCTCTGAAAAAATAGAAGGGCTGAATATAAGCGGCTGCAAATATACTTTGAGTAACGGTACATTAAAACAATTCAGCTCATTATGCATCAGCAATGAAATAACTGATGAGCAGGCAGAGGTTAAGTTTAAACAAGGAAAAATATTGGTTATATCCTCAAGAGACAGATTTAATTAAAATGTCTCATACATATACAAAAAACACTTTACTTTTGGCTTATTATATGATGTAATAGATATAGCTAATAAATAAAATTTTTAGTAATATTTCTAAAGGAGGCTGAAGGCCAGCTTGAAGGCTAGGGCAGAAGCTTTATATAACAAATTAAAAATTATAATGGAGGATATGATATGGCTTGTTTTGCAGTACCTGTAGCTGAGGCTATAGTTACAACTGTTATTACAGCAGTTGTAAAGAGAAAAGAGAAGAAGCAGGAGACTAAGGCTAATAATTCAGTAGTTGAGAAGGTAGAGACCGGACACATTAAGCTCTCTGAAAAGCTCAGCTGGCTTAATATGATGCTCTGGGGCGGATCTATTCTGCTTATGTTCGAACATGTATGGCATGGAGAGGTTGTTCCATGGTTCCCATTTTTGACGGCGGCAGAATCAAAAGAGGGAATAGTCGAAATGCTTCAGGAAATGTCGACTGTCGGCGTAGGAATGGCTGTTGCAGTAACAATATGCTGGTGCATAATGGTACTTGTGGCTGATGCGGTTGTAAAGAATACCAAAACCAGCAAGGAGGCTTCTTTATGACACTTCTTATAACTGTATTTGCAGCGATTATTTCTACCATTGTATGGTACTTTAAGTTACATGATAAGAAATATATGCTTGGAAGACTCTGTCTTATGTACTGGGGAGCTTCACTTATGTGGATGGTGGATGCCATTGCAGAATATATTGAGTTAAAGGACGCTTTTTTTACTCCTGCAGCAGCAGATATGATAAATGATGCATTTTTAGGAGTTTGCGTAGTTGCTCTTGGACTTATCATATGGCTTGGAATGCTTATGGTTAAAGATCCAGGCAAGGTTTTAAGAACAGTATTAGTTAAAAAATAAAAAATAAACGGCTTCGTTTTTCGGGGCCGTTTTTTGATAATAAGGAGAATAAATTGGATACTACATCAAGGCAGATACTTGAAAAGGTGAAAAGCGGTGAAATGAGCGTTGATGAAGCACTGCTTAAATTAAAGACAAAGCCCTTTGATGATTTAGGATATGCGAAAATCGACCATCATAGGCAAATACGTCAGGGAGCCGGAGAGGTTATCTACGGAGCTGGAAAGACTCCTTCTCAGATAGTAGGAATAATCAGAAATTTAAAATCAGCAGGGCAGGAGAATATAATAGTAACAAGGCTTTCAGAAAAAGCAGCGGCAGAGGTATTAGCGCAGGAAGAGATAAACTATGACAAGGTTTCGCGTATTGCATATACAGGAAGTATTCCAGAACCGGATGGAATAGGAAATGTGGTCGTAGCAACCGGAGGAACAAGCGATATGCCTGTAGCCGAGGAAGCAGCACTTACTGCGCAGCTTTATGGAAATAAGGTGATAAGGCTTTATGATGTCGGAGTTTCAGGTCTCCACAGACTTTTAGCCCATAAAGAGGATATAATGTCTGCATCTGTCATAGTAGCCGTTGCAGGAATGGAGGGGGCGCTAGCTAGTGTTATAGGAGGCCTCGCGGATTGCCCTGTTATTGCAGTTCCTACCAGCGTAGGTTACGGCGCATCCTTTGGCGGACTTTCAGCACTTTTATCAATGCTCAATTCCTGCGCAAGCGGGGTCAGCACCGTAAACATAGATAACGGTTTTGGCGCAGGCTACCTTGCAGGAATGATAAATCATATGCAGGTCAAGAAGAATAGGGGAATATAAATGCTAGAAAATGAAGAAAATAGAGAGAATAGCGAGAAAATCAGCGCGGTTGAAAAAGAGGATGATATGTCCATAAATAGTGAGCTTAGTGCTAAAAAAGGGAAGCTTATAAATTATCTTAAGGGCTGCCAAAATGCTGCAATCGCCTTTTCTTCAGGAGTTGATTCGACCTACTTAGCATATATGGCAAAAGAAATACTTGGAGATAAAATGCTTACAGTTACCGTAAAGGCTTCTGCCATTCCAGATAGGGAACTGACAGAAGGAAGAATGTTCTGTGAAAAAAACGGAATAAAGCAGGTGGTAATAGAATTAGACCAGCTCTCCATAAAGGAATTTGCCGCAAACGTCCCTGAAAGATGTTATTACTGCAAAAAAGAAATATTTGATAGCATAATTAAGGTAGCAGCTGATAATGGAATAGAAAATATTTTTGATGGCTCAAATGTTGATGATCTATCAGATTACAGACCGGGTCTAAAAGCGCTAAAGGAGCTAAAAATAAAGAGCCCTTTAGTTGAAGCGGGACTCACTAAAAAGGATATAAGGCTTCTCTCAAAGGAAATAGGACTTCCCACTTGGGATAAGCCTTCCTTTGCATGCCTTGCATCAAGAATACCCTATAATGAGGTAATTACAAAAAAGAAGCTTGAAATGGTAGAAAAGGCAGAGCAAAAGCTGTATGAAATGGGCTTTAAGCAGTTCCGTGTAAGGCATCATGGTAAAATAGCAAGAATAGAGCTTTTACCGGAGGATTTTGAGAGGATCATAAGAAAAGAAATCTCGAAGGAAATTTATGGATATTTTGAAAAGCTCGGATTTGATTATACTGCGCTTGACCTTTCAGGATATAAGACTGGAAACATGAATAAAAATAATAATTGAAATTTAAAAAGAAAGCCGGTGATTTCTCACCGGCTTTGAAAAATTATTGTTTCTTTGTATAATCGTAGAAGCCTTTTCCGGCATTTACACCGGTTTCTCCGGCATCGATCTTAGCCTTGATGAGCTTTCCGATCTTGTTGGTTATTGAACCTTCAACATGCGCATCAGGTTTCATCTGGTTAATATTGTAGCTTGTTTCAAGTCCTACGATGTCAAGGATCTTGAAAGGACCAGCAGGAGCGCCGGTTGCAAGCTCCCAGGTGCGGTCAATTGTCTTAGGATCGGCTACATCATTTGCCCAAAGTGCCTGAGCAGCAGAAAGGAAAGGAACAAGCATGGAGTTAAGAATATAACCAGGCTGTTCTTTGTGAAGCTGCAGAGGAATCATATTGATTTCTTCTGCAAATTCAACGATTTTGCTGTATACTTCAGGATCTGTTCCGGGATGCCCCATTACTTCTGCTGTATTGTTCTTCCAGATTGTATTTGCAAAGTGAAGGGCGAGGTATCTGTCAGGTCTTCCGGTATATTCCGCAAATGTGCTTGGAAGCATTGTTGAAGAGTTTGTGCAAAGAATTGTATTTTCATCAAGCAGATCCTTTATTGCTTCATACACTCCGATCTTTGCCTTAGGGTCTTCTGCCATAGATTCGATTACTACGTCTGCTCCCTTGACAGCCTTTGCCATATCAAGTTCTATGCTTACCCCCTCTTTAAGGTTTTTCTTTGCCTGAGCAACAAGCTCATCAATGGCTTCGGCGGTGATGCCGTTCCACTCTTTTATAAGTCCCTTTGGATACATAAAAGCACCCATAGGATTTCCTACAAGAGCTTTTGCTTTTTCAAGATCGTCAATCATAAGAGAAGAATATCTTTCGATCTTTGGCTTTGTTCTTTCGATTGAACTCTCGCTTCTAAGCCAGAAAGTTACTTTGTGTCCGGTGTATGCACACATGAGACCTATCTGTGTGCCAAGAACCCCACCGCCTAAAACTGTTACATTTTTAAACATTAAAAAGCCCTCCATATTAGATTCATTTTTGTTACATCCTTTACCTGTCATAAAATTTTCGGCGGTTCCTCCCACAGGCAAGCCTGTGGGAGGAACCGTCTTTAAATCCTATAAGGATTTAATTACTCACTCCGAAGAGTGGTTAGTGTACCATCGCCAATGTTAATGAGAGGGTACTACATCCGTAGGTAACTATATATTCTCTCTTAACGTAGTTCTCAAAGAACTTAGGCTACTCACCAAGGGTTACGGTATCGCTACTGCAACCCCACAGGCTTGCCCGTGGGTATTAGTGAGTCCATAGGGAATTTCAAGTATATCTAGGGATAATTGTACACTAAAACCTATAAAAAATCAACAGATTTGAATTCCAAAATTATATGGACTTTTTTTTTCTTATATGATATACTTAACAAAGTGTGTTCTGAAAAGAACGGTATTATATTGAATCAATAAAGATTTTTGAAGGAGATTAAGATACAATGAAACTCGGAATCGTTGGACTTCCAAATGTTGGAAAAAGTACACTTTTTAACTCACTTACAAAGGCAGGAGCAGAAATGGCCAATTACCCATTCTGTACAATAGATCCTAACGTAGGTGTTGTTTCAGTACCAGATCATAGATTACAGGTACTTACAGATATGTATAAATCAAAGAAGACAATTCCTGCAGTAGTAGAGTTTGTTGACATTGCAGGTCTTGTAAAGGGAGCATCAAAGGGAGAAGGCTTAGGAAATCAGTTCCTTGCTAATATCAGAGAGTGCGATGCTATCGTTCATGTTGTTAGATGCTTTGAAAATGAGAATATTATCCATGTTGAAGGCAGTGTAGATCCAATTAGAGATATAGATACCATCAATACAGAGCTTATCCTTTCAGATTATGAAATACTTGAAAAGAGACTTGCTAGACTCAAGAAGGGTTCTATGAACGATAAGGAGCAGGCAAAGGAATATGAAATCCTTGCAAAGGTTTCAGAGATTTTAAATGAAGGAAAATGCGCTAGAGATTATAAGACAGATGATGAAGAAGAGGCTAAGATAATTGCAGCAGTTGGTCTTCTTACAGCAAAGCCTGTAATCTATGCAGCAAATGTAAATGATTCTGATCTTGCAGATGATGGTGCATCAAATGAGCATGTAAAGGCTGTACGTGAATTTGCAGCAAAGGAAGGCTCAGGTGTATTTGTAATCAGTGCTCAGACAGAAAATGAAATCGCAGAGCTTACTGACGAAGAGAAGCAGGAATATCTTGAAGAGCTTGGTGTTAAGGAATCAGGTCTTGAGAGACTTATAGCAGCAAGCTATTCATTACTTGGCCTTATCAGCTTCCTTACAGCAGGTGAAAAGGAAACTAGAGCATGGACAATTAAAAAGGGCACAAAGGCACCTCAGGCAGCAGGAAAGATCCATTCAGATTTTGAAAGAGGCTTTATCCGTGCAGAAGTAGTAGCTTATGATGACTTTGTAAAGTGCGGCGGTGAAAAGGAAGCACGTGAAAAGGGACTTGTTCGTTCAGAAGGTAAGGAATATGTTATGAAGGACGGAGATATTGTAGAGTTCCTCTTTAACGTATAATATGATGGATAGCTAGAACTATCTAAAAAGGATAAAATAATAATGAACCTTATAATGAATAATACGGATATAAGATTTCCTAATCTTGGTATAGTATTTGAGAATTTAGGAAATGGTATATCAATCGGTGACTTTTCTCTTAAGTATTATGGTATTATAATTGGCATTGGAATGATACTAGCAATATTGTTAGTTGAGTGGATGGCTAAGAGAACAGGTCAAAATCCGGATGATTATATAGATCTTGCCTTTTTTGCAATTATAATAGGCATAGTAGGGGCACGATTGTATTATGTTGCATTCAATTTTGATAACTTTAAGGGAAATCTTCTATCGATTTTAAACCTTAGGACAGGCGGACTAGCTATATATGGCGGAGCTATTTTTGGAGTAACAACGGCATATATATATTGTAAAAAGAAGAAGATGAATCTTCCTCTAGTATTTGATACAGGAATTTTAGGTCTTTTGGTTGGACAGATTATAGGCCGCTGGGGAAATTTCTTTAATAGAGAGGTTTTCGGTTGCTACACAAATAGTCTTTTTGCAATGCAGATAGATGTAACAGATGCACCATATGATTTTCAGTGTTCAGTAGCTGATCTTCAGGCAAGGTATGTAAATCAGCCTCAGATATTAAGTAAGATAATGGAAGTAAGGGAAAATGCAGTTGTAATAGACGGCGCAACTTACCTTCAGGTACATCCGACCTTTCTTTACGAATCATTCTTCAATCTTTTGATACTTATCTTTCTTATTCTTTACACAAAGCATAAGAAGTTTAATGGAGAGATATTCTTTGGATATGGCTTATTTTACGGAGCGCTTAGATTTGTTCTTGAAGGAATGAGAACTGACAGACTCTTTATTAAGGGTACACCTATAGCAGTATCACAGCTCTTTTCAGCAATCATTTGCATAGCAAGCTTTATAGCTATTGTAGCAGGAAGAGTAAGACAGGCAAAGAAAGAATTTGCAGCATCAGCTCAGAAGGTAAAAGAAAAGCTAGAAGCTGAAGAATCTGATGAAAAGCCAGAGGAAGCAGCAGAAAAGGCAGAGGAAGCAGCTGAGAAAGAAGCGGAAGCAGCTGAGAAAGCAGAGGAAGCAGCTGAGAAAACCGGAAAATAGAAAGTTGGTAGAAAACCTAAAACAAATGGTAGAAAAACTGTTGACAAAGAAAACTGAATAATGGACAAAAGCGGACAGTGTTTCATAACAGAAGCACTGTCCGCTATTTTAGTATGAATTTATTTATATAGCCTAACAATTGAATACCGTACATCAATCATTTTTCTCAATATCCTGCCAATTTGAATTATGCAGTATCTCTGCATCATCACTGACAAAGACCTTTGCGGCTTCCTCATCACCGCAAAGCTGATACAGCATCCAAGCGGTCATATAACCATCGGAACGAACAAGCATATCCTCATGCTCTGCGCCTGTGGCTCTTGCCCGAACTTTCTCTACATCATCAGAAATACTGTTATAATTCGTAATAACTGATTCGAGAGGGCATACACCAGCAAATTTCTTTGTAATATCCGGAATATCGGCATCATCGGTTTTTCCCGTTCCCGAAGTCATAAAGTACGGTATAGTGACCTTGCTTACATCATAATCCCAACCCATATTATGTGCAAGGAAAGGATAAGCTGCACTGCCTGTGAATATCGTCTTATACAGCTTTCCGTTATCAAAATTCGTAACTGCACACAGCGCTCCGGCACCGCCTTGCGAATATCCCATGATACCGATATTGTTTTTGTCAATCTTGCCGTACAATTCGCTGTCAGCGCCGATATGCAGGATAAAATCAAGTGTCTGCGATGCAGTTTCACCTGTGCCGGACTGCGGATCATCGTTGCCGACCACAATAAATCCCCATGAAGCGATCCTGTACCACAATAAATCCCCATGAAGCGATCCTGTCAAGCACAGCCATATAATTTCTTGCCCGTGTACCGCTTGCATTGACCGAAACGATCATCGGATAGGATCTGTTGTTGTCCGCAAGCTCCGCAGGATAAAACACCCTGATCGTGTCTATCTTACTGTTATCGCTCTTAAATTCGGTATAGGCGGTCTCAAAGCTGCCCCTGACGGAATATTTCTTTTCAAGCACTGCATCTGTCTTGAGATCATCGAAATAGTCATCATCGTACCACGGACGGCGTTCGTGTATCTTACCCTTGATGAAAAATATCACTGCAACAGAGAAAAGAATCAGCAGTATGATACCAATGATTTTCAATACTTTATGCCCACGCTTCGTTTCAGTTTTCATTTTAGACCTCACCTCAAAACGATTTATCAAGCAGTTCCAGCCCATAGGTCTTTACATCACCGTTCACTGCGTCAAATATCCATTCACCGACGCTTCTGTCGTTTCCGAGATTGTCAAACACATTCGCAGATATGATCGTATGCTGGGTATTATGGGTTTCTGCATTTTCTCCGCAGCTCCAGATATAAATGCCCACATCGGGGATATTCGTCTGCAAGCCGTTCACCATTTCTTTCAGATCACGCTGGAAGTGATCGCCAAGCTCTTTGGTCTTATCCATTTTTCCTATTGTAGCAAATCTGATATGTGCAAGAATGTTTTTTCC